>NZ_JBFOCT010000005.1:0-108098 GCF_040907925.1 Aeromonas sp. s12 | reverse complement strand
TGGTGGAGGGAGAAGGATTCGAACCTTCGAAGGCAGAGCCGTCAGATTTACAGTCTGATCCCTTTGGCCGCTCGGGAACCCCTCCACGGGGTATTGCTTTCAACTTGTCGCACTTGAAATGGTGGAGGGAGAAGGATTCGAACCTTCGAAGGCAGAGCCGTCAGATTTACAGTCTGATCCCTTTGGCCGCTCGGGAACCCCTCCACAAGTGCGAGGCGCATACTAACAGATCTTCCGGTTTTGTGAACCCCCAAGCAGGATTTTTCCATTAAAAGAATTGGATTTGTGGCCGATAACCAGTGAAATCGCCATTTTCGAGAGTTATCTCATGCTGCCCAGTTCAATCCGTAATCACCTGCTTGTTGATGAGGGCCAGTTGGGGCAGCGCCTCAACCGTGACCTGCAGCATGGGGATCGGGCGGATTTCCGGTTGCATCTGGCCCTGCTGACCGACGCGGTGGAGGAGCAGCCCTGGTTTGATGCCAAACCGGCGGCCACTCCCCAGAGCCGTGACTGGCGTCTGCACTTTGCGCTGAGACCGGCAGAGGTGCTGGTGGCTGAAGGGGCGGGGAGTGACTGCAGTGCCATCAATGAGCGGTTGCAGCAAGGGGGAAGCATGGTGGATGTACGGCTCTGGCTGGCGCTGCAAACACCGCCGCTGGCGGTCAAACAGCCACTGCTCGATGAGGCGGTCTACGACAACCTGTCACCGCTGGCGCGGGAGCAGTTGCAAGGAAAGCTGGCCGATATGCCACGCCAGGAGGATCCGCTGGTATTGCTGCCGATCCTCGATCGTTTGCAAGAGGGGATGGATACCCGGTTGCACTGGCTCAGTTGATGGCGCCTGTTCACTGGTGTAACGCGATGCTTGTCGGCAAATCACAGGCAACAAAAAGGCGGGTGCCCCCGCCTTTATGCTCTTTGGAATTTTTAGCCTTGCGGCATGCAATCAAGCGTCAGCTTCATCCGGTTGCGGCTGCTCTTTGAGCGCGGCATTGGCACGACGGGCAATCGGCTTTTCGGTGTGACGGTTGAGTTGGCGCTCCAGTTTTTGCCCCAGTTCGTTGATGGCGGCGTAGAGATCCTCATGCTCTGCCTGGGCAAACAGTTTGCCGTTGGGGATGCCAGCACTGGCTTCGACAGTGAACATCAGACGCTCTTTGGAAACAATCACATGGGGTGTGATGAGAGGCACCTGAAGACGTTCGAGCTTTTCAAAACGGGATTCGATGCGCTCGCGGATAGCCGGGGTGATGTCGATGATTTTGCTGGTAATTTCGATTTTCATATTGGCCCCCTTCGGGTCGTCTTGCTTGTGTCTTCACCTTCAGATTACTCATTGGTAAAGATTGAAATGTGATCTATGTCACATAACCTTCCCTTGGCTATTCAGCAACTTATAAATTGTGATCTTTTCCGGTTTCGTGCCAAAAACAGCTTGAGCTCCATGAAACTGGCAGGCAGTATGACGGGAATAGGATCGTTTCTGTCCCTTCTTGGCAGCACTTCGTGTCGACCTCATGTCCGGTTTCCACTGCTTGATATCGCATGTTTGTACTCTTCCCTCGCAACCTCTGATCTCATGAGCGGATGCAGGGGGCGTTGCTATGCCTGATTGGACATCAAACGTGGTTGGTTGTTGTGTTGGAGTGGTAAATGAAGCAGCAGGCCACGCAAGTCATGTGGTTTTTCGATCGGCAACATGATCAGTGGAGTCTCTCTGATCAGGGGGCCTACCAGCAGTGGCAAGGGGAGGGCAATCATCCCTGGGCCGCTCGCCTGTTACCGGAAGATGAGGCAGGCTTTGCCGACTTTCTTGTCCGGCTTCATGAATCACATCTGCCTGAACAGTTCATCGGTCATCTGAAAGATGATCAGGGGCAGCTTAACCATGTGCTCTGGAGTGGCCAGTTTGTGCCCACCCAGCAGATCTGCTGTGGCTGGCTGGCCCCTCTTGATACCGCCAACAGTGCGGTCTCCTCTCTCAACCTCTCTTTGCCGTTGCTGCAAACCACCCTGCTCACCCAGTTGGCGCAGGCGCTCTCTGCCCGCACCGGGCTCGATTTCTTCAATACCCTGGTCAGCCAGCTGGCTCATATTCTCAAGGTGGATGCGGTCTGGGTGGGGGAGTTGTGCGGTGCCGACCGGGTCAAAGTGCTGGCTGCCGATGGGTTGTCGCTTAAAGACTACCCGCTGGCGGGCTCCCCCTGTCAGGAGCTCTATAAGCAGGGGGCCATCTGTTTCGAGGTGATCGACGAGTCGCAGGAGTATCAACCCTGGCTGGCGGCCGGGCAGACTTATTATGGTCAGCCGCTGTTTGATGCCAGGGGCCAACTTCTGGGCCATCTGGCGCTGCTCTATTCGGCCCCGGCAGATACCAGCAATCTCACCTCGGTGCTCAATACCTTCTCGGTACGGATGGTGGCCGAGCTGGAGCGTCTGCAATCCGATGCCCAGATGCGGCTCTCTGCCGTTGCATTCGAGACCCACGAAGGGATCATCATCACGGATCCGGGGTTCAAGATCCTACGGGTCAACAACGCCTTCAGCCAGATCACCGGCTTTGACAGCCAGTCGGTGCTGGGCCTGCATCTGGAAGAGGATCTCTGGCCCAATCTGGGGGGGCTCGGCTACGAGCTCAATACCCTCAGCCGCTGGCAGGGGGAGACCCAGCGTCGCCATGTCGATGGTCACACCTATCCCCAGTGGGAGATAGTGACACCGGTGCAGGATGAAAAAGGGGTGATCAGCCACTTTGTCATCTGCTTCGAGGATATCTCCGAGCGCAAGGCTGCCGAGCGACGCATTCAGGATCTCGCCTATTACGACGAGCTGACCGGATTGCCCAATCGCCGTCAGCTCCACGAGACTCTGGTGCAGACCTTCAACGAGGCGACCCGCGACGGTCTGATTGGCGCGCTGCTCTTTATCGATCTCGACCACTTCAAGACCATCAACGACTCTCTCGGCCACGCCACCGGCGACTGGCTGCTCAAAGAGGTCGCCGCCCGTCTCAAACGCCTGGTGCGACAGGGGGATTGTCTGGCCCGCCTCGGTGGTGACGAGTTTGTACTGCTGCTGCCATCGCTCTCGGCCAGCCCGCCCCAGGCGGAGATGCAGGCCGATATCATTGCCGAACGGCTTATCACCGAGATTGCCGCTCCTTATACCTATGTGGGGCAGGTGCTGCACATCGGCGCCAGTGTCGGCATTACCCTGTTTCCGGATCGGGAGCAGGGGGTCGATGATCTGCTCAAGCAGGCGGATACCGCCATGTATCAGGCCAAGTCCGCTGGCCGCAAGACCCGTCGCTTCTTCGATGCCTCGATGCAGCAGCAGGCGGATCGCCGTCTGCTCATTCACAACGAATTGCGCAACGCCCTCAGCCAGCAAGAGCTGACCCTCTACTATCAGCCTCAGCATATGGTCGATGGCGGCGATATCATCGGTGTCGAGGCGCTCATTCGCTGGCAGCCGGCCGGTCGCTCGCTGGTCTCGCCGGCCGAATTTATTCCCATTGCCGAGGAGACGGACCTGATTGTCGATATCGGCAACTGGGTGCTGCACGAGGCGTGCGCCCAGTATGTGCTGTGGGAGGAGAACGGCATCCACATTCCGCAGATCTCGGTCAACGTCAGTGCCAAGCAGTTCCATGCCACCGATTTTGTCGAGCGGATCCACGATGTGCTGGCGCAAACCGGCATGGATCCGGCCTGCCTCAATCTGGAGATCACCGAGTCCGTGGTGCTGGGTCATGCAGAGGACACCATCAGCAAGATGACCGAGCTCAAGGAGCTCGGCATCAGCTTTGCCATCGACGATTTTGGCGCCGGTTACTCCTCTCTGAGCTACCTCAAGCGGCTGCCTGCCGATGAGCTCAAGATCGACCGTTCCTTCATTCAGGACATCCCGAAAGATGGTGACAACATGGCCATCGTCGAGGCGGTGATCGCCATGGCGCGACATATGGGGTTCAACGTCACGGCGGAAGGGGTGGAGTCCCGTCAGCAACTGGAGTTTCTCAAGGCGCAGGGGTGCAGTTTCTATCAGGGCTATCTCGCCTCCAAGCCGCTGCCGGTGCCCTATCTGGAGAAATATGTACAGCGGCTGACCAGACCGGAGCAACTGCGCGAAATGCAGCTGAGCGAGGCAGAAAAATAGTCCTTGCTCCCCGCTGTAGCGCTGCCCGGCAACGGGTAGAATGAGAGGCAGTAGACCCACCGCCACCGGGCGGTGTATTGCCCTCAATGGAGATGCTCAGTGAAAGCTGTATGGGGAATTGTTTTGTCGGCGCTGTTTGTGCCGACCCTGATGGCGCAGACTGCCGACCAGACGCTCTACCGTCAGGCGTATGACGCCGTACGGGCCAATGATCAGGCCCGTTTCCAGCAAATTCGTGCCCGTTTGACCCATTATCCCCTGTTGCCCTATCTCGACTACTATCAGCTCGCCTTTCGTCCGGGGGCGGCGGATTACAACGATGTGACCCGCTTTATCCGCCAGCATGGAGATACCCCCCAGTCCAACCGGCTGGAGCGCAGCTATCTGACCTATCTGGCCCAGAGCCAGCAGTGGTCGCAGTTCCTGCGTTTCTATCCGGCCAAGCCGAGCTCCACCGATCTGCTCTGCATGCACTATCAGGCGCTCTATTACACCGGCAAGCCGAAAGAGGCGTTGCAGGGGGCGGGCAAGATCTGGATGAGCGGCCAATCCCGTCCCGATGCCTGCTCACCGCTGTTCCAGCTGTGGCAGGCATCGGGTCAGCGAACCCAGGAGAAGATCTGGCAGCGGATGACGCTGGCGTTCGAGGCGGAAAACCCCAATCTGATCCGCCACCTTGGCGCGACCCTGGGTAGCGGCTTGCAGAGCTATGGCGATCAGATGGTGACCCTGTTCGAGCAGCCAGCCAAGGCGATGAACCCGGCCTATTTCAGCAGCAATCCCTATTCCCGCAAGCTGCTCTCCCTCGGCTTGACCCGCTATGCCAATCAGGAGCCGGAGTCGGTGCTGCGCCAGCTTGCGCTGTTGCGCAGCCGTTTCGGCCTGACCCAGGCCGAGGTGAAACCGGTAGAGCGTGCCATTGCCCGCCGCCTGCTGCTGGATCGCTCCATTGCCCAGCGCAGCTGGGTCGACAGTACGGTGAAAAAGCTGGCGGATCCCGACATTACCGAGCTGCGTGCGCGACTGGCCATCTGGGAGCAGGATTGGCGTGGCCTCTCCGGCTGGGTGAAGATGATGCCGATGGCCCGTCAGAAAGAGGATCGCTGGCGCTACTGGATGGCGCGCTCCCTTGAAGTGCAGGGGCAGCAAAAACCGGCGCGGGATCTCTATCTGGAGACCGCCAACCTGCGTGGTTTCTACGGCTTTATGGCCGCCCAGCGCACCGGCGTGCCTTATCGCATCAAGAACCAGAGCGTCAAGCATGTACCGGACTGGCGGACGGCCAGTCAGCGCTGGCCCTTCCTGTTGCGGGTGCGCGAGCTGCTGTCGATGAACGAGATTGCGGCGGCCCGTTCGGAGTGGATCCACAATATGGATCGCAATCCGGTGGCCCAGCGCATCGAGTTTGGTCATATCGCCCTCAATCAGGGCTGGCACGAGCTGGCCATTCTCGCCAGCATTCGCGCCGAAGCGTGGGATGCCCTGGACCTGCGCTTCCCGCTGCCGCTCAAGCGCACCTTCTCCCAGATGGCGCAAGAGCGCACCATGAACACCAGTTTGCTCTACGCCATCTCCCGTCAGGAGAGTGCTCTCTATCCGCTGGCCCAGTCGCCGGTGGGGGCGCGCGGTCTGATGCAACTGATGCCTGCTACTGCCAAAGAGACTGCCGGCAAGCTGGGGGTGCCCTATCGCAACGAGCAGCAACTGTTTGATCCGACGATGAATATTCGTCTGGGGAGTGCCTATCTCAAGCGCTTGCTGGATGTCTATGATGGCAACCGGATCCTGGCGGCCGCCGCCTACAACGCCGGGCCGGGACGGGTAAAACGCTGGCGAGAGCAGAGTGACAACAAGCCGATGGATGTGTGGGTCGAGAGTATTCCCTACAAGGAGACCCGCAACTACGTGCAAAACGTGTTGTCGTTCGATCTCATCTATCAGCACAAGCTGCAGCAGCCGCTGCGCTTCATGTCAGAGCGGGAGCTCAATCACGCCTATTGAGTCGGGGGCCGCCAGCCGGCCCCTGTTTTCAAATTTCCCTGCCGCCGGGTATCATCGGGTAAGGTTTTGTTACCAAAGGAAACATGCCTGGTGACCTGGCTCCGGGAATTGCATCAGGCCGCAGGGTATACTCGGGCGTCGGCACCGACAGGTTCCCCCACAATAAAGGAATGGATAGTGGCAACGATTAAAGACGTTTCTCAGCTGGCAAATGTGTCTATCTCCACTGTGTCGCGGGTTATCAACAACACGGCACAGGTAGCACCGGAAAAGCGTGAGGCCGTACTGGCGGCCATGAAGGAACTGAATTTTCGACCCAACAGTTTTGCCCAGGCACTGGTCAGCAAGCGTTCCAACTGCATTGGTGTGCTGGTTGGCGACCTCTGCGGTGGCCCCTTCTTTGCCCAGATGATGCGTGGCATCGAAACCATGGTCGATCAGGCCAACAAGTTCACCATCGTCATGTCTGGCAACCACGATATCGCGCGCGAGCGTCACGCCATTCAGGCGCTGCTGCAGCGCCAGTGCGATGCGCTGATCCTCCACAGCAAGGCGCTTCCGGACGAGGAGCTCAGCGAGCTGGCGGCAGGCTCTACCCCCATCGTGTTCATCAACCGTCAGGTGCCGGGCGCTGAAGATCGCTGCGTCTGGCTCGATAACCAGGCGGGGATCACCACCGCGTGCCAGCACTTGCTGGATGCCGGTCATCGCAACATCGCTTTTATCACCTCCGATGATGAAGAGTTTGTCGATGGTCAGCAGCGGATGGCCGGTTACACCCAGACCCTGGCCAGAGCCGGGATCGCCTTTGATCCTGCTCTCGTCAGCCGCGCCTATGCCGACGAAAATGGCGGCTATGTGGCGATGAGTGAACTGCTGGCCCGTGGTGTCGAGTTCACGGCCGTGCTCGGTTTCAACGACGGCATGGTGGCGGGGGCTATCTCTTGCCTGCTGGAGCGGGGTTACAAGATCCCGCAGCAGGTATCGGTGGTGGGGTTCGACGATATCCCCTACGCCCGCTACATCTATCCCAAGCTCACCACGGTGCGCTACCCCATCGAGGAGATGGGTAGCCGTGCAGCCGAGCTGGCGCTGCGTCTGCTCGATCACAAGCCGGTGGACGGCCTGGCGCTCAAATTTGAAGCCCAGCTGGTGGAGCGGGAGTCAGTCGCCTGATGTGCGGCGAGAGGTTCAGAGCAATATGGCCCCGTCGGGGCCATATCTTTATCTGCCACAGGCAAGTTCCGGTTTACCCCGCCAGGGCAATGCGCTGCTGGCGGCGCGCTTCCACCCCTTCGGCAAGGGTATCGAGCACTACCCGCGTCTGCTCCCAGCTGATGCAGCCATCGGTGATCGACTGGCCGTAGCGCAGCGGTTTATTGCCGATATCCTGATGCCCTTCGCAGATAAAACTCTCCACCATGATGGCGGCGATGGCATGGCTACCAGCACCCAGCTGGTCGGCAATGTCACGGGCAACCAGCAGCTGGCGGGCATGTTGTTTCTGGCTGTTGCCGTGGCTGCAATCGATCATCAGGCGAGGGGAGAGATGATGCTGGCGCAGCAGCTCGCCAGCCTCTGCCACATGACTGCTCTGATAGTTTGGCTGGCGGCCACCGCGCAGGATCAGATGGCAGTCGGGGTTGCCATGGCTGCGCACCAGTGCCAGCTGGCCATCACCGGAAGGCTGGGTATAGAGGTGGGCCGCCCGGCTGGCGAGGATCGCCTCGACTGCGATCCGGATATTGCCATCGGTGCCGTTTTTAAAACCGATGGGGCAGGGGAGAGCGGAGGCTAGCTGGCGGTGGAGCTGGGATTCGGTGGTGCGGGCACCGATGGCGCCCCAGCTGATGAGGTCCCCCAGATAGAGCATGCTGGTGAGATCGAGAAATTCGGTGGCACAGGCGAGCCCTTCCTGTCCAAGGGTCAACAGTAACTCCCGGGCCTGGGTTAGTCCCTTTTCCAGCCGATCGCTGCCATCGAGGTCGGGATCGAAGATAAATCCTTTCCAGCCGAGCGTCGTGCGCGGCTTTTCGAAATAGGTGCGCATCACCAGTTGCAGCTGCTCCCCGTATTGGCCCTGCAGTTCAGCGAGCCGGCCACCATAGTCGCGGGCGGCTGCCGGATCGTGAATGGAGCAGGGGCCGATCACCAGCAGCAGGCGATCATCCTCTCCCTGCAGAATATGGCGGGTTTGCTGGCGGCTGCGAGCGATCTGGCGAGCGAGCCGTGCCGGACAGGGTCTGGCCTTTAACATCTCGTCAGGGGTGGGCAATGTGGCAAGGGGTGAAGCATTCAGAAGTGAGGTGAACATGAGCGATCCTGATGAAAATGGAAATCTGCATGCTCTTTGCTGTCCAGTGGGGATCTTCCCCTTATTCTCTTGGTTAACAGAGCGCGGGCATGGGCCCGCGCTCTGTTATATCGGCCTTGGCTACCTTAGAAGCGGGCTGAGCCGCTGACGTAGTAGCTGCGACCCGGTTCGACGTTCTGGAAGACAGTATCTTTCTCTTGCAGGCGCACGTCGGTCAGGTTGTTGATCCCCAGTCGCAGGTCAAAGTTCTCGGTGACCTTGAAGCCGGTGCCGAGATCGAAGGTCTGATAGCTGGGCAGCTTGTGCAGTACGACAACCTTGTTGACGGTCTGCTCGGCAAACTGGGTGCCGGTGTAGGTGGTGCCGACAAAGGCATTGACCCGCTCGGTGGCCTGCCAGGTGATCTTGGCGTTGGCCTTGTGCTCCGGGCGCTCGGGCAGAGCCTGACCCTGATCGCCTTCCGCCTTGAGGTAGGTGTAGTTGGCGCCAAGGTTGATATTGTCGGTCAGATCGAGCTTGCCGGTCAGCTCCAACCCCTTGGTGGTGGCTTTCTCCAGGTTGTACCAGGTGCGGTCAGTGGAGTTCGGCAGCTGTTTGAAGGTGAGCATGTCGTCGATGTCGGAGTAGAACAGGGTGGCGCTGGTTTCCCAGATCCCTTCTCCTGCGATGACACCCAGCTCGTAGTTGGTGCTGGTTTCCGGCTTGACCTTGTCACTGCCATAGATGCGACAGCTGCCGCCGCAGCTCTCGATGCTGTAACCGTTGGAGTACTGGTGTGGTGCCGGTGCCTTGAAGGCCTGGCTGACACCGCCTTTCACTGTCACCACATCGTTCATCTCATAGACCAGATAGCCGCGCGGGGTGAAGTGGCTGCCGTAGATCTCGTGGTGATCGTAACGGCCGCCCAGCGTGAAGGTCAGGCTGTCGGTCAGGCCAATTTCATCCTGGGCGAACAGCGCCTCCTGAGAGTGACTCTCCTTGCCGCCGATATCCTTGTAGCTCACCGCATCCACCAGCTCCCGGTCCAGATATTCACCACCCAGGGTCAGGTAGTGGTTGGCCAGCGCCAGGTTGGTATAGCCCTTGAGGGTCAAGGTGTTCTCTTCCAGCTCCCGCTGCTGTGGGGCAGAGTAGCTGGTGTTGAAGTCGTCGATCTGGGAGCTCTCGTAGTTGGCCATGACGGTGGTGTCACCCCAACTCCAGTTCCCCTTGTGGGTCAGACCAAACAGGTTGCGATCGTTCTGCTGCTGGCGGCTGTGCACTTTGTTGCCGGTTTTGCGGAAGATATCGAGAGGCCGCTCATCCTGGTTGTAGAGGTAATCCAGCTCGAAGCGCTGCTGCTCATCCACCAGCCAGCTGAGGGTGGAGGCGAAGTTGCGGGTCTGTTTGGCTTCGATAAGGGGGATGCCGTCAGCAGCTTCGGTGGGGGTCCAGGCTTGACGGTCATACACCTCGCCGTTCATCCGGATCAGCAGGTTGTCGGTCAGCGGGCCGGTAAAGCCCAGGTTGGTTCTGTGCTGATCGCCGCCATCCTTGCCTTCGATAGCCTTGAAGTCGGCATCGGCCGCCCCTTGCCAGGTTTTGCCCGGCTGCTTGGTGATGATGTTGATGACACCACCGATGGCATCGGAGCCGTAAAGTGCCGACATGGGGCCACGGATCACCTCGACCCGCTGGATCATGCCAAGGGGCACGGGAGTGTTGTCGAAGTTGCCGCCGCGCCACAGGGCATTGGAGGAGGAGAGGCGTTTGCCATCCACCAGTACCAGCGTGTATTTGCCGGACATGCCGCGAATGCCGATATCGCTGCGGCCATTGGTGTCAGCTTCAGCCTGAATGCCCACTTCGTGGCGCAGCAGGTCGGCAAGATCATTGACGGGCGCGGCGGCGATCTGTTCGGCCGTGATGACAGAGATAGAAGCTGGTGCCGAGCGGGTATTGTGCGCCGTGGTGGTGACGGTGATCACCTCATCGGCTTGAGGGGCGTTGCTGGCGGCGATCGCTTGCTGGGTCAGCAGAGTGACGATGGTGGTGGCCAGCAGGCTGGGAGCAATAAAACGGGAGGTTGAGGATTTCATTATTTACATCTTCCATAATATACAAATGATAAGCGTTATCATTATCAAGTTGAATTTGCTCCGATCGCAACTCTTTTTTATCGGCGAAGCTCAGTTTCGTTCGTCACCCTCTTTTGACTAAAAAGAAGTTAATGAAATTGATTCTCATTTGTATTGATCGTTTTTTCGCTCCTTGTTAGGATGCCGTTCACCCTGACATCTGGTGAGTCAAATGACTCACTACAAGTTGTGTCAGGCAGTGATTCATTCCAAGGAGTAGCACCGTCATGTGTGACCATGCACTGGAAGGAGAGTGGCTCGCCACAGCGGTCGGGCTGGATAAAGTGTGCTGTTTTGCCAGCGGTGACAGGGTACTAGTCGCCTCCGGTATCCACGACAGTTTTACCGGCATCCCGCCGGAGAAGCTGCTCGCCCATCTGCGTCAGTTGCGCCAGCAGGGGATGGTCAATCCCATCGCCATCGGCGCCATTCCGTTTGATACCCAATCCCCTTGGCATCTGGTGATCCCGGCGCAATCGCAGTGGGTCAAACGGGATGCGTTGTTACCCGCCTGCTGTTGCCAGCTCCATGGCGAGGTGAGCGAAGTGACCGGCTCTGCCCACTATCAGGGGGCGGTGCGGGCAGCGTTGCAGCAGTTCAGCGAGGGGCAACTCGAGAAAGTGGTGTTGTCGCGCGCCATCGATGTGCAGAGTGCAGAGCAGACCTCCCCCGCACACGCCTATGGCTCTCTGCTTGCCCAGAATCCGGGCGCCTATGTGTTCCAGATCCCGCTGCCGGAGGGGGAGACCCTGCTTGGTGCGAGCCCCGAGCTGCTGGTATCGCGCAGCGAGATGGCGGTGGTGAGCAATCCATTGGCGGGCTCCCGTCCGCGCCACGCGTTTTCCGATGAACAGGCGGCCAGCGCCGAACTGCTGGGGGCGCAAAAAGATCGCTATGAACATGCGCTGGTGGCCGATGCGGTCGCCGCCGCCCTCGCTCCCTTCTGCCGCGAGCTGGACGTCCCTCTGGAGCCGCAGGTGATCGCGACCCCTACCATGTGGCACCTTTCGACCCGCATTGCCGGACGGCTCCATGAGCCCTCTCCCGTGCTGGCACTGGCGCTGGCACTGCACCCGACACCGGCGGTGTGCGGCACACCGCTCTCGGCTGCGCGTCAGGCCATCGCCCGGCTCGAGGGGTACGATCGCCGCTTCTACTGCGGCGCCGTCGGCTGGATGGATGCCGATGGCAATGGCGAGTGGGTGGTCACCATCCGCTGTGGCGTGCTGGCTGGCAGGCAACTGCGGCTCTATGCCGGCGCCGGGGTGGTGGTGGGCTCTTCGCCGGAAGCGGAGTGGCAGGAGACCGCCGCCAAGCTTGGCACCATGCTGCGGGCGTTTGGCCTCGAAAGCCGGGAGCCGGAGGTAACCGCATGAAGCCGCTGGTGCCCTTTACCCCCTGGCCCGCCGAGCTGGCAGCCCACTACCGGGCACAAGGGTGGTGGCGCGGACAACCGCTCACCGCCCTGCTCGATGAATCTGCCGAACGTTATCCCGAGCGCACGGCCCTGATCTGCGGCGCGCGAACCCTCAGTTATGGCCAGTTAAAGTGTGAGGTTGATGCGCTGGCGGCGCGGCTGGCGGCGCGCGGGCTGGGCCACGGCGATACAGCGCTGGTGCAGTTGCCCAACTGCGCCGAGTTCTATATCTGCTGGTTTGCCCTGATCCGCTGCGGCGTAGTGGCGGTGCATGCCCTCTACAGCCATCAGCGGCGCGAGCTGGTGGCCTTTGCCCGCCAGATTGAGCCCGCCTTGCTGGTACTCAGCCCCTCCCATCCCGGCTTTGCCGGTGAAGCGGGGAGCCTCGCGGCCCTTGATGAGCTGGTATCGCCTTCTTGCCAGACACTGCTGTTCGAGCAGGCAGAAGGCTCCGATCTTCAGTCGGGATTTGCATGGTGTCAGCCTGACCCGATAGCCCGTGCTGATGGTTCGCCGCTGACGGCTATCGAGCCAACTCCTACCCCGGCCGATCAAGTCGCTTTTTTCCAGCTCTCCGGCGGCAGCACCGGCACCCCCAAACTGATCCCCCGTACCCACGATGACTATGGCTACAGCGTGCGCCAGAGCGTAGAGGTGTGCGGCTGGGATGAGCGGGTGATCTATCTCTGCGCTCTGCCAGCGCCCCACAACTTTCCCCTGAGCTCCCCCGGGGCACTCGGGGTGTTTTATGCCGGTGGCTGCGTGGTGCTGGCAAAGGATCCTTCCGCCGCAACCTGTCTGCCGCTGGTGCAGCGCCATCAGGTCAACTGGGCGGCGCTGGTGCCACCGGCTCTGGCGCTCTGGCTGGAGGCGGCCAGCCACTATCCGCAGACCTCCCTGGAGTGTGTGCAGGTGGGCGGCGCGCGCCTCAGCCCGGCTCATGCCGAGGCGGTAGCGAGCCGCCTTGGCTGCCGCTTGCAGCAGGTGTTCGGCATGGCCGAAGGGCTGGTCAACTACACCCGCATCGAGGATGACCAGTGGCACATCGTCAATACCCAGGGCCGCCCGATGAGCCCGGGCGACGAGGTGGAGGTGCGGGATAGCGACGGACGCCCCTTGCCAGATGGCGAGTGCGGAGAGCTCTGGACGCGTGGCCCCTACACCTTTCGCGGCTACTTCAAAGCTGATGCCCACAATCAGCGGGCTTTTGACCGGGACGGTTTCTACTGCACTGGCGATCTGGTCTGCCGCTTGCCCAGTGGTCATTTGATAGTGGTGGGGCGCAACAAGGATCAGATCAACCGGGGCGGGGAGAAGATCGACGCCCTCGAGATTGAAGAGCTGTTGCTGACCCACCCGGAGGTGCGGCAGGCAGTGCTGGTCGCCATGCCTGATCCCATGCTCGGGGAGCGCAGCTGCGCCTTTCTGATGTGCCGCGAGCCCCTCAATTTGCCCCGCTTGCGCCGTTTCCTGCGCGAGCAGGGGGTGGCCGATTACAAACTGCCCGATCGCCTGGTGCTGGTGGAGCAACTGCCCCACACCCCGGTCGGCAAGATAGACAAACAGACGCTGCGCGAGCAGCTCGCCAAGGAGTGTGCATGACCATTCAATCCCTCGCCGCCTATCCGCTGCCTACCGCCGAGGAGCTGCCCACCGGGCGGGTGAACTGGCCCTTCGAACCGGGCCGCGCCGCCTTGCTGGTCCACGATATGCAGCACTATTTCGTCGACTTCTACGGGCCGGACAATCCGCTGATCAATCAGGTCATCGACCATATCGCCACCCTGATCCGTCAGGCGCGAGCTCTTGGCATGCCGGTGGTCTATACCGCCCAGCCCGCCGAGCAGCGTCAGGCCGATCGGGCGCTGCTCAACGACATGTGGGGGCCCGGGTTGACCCGGGCGCCGGAGCGCCAACCAATCGTTCCGGCGCTGGCACCCGAGCCGCAGGATACGGTGCTGACCAAGTGGCGCTACAGCGCTTTTTGCCGTTCACCGCTGGCCGAGCTGATGGCCGAATGGGGGCGGGATCAGCTGGTGATCTGCGGCATCTACGGCCATATCGGGGTGATGCAGACGGCGGTCGATGCCTTCATGCGGGATATCCGCCCCTTCCTGGTGGCAGATGCCATCGCCGACTTCTCCCGCGAGGATCATCTGTTGGCGCTCTCCTACGTCAGCCGTAATGCCGGTCGGGTGATTACCGTGGCCGAGGTGATGGCGGCCAGCAAACGCCCTCTGACTCGCGAGTCACTACGTGCTCAGGTGTTGGCACGGCTGCCCGCCGAGATGCAGCAGGAGCAGCCCACCGAGGATGACAACCTGCTCGACTACGGTCTCGACTCGCTGGCGGTGATGGGGCTGGTGGAAGAGTGGCGTCAGCAGAGGCTGGTGGTGGAGCTGGCCGAGCTGGCCCGCACGCCGACCCTAGCTCACTGGTGGGCGCTCCTCTCCCGTCAGCTGAATGTCAGTCAGGACACGGCTTATCAGGTCAACGAAGATCACGTCAGCGAACCGGAGTGCATCCCATGAGCGAGTGGCAAGGCAAAACCGTCTGGGTGACCGGTGCGGCGCAGGGAATTGGCCATACGGTGGCGCGCACCTTTGCCGAGGCGGGGGCCAGCGTGGTGGCGTTCGATCTGCAACTGGCCGAGGCGCTGCCCGGCAACGTGAAGGGAGTGGTGATCGATGTCAGCGACAGCGAGGCCGTGACCCGCTGCTGCGAACAGCTGCTGGACGAGGGGCTGGGGCCCGATGTGCTGGTCAATGTCGCTGGCGTACTGGCGACCGGCAGGCTCGATGAGGTGGATGACGCCCTCTTGCAGCGCACCTTCGCCATCAACACTTTCGCCCCCTTCTACCTGATGCGGGCCCTGACCCCCTGGTTTCAGGGGCGGCGCAGGGGATCCATCGTCAATGTCTCCTCCAATGCCGGTCGGGTGCCGCGAGTGGGGATGGGCATCTATGGTGCCTCCAAGGCGGCGCTAACCAGCCTGACCCAAACGGCAGGGCTGGAACTCGCCCCCTACGGCGTGCGCTGCAATCTGGTGTCGCCGGGCTCGACCCGTACCCCGATGTTGTACGGCATGTGGCAGGAGGGGGAACAGCGTGAAGGGGAGCTGCGCACCATCGCGGGCCTGCCCGGGCAGTTCAAGCTTGGGATCCCCCTTGGCAAACTTGGGACCCCCGACGAGGTGGCTGCCTGCGTGCTGTTTCTCGCCTCCGATGCGGCCAGCCATATCACCCTGCAGGATCTGGTGGTCGATGGCGGTGCCACCCTGGGGGTCTAGCCCACGTGCTGCCGATCTGGCAGGCGTGACACTCTCTTTATGCAGGAGGCTTTGTCTCCTCGCTTTTCAGCCATGCGGGCAGGGGCAAGCCGCTGCCCGCCCGATGTTTGCGCAAGGACATTCCCATGGAACAGACAATGGCGATGCGCGCCACCCACCAGCGCGGTGAGCACCCGCGCTGGCCGCTAACCACAGCTCAGGCTGGCATCTGGTTTGCCCAGCAAAAATACCCGCAGAGCCCCGCCTGCAATACCGGCGAGTACTGGCTGCTGGAGGGGGCGCTGGCTCCCCATCACTTCACCCGCGCGGTGCGCCAGACTATCGACGAGATCCCCGGTCTGCACTGCGCCTTTGTGGCTACTGCCGATGGCCCGCAGATGGTGGCCAACCCCGCTTGCTGGCAGCTGGCAGAGCGGGATCTGCGCAGCGAAGCCGACCCGCTCGCCGCTGCGCAGGCCGAGATGCGTGCGCAGTTGGCCGTCCCCTTCAATCTGGCCGGGGGGCCGCTGTTTGCCACTACGCTCTATCGCCTTGGCGAGGGGCGGTGGGCCTGGTTTATCGCCGTGCACCATATCGCCATCGACGGCTTTGGCCTGAGTTTGCTTTGCCAGCGGGTGACAAATTGGTATGAGGCGCTCTGTGCCGGCGAGCAGCCTGCCCCCTGTCGTTATGCGACCCAGCAGGAGTTGCTGGCTGAAGAGGCGGCCTATCAGGATTCGCCGCGCGCCGCGCGGGATCGCGATTTCTTCGTGCAGCAGCTGGCCGGGGTGGAGAATCCTGCGTCGCTCTCCCGCCGTCCGGCGCAAGGGCCGGGCTCCACCTATCGTCTTGAGCAGCGGCTTGCTGGCCGCCAGTGGCAGGCACTGGTAGAGCGAGCGAGTCGCACGGCCTGTCACCCCTACAGCCTGCTGCTGGCGGCGGTGGCCAGCTATGTGCAGCGGATGAGCGGCGCTGGCGAGGTGGTGCTGGGTATTCCGCTGATGGGGCGGCTGGGCTCAGCGGCGGCCGATACCCCCTGCATGAAGGTCAATGTGGTGCCCCTGCGCATCGAGCTGAGCGGCACCAGCCGGGTAGGGGAGTTGCTGGCACAGGTCGAGCGGCAATTTGCCGCCCTGCGCCGTCATCAGGGCTGCCGTCAGGAGTGGTTGCAACAGCGTCAGCCGGGCCAGCCGCTGTTTGGCCCTCAGGTCAATTTGATGCCCTTTGCCCGCACCCTCAGCTTTGGTGAAGGACACAACCAGGTTCGTGGTGAGGTGCAGGTGCTGGCGGCGGGGCCGGTGGAGGAGTGCGCCTTCTACTTTGGCGAGGAGGCAGGTGCGATGACCCTGACCCTCGAAGCACATCAGGGGCGCTTCAGCCAACAGGAGAGTGAACGTCATCTGGCCCGGCTGGTAGCTTATCTGGCGGCCTGGAGTGAGGCGGCTGACGAGGCCCTGGCGGTGTGCTTGCCGCTGTTGCTGCCCTGCGAGCAGGCTGAGTTGGCGCGCTGGAACCAAACCGACCATCCCTTGCCGACTACCACCCTGAGTGCACTGCTGGCCGAAGGGCTGGCGGCGGCAGAACAGAGCGCCATCGCGCTGGAGTGTGGCGCCGAGCGCTGGAGTGTGGCCGAGCTGCGCCAGCGCACCCGCCAGCTGGCCAGCTATCTGGCGGGGAGGGGCGTGGGCCCCGGTAGCCGGGTGGCGGTGGTGATCCCGCGCTCTCCCGAGCTTATTCTCGCCCAACAGGCCATCATGGCGGTGGGTGCCGTCTATGTGCCCGTTGATCCGGACTATCCGGCGGAGCGGATCGGCTACATTCTCGCCAGCAGCGACCCTGCGCTGGTGCTGACCAGTCGCACCTTGCGGATGCCGCTCGATGTGGCCGTACCACTTGTCTGCCTTGATGCCCCCGGTGTGGCAGAGCAGCTGGCGACGATAGACGTGGCGGCGACAGTACCTTGTGAGCTGCCAGCCTCCAAGCCGGAAGATGCGGCCTACATCATCTACACCTCCGGCTCGACCGGTCGGCCCAAAGGGGTGGTGGTGAGCCATGGCGCCATCGTCAACCGGCTGCTCTGGATGCAGCACATGTATCCCATCGGCCCGGCGGATCGGGTGCTGCAAAAGACCCCGGCCGGTTTCGATGTCTCCATCTGGGAGTTCTTCTGGCCCTTTATGACCGGGGCGCGGCTGGTGCTCGCCAAACCGGGCGGCCACAAGGATCCCGCCTACCTTGCCGAGCTGATTGAGCAGGCCGGGATCACCACCTTGCACTTTGTCCCCTCCATGCTGCAGATCTTTGTCACTCAGGCCGAGCCTGCGCGTTGCCAGGCACTGCGGCAGGTCTTCTGCTCCGGCGAGGCGCTGCCCGCCGATCTGGTGCAACGCTGGTATGGAACATTTTCAGCCCCCCTGCACAACCTCTATGGCCCGACCGAGGCGGCGGTGGATGTCACCTGGTATCCCTGCCGGGCAGACGAGGCGGTGATCAGCGTGCCCATCGGCTATCCGGTCTGGAATACCAGCATCCACATTCTCGACCCCTGGTTGCAGCCGGTGCCCCCCGGTGTGGCGGGGGAGCTCTGGATCGGCGGCGTACAGGTGGCGGATGGCTATTTTGGCCAGCCCGAGCTCACCGCCGAGCGCTTTATTGCCAACCCCTTCGGCGCGGGACGGCTCTATCGCAGCGGCGATCTGGCCGCCTGGCGCGAGGATGGCGCCATCGAGTATCTGGGGCGCCTCGATTTTCAGGTGAAGATCCGCGGTCAACGCATCGAACTGGAGGAGATCGAGCAGGTGCTGCTGCGCCATCCCCGAGTGGCGCAGGCGGTAGTGCTGGCCCCCGAATTTACCCCCGGCGATCGCCGTCTGGTGGCCTATGTGGTGGCCGCAGATAGTGGCGAGTTGACGCTTGCCGAGTTGGCACCCGCCCTTGGTGCAGCCTTGCCTGACTACATGGTGCCGGGGCTCTTGGTCACTCTGGCTGAGCTGCCGCTCACCCCCAATGGCAAGCTGGATCGCAAGGGGCTGCCGCTGCCCGATATGGCGTCGGCAGTGGGTCAGTCACTGCCGAAAACCCTGCTGGAGGAGCGGCTCTGTCGCCTCTTCGCCGAGGTACTGGGGCTGGCGCGAGTCGGCGCCGACGATAACTTCTTTGCCCTCGGTGGCCACTCCCTGCTGGCGGCGCAGCTGGTGGTGCGCATTGAGGAATCAATCGGACAGGATCTCACTCTGGCCAGCCTGTTCGAAGCGCCGAGCCCAGCCCAGCTGGCGCGTCGTCTTGGTGGTGAGCGGGAGGCCATGCCCATGCTGTTGCCCCTGCGGGCGCATGGTACGCAGTCTGGCACATCGTGCCCCACCCTCTTTTGCGTCCACCCCGCAGGGGGGCTCGGCTGGTGTTATGCGCCGCTGGTGCCCCATCTGCCGGCCGACATGGCGGTCTATGCCCTGCAGGCGCGGGCGCTCTGTCAGCCGGCTGCGCCGCTGCCCGCCAGTTTCGACGAACTGGCGCTCGATTATGTGACCGAGCTGCGTCGTCAACAGAGCGAGGGGCCCTACTGGCTGCTCGGCTGGTCGCTCGGGGGCATGCTGGTGCACCGGATGGCCGCCATGCTGCAAGAGCAGGGACAGGAGGTGGCCATGGTGCTGCTGCTCGATGCCTACCCCTGCCAGCAGTGGCAGACCCAGCCGTTGCCCGACGAGCAGCGGATGCTCGATGCGCTGCTGCGGATGGGCGGCATTGCGGTTGCGGATGAGGCACTCGACTCCCTCACTCGGGACGAGGTGGTGGCCCGACTGGGGGCGGAGGGGAGTGCGCTGGTCATGCTCGACGAGCAGGTGGTGAGCGCCATGATTGAGCTGGTGGGCCACAACAACCGGCTGATCCGCCAGCCGGTCGACTACTGCTACCACGGGGAGGTGATCTTTATCGAGGCGTCAGCCTCCCGCCAGCTCTGGCTGGATGGACGTGGTTGGGAGCCGCTGACAAAAGGCGAAATCCGTTATGAGCGCTTCCCCTGCCTGCATCAGGAGATGGTGCATCCCGACTGGCTGGCAAAGGTCGGCGCCCTTATTTGTGAGCGGGTCGATGGGGTCGGGCAGCAACCGCACATCCGGCAGGAGGGGGATGCATGACCCCGGTTGCCGCCATCCGGGAAGCCTTGCTGGCGGGTAAGCTGGTGGGGCTGGGGGAGCCGCACTGGCACCCGGATTTTATCCGGCGCCAGCACGCCTGGCTCTGTGATCCGGCGCTCTGGGAAATCATGACCGATCTGGTGCTGGAGTGCGGCAACCGCCGCCATCAGGGCTTGCTCGATGCCTGGCTGACGGGGCAGGAGAGCTGGCAGGGTGAGCCGCTGACGCTGGCACGGCTCTATCCAGTCTGGCTTGACTCCTGCGCCTTTCCTGCCTGGATGGCCCCCGAGTTTCCGGCTCTCTTTTCCGCTCTGCGCCAGAGCAATATGGCGCGCCCCGAACATGTGCGGCTGCGGGTGCATCTCTGCGAGCCCTTATTCGAGTGGCAGGAGATGAGCCCGGAGTGGTGGCAGCAACACAACAGGGGGCGGGATCAGGCGCTGGCCGACTATCTTCTTGCACTTCCCGCCCGCGGCGTGGTGGTGCTGGCGGGGGCGCGCCATCTGCTCAAAGCCGCAGGGGATCCCCACTTTGCTCAGCCGACGCTGGGCCAGTTGCTGGAGACAGCACGGCCGGGTTGGCTACAGGTGCTTCACCCCTGGCCAATGGTTGATGAGAAGGGAGATGGGGAAGAGGAGCGGGTGTGCGAGTTGGCCGATATCACCACTGCTGACCTCTATCCCAACTGGCCGGTGTATCCGCCGCTGGAGACTCTTGTCGACAGGCTGGTGCGCGTGGCTGACCGGGGACGGGAGATGCGAATTTGCCCCACCTTGCTGGCCGAGCCCTGGCGCAGCCGCTTGTTGAGTCGCGCTCACTTGCTGCCAGTTGGCATGGCCCGCCAGCTGCAACAGTGGCTGGCGTAACTGCTGGTTGGAGTAACCCCTGACAGAAGTAACAGCTAACTGAAACAACTCAATGGGGGAGCAAGGCTCCCCTTTTTCACATTTGGCATCCTGCGTTCAGTGCTGCAAAGTTGCACCATTTACGGCATACCTTGCCACTCATCGCCGAAAATTCAGCTCCTTCGCTACTTTAAAGAAGTTTCTACTGGTCTTACCTGAGTAAATCCCTTTGCTTTTTATTTAACAAGGTATTTACATCTAGGTGTCACCAGCATCGGTGACGCTCACAACGGCAAGGAGCCAGTTATGACCCATGTCGACATCCCTTTCCTTCGTTACCTCGATGCGGAAGGGTGCCCGGTCGCCACCTTACCGACCTGGCTGGACAAGGCGATACTGCACACCTTCTACCGCAATATGGTGATGGTGCGCAGCTATGACAAAAAAGCGATTGCGCTGCAACGAACCGGCAAACTCGGTACTTTTCCCTCCCATCTCGGCGCAGAAGCCGTGGGGATTGGCATTGGTCTGGCCATGCAGCCGCAGGATGTCTACGTCCCCTACTATCGGGACATGCCCACCCTCTATGTGCGTGGCGTGCCGATGGAGAAGAACTTGCAATATTGGGGTGGGGACGAGCGGGGCAGTTATTTTCTCAAACCCGATGGGACTCCCTCTGAAGATCTCCCCATCTGCGTCCCCATCGCCACCCAGATCACCCACGCCTGCGGTATTGCCTCGGCTTTCAAACTGCGTAATCAACCGCGGGTTGCCGTGGTCACCATCGGCGACGGCGGCACCTCCAAGGGGGATTTTCTGGAGGGGCTCAACTGCGCCGGGGTCTGGCACCTGCCGATGGTTATCATCGTCAACAACAACCAGTGGGCTATCTCGGTGCCACGCAAGCTGCAATCGAGCGCCCCAACGCTGGCCCAGAAAGGGATTGGTGCCGGGGTGCGCAGCCTGCAGGTGGATGGCAACGATGTGGTGGCGGTCTACGATGCCGCGCGCAGTGCCGTCGAACGGGCCCGTAGCGGTAAGGGGCCGACTCTGATCGAGGCAGTCAGTTATCGCCTCGGCGATCACACCACGGCCGATGATGCCACTCGCTATCGCGACGGGGCCGAGGTCGAGGCCGCCTGGGCGAAAGAGCCGGTCAAGCGGCTGCGCCAGTTTATGCATAGCAAAGGGTGGTGGGATGAGGAGCAGGAGCAGAGCCTGCTGGCGGAAGCCACCCGGGAGGTGGAGCAAGCCGTCGCCCGTTATGAGGCGATGGCACCCCAGCCACCGGAGGCGATGCTCGATTATCACTATGCCAGCCTGCCCGCCGAACTCTTGCCCCAGCGCGAGCGAGTAATTGCCAAGGGGATGAAGCAGGAGGTTGGCCATGAGTGAGATCAGTTTGCTGGAAGCGGTCAACATGGCCCTTCACTACGAGATGGAGCACGACCCTGATGTGGTGGTACTCGGCGAGGATGTGGGGGTCAACGGCGGGGTGTTTCGCGCCACGGTTGGCCTGCGTGACAAGTTCGGTTTCAAGCGGGTGATCGACACGCCGCTGGCCGAGGGATTGATCGCCGGAGTGGCGGTTGGCATGGCCACCCAGGGGCTCAAGCCGGTGGCTGAGTTCCAGTTTCAGGGGTTCATTTTCCCCGGGATGGAGCAGATCATCTGTCAGGCGGCGCGGATGCGAAACCGCACCCGTGGCCGTCTCTCCTGTCCCCTTGTCTATCGCTCCCCGTATGGCGCGGGCATTCACTCGCCGGAACACCACAGCGAGAGTGTCGAGGCGCTGTTTGCCCATATTCCCGGGCTACGGGTGGTGATCCCCTCCAGCCCGAGACGCGCCTATGGCCTGCTTCTGTCGGCTATCCGAGATCCGGATCCCGTGATGTTTTTTGAACCGGACCGCATCTATCGCTCGATGAAATCCGAGGTGGTGGATGACGGTGTCGGCCTGCCGCTGGATGTCTGCTTCACCCTGCGCCCGGGCCGGGATATCACGGTAGTGGCCTGGGGGGCCTGCATTCAGGAGGTGATGCGGGCGGCGAACCTGCTGGCCGAGCAGGATATCCAGTGCGAGGTGCTGGATCTGGCCACCATCAAGCCGCTGGATATGGAGACCATCCTCACTTCGGTACGCAAGACCGGCCGCTTGCTGGTGGTACACGAGGCGTGTGGCAGCTTCGGGGTAGGAGCCGAAATTGTGGCTCGGGTGACCGAGCAGGCACTTCCCAGCCTCAAGGCGCCGCCCAAACGGCTGACCGGCGTGGATGCAGCCGTTCCCTACTATCGCAACGAAGCGTATTACCTCATCACCGAGCAGGATATCGCCGATGCCGCTCACCAGCTGATGGAGAACCAGTGGCTATGAAATTTTTCAAATTACCGGATCTGGGTGAAGGGTTGGCCGAAGCCGAGATCGTCGAATGGAAGGTGAGTGCCGGGGATACCGTCGAGGTCGATCAGGTGCTGTTGTCGGTGGAAACGGCCAAGGCGCTGGTGGATGTGCCTTCTCCGGTGGCCGGGGTAATCGCCCGTCTCTGCGGCGCCGAAGGGGATATCCTCCATATCGGTGCGCCGCTGGTGGAATTCGAGGGGGGTGAGGATGATGGCACCGTCGTGGGTAAGGTGAGTGCCCATCAGCAGCATATCGAGGATCACTTCGTGGTGGGGGCCATTGCCCCGGGTGGCGCGCTGGTGCAAGCCATGCCTGCCGTGCGACTGTTGGCACAAAAACTGGGTCTGGATATCGACCGGATCAAGGGAAGTGGCAGCGGCGGCATGGTGACCGAGCTGGATGTGCAGCAGGCATTCGAGTCACAGCAGAGCAGTGGCAACGAATTCCTCAAAGGGTCACGGCGTGCCATGGCCAAGGCGATGGAGCTCTCTCATCAGACTGTGGTGCCGGTCAGCATCACCGATGAGGTGGATTTGCGTCACTGGCGCCCTGATGAGGATGTGACGGTGCGCCTTATCAAGGCCATTGGCGTGGCGTGCCGCGCCGAGCCCTCGATGAATGCCTGGTTTGATGGCGACACCCTGTCACGGCGGCTGTTCAAAGAGGTCAATGTAGCCATCGCTGTGGATTCAAAGCATGGCCTCTATGTGCCGGTGATGGAGAACGTGGCCGAACGGGAGGGGGCAGATATCCGGCAGGGGCTGGATCGGATGATCGCCGATGTGAAGGCGCGCGCCGTGCCGCGCGAGATGTTGCAGGGGGCGACCATTACGCTCACCAACTTCGGTGCTATCGCAGGCCGCTATGCGAGCCCCATTGTCACGCCGCCGCAGGTGGCCATCATAGGGGCTGGCAAACTGTTCGAAAAAGTGGTGTTCATCCATGGTGAAGCGCGTCCCGTCAGGGCATTGCCGCTGTCGATGACATTTGACCACAGAGCCTGTACTGGCGGGGAGGCGGCTCGTTTTCTCAGAGCGCTGGTCGAAGCGTTGGAAGCAGCCACCTTATAACGGTTTGTGCCCTGTCATTGGCAGGGCACAAATTTGTTTGCGTAATCTACAAAGCCACGTATAATCCAAACCAGCTTGAAAGGGCGATAGTTATGTCAATGAATACGATGTTTCACATCTTGTCCTGTTGTTCATAAGTTAATCCCGTTTTTTGAGCTTTACCCGCTGAAAAGCATAAGTAATTATTTTGAATACAGGTTTAAAAGATATGTCTAACATGATCACCGGTACCGTTAAGTTTTTCAACGAAACCAAAGGTTTTGGCTTCATCCAGCAAGAAAACGGCCCGGACGTTTTCGTTCACTTCAGCGCCATTCAAGGTAACGGTTTCCGTACCCTGGCTGAAGGTCAGCGCGTACAGTTCTCTGTGACCCAAGGTCAGAAAGGCCCGCAGGCTGAGAACGTAACCGCTCTGTAATTCTTACAGAATTTAAGAAAGCCGTGGTACTTCTGGTGCCACGGCTTTTTGTTTATATGGCTTCTGCAACTGACTCCCATGTGCTGAATCATGCTGCTATCGCTCCTGCTTGCTGCCACCTTGACTCCGACGTCCGATGCGCCGGTACCGGTTCAATCCGCGATGGAAGCGCAGGTGATCTGCCAGCAATTTGTCCAGGTCCGGGTGGGCGCGGCGCTGCAACCCGATGAGGTAAATGCGCGACTGGTACCTGAAAGGGAGGGGGAGTGGCTGGTGGATGGCAAAGTAAAAGGACCCGAAGGTCCTTTGCTGTTTGCCTGTCATCTTCACCAAGGGGAGCGCTGGGAGCTACTCAACTTTTCCCTCTGGGCACCACAGCCGGTCAAAGCGGTTTGAGTGCGACCAACAGATGTTGCAGGTGTTCAACCATGGTCATGCCAAACGGGGTGAGATAGCCGCCATCTTCTGCGCTGATGAGCCCCTGTTGATGCAGACGGGCTGCCGCCTGGCACAACTCTTCAGACATATCGCTGCGTAATTTAATCCCCAGGCTCATGTTGGCCGGATCAAAGCATGCCAGTATTTTCAAATCGTTCACGAATTCGTTAGAAACCTGGTCGATCCCAATCATGGATTTACTCCTTACGCTAAAGATGTATGCAAACTAGCATCCCCGGATCCACTTTAGTGGGCGCTGGCTCAAATTATTGACCTTTGACTGGATGCTGCGTTTCAAATGCTGTTTTTTTCGGCGTAATCAGATGGTTGGCTGACAGCTTCGCCAAGGGCCGAGCCGGACCAAACGTGGTAGGATAGGGCACTTCTTTATATCGGACGGTCTATTGGTGGCTGTTCGCCCTGTTCAAGGTATCGCTCATGGTCAAGATCACTCTGGTATCCCTGCTGCATTCACTTTGTACCCGCTTTCCGGTTTACCCCGCTGCTTCGTTGACGTCCCTGTTGGATGCCCATCAGGGCGAGGTGTGGTTACCTGCACGCAAGGGGGCCGACATTGCGCTGTTACGCAAGCATGCCAAGGAGGCTCATGAGCTGGCGTCACTCGATGCGGGCTGGTGTGATTTTGCCGCCAGCGACAGCGGTGATACACCCGAGCTGGATGCACTGGCCAACTACGACAGCGAGATGATGGATAACCTGCTGATGTACTGGCACAGCGCCGCCAAGATCAACAGCCCGATCACCGATAACCTGTTCGAGTTGCGCCGCGAAGTGGTGGATGAGGCCCACGGTGCCAAACTCGCTGCCGCCTGGGAGCAGCAACAACAGCTGCGTTTTGAGCAGCTGATGGCGATGGCGGCCAATGGCCAGGAGCTGCTCTGCTTTGTCGAGGTGGAGTCCGCCTACTGGCTGCGGCAAAAGCTGAGCGAGCAACCTGATGTGGAGCTGATCACTCCTGCGCTGTAAAAGGGGCAATATGATGGCTGGCGGTCTCGCTATCGAGGAGGCTGCTCTATCCTTATTTGCGTTATTGTCCTCCCCATCCGGTGCCAAGGGGCTGCAAGCTGGACAAGCTGACGACAAGATGTGAACATGGCGCCCTTTATCGAGAGAGAGACTTGGCCAATGAGCTATGAACTGAGCGACACCGAGCGCAATGCCGCGCTGCAACTAAACGCTGATTACCGTTACGATCACTTCATCAGCAAGCTGGTCGAGCATGAAGAGCTGTTCGTCCTGACTGACGAGCATGGCGTCATGATGCTGACCACCGACGATGAAGATTGCATCCCGGTATGGCCGCACCCGGAGTACGCCAAGGCGTGGGCCGAAGGCGAATGGGCCGATTGCAAGCCGCAGTCCATCACCCTGAAGGTGTGGCTGGAGCGCTGGGTTGACGGTATGGAGCAGGACGAGCTGTGTGTTGCCGTGTTCCCGACCCCGGATCAGGAAGGCATCGTACTGGAGCCGGCTGACGTGGCTGACGCCATTGCCGAGAAGCAGGCCAAACGCGGCTGATCACCGAGCTATTCGCAACACCGGTTGCCAACAAAGACCCCGCTATCTGGCGGGGTCTTTGTTTTAAGGACTTTTGCCGATGGGCTGATGCAATCAGAGCTGGCGATAAGTGGTGTCGATGATAGGCTCGGCCGGGAAGGTCTTGCCGCTCTTGATGGCTGCCCTGGTCTCGGATTTTAGCTCTTCATCGATCCACAGCAGACCGCCATAGCTGTAACCGCTGTTGTCGCCACCGAGGGGCCAGTAGAGCTGCTCGCTCTTGGGGGTGGCAGGTACTTTTGGCAGTTTGATCCAGCGCCAGGCGCCTTCCCGGGTATAGGGCACCTGATAGGCAGGGACGAAGCTCGCCAGCTCATAGAGCCGCTGCTGGATCTGCCGTGACAGGGCCGCCTTTTTGGCAAAGTCGAACTCCTTGTCATACTGCTCCACCAGCGCTGTGATGGCGTCGTCATCGATGTTCATGATGTTGTTGGTCTGGGGTTTGTTGGCGTTGACCTTGTGGAAGAACTCCCAATAGGCGGGATAGCGGCTACCCGCCCAGGCCATCCAGGCGCTCTGGTGCTTTTTCTCCAGCATCGATTTGAAACCGGCCGAGGCATCCATCAGGTTTAGCTCCAGATTAAGCCCCGCCTTCTTGGCCTCTTCCCGCAACAGCGTGAGCCGCTGGGCGTGCTCTGCGGTGGTGTAGGTGATAGCGAGCGTCAGTGACTGCCCCTTGTCGTTTTGCAAAATCCCCTGTGGCCCCACTTTGTTAAAGCCTGCCTTGGCAAAGTATTCCCGTGCCAGTTTGGGATCGAACGGACGGGCCTTGATCTCGCTGTTGGTAAACTCCCCCTGACCTGAGCCATAACTGTTGAGTCGCTGGTAATCCCCCCGCAGCAGGGTGGTGAGCATCTTGTCGAGGTTGAGGGCATGCTGGCTCCCGAGCCGCACATCGAGATTATTCAGCAGCGGATCGGCGGTGTTGAGATAGAGCCCCATCGGCGATTGCGGGGTCTGGTTGAAGAACCAGGTGCGCGCGATATACCCCTTCTCGAACTCGGCGGTTTTGGTTTTGTCGTGCCACCAGTTGGGCATCACCAGCGGGAAGGTGTCGAGATCGCCGCGCAGGAAGTGCTGCCAGGCGATGTTCAGATCCCTGAGCACCTTGATCTCGATCCGCGCAGGATTGAAGCGATGCTGGAAGTAGCGCTCGTCATCTCCCCACCAGCGTTCAATCCGCTTGAAGGTGACCGATTTACCCTTTTTCACCTGATCGATCTGATAGGGGCCGGTGACCGGCAACACCTTCCAGTTGTACTCCTTGACCCAGTTGGCGGTGAGCTTGATGGCGTGGCTCGGCTCCGGGCTGATGGGCAGTGACTCGAGCAGATCTTGGCGGCTCTTTTCGGTGCCGCTGGTGATGGCCAGGGTGTGATCATCAAACTTGGTGATGTCTGCTATCTGGGTGCTGTAGTAGTTGTTGTACCAGGGGTCGTTGATCTCTTTGCTGCGCATCATCTTGAGGGTAAAGAGCCAGTCATCGGCGGTGACCGGCTGGCCGTCTGACCAGCGCGCTTTGGGATTGATGCGAAAATAGAGGGTCTTGTTGTCGGCGCCGAAAGCCCACTCGTTTGCCAGCATCGGCATGGGGTTGCCGGTGACGGGATGAGTGCTCAGCAGTGGCAGGTTGGTTTCCCGCACGTAACCGGCAAAGCCCCCGTTGGAGTCGGGGCCATATTTGCGCAGGGTCAGGGGGAAGCTGGTCATAAAGGTGCGAAAGGTGCCGCCGCGCTTGGCGGCCGGATCGGCATAGAGAGGATCCTGGTTGTTGCTCTCCCACTTCAAGCCAGCGGGCAGCGTGGCACTCCAGCCAAACGGGCTCCAGCACAGGGTCAGGGTGATGGCGGTGGCGCGAATGATAGGGGAGAGTCGGCACTCCCCGGCGGTGATGGTCGATGGCATGTCCTTGCTCTCCTGAAGTCTGCTTCCTGCAGATCACGCACTGGTGATGTCAGTCCCGATGGGGACTGGCTCATCATGGAAATTTTATCCTGTCAGGTCAATGAAATAGAGTGAATTAGCGGGTGGCCTAGGCCGCAACGCAGTGCAGGGTGATCCCCTTGGCCGCGATGGCAGTCCGCATGGGGGCGGGCAGGGCATCGTCGGTAACCAGCACGTTGATCTGGCCCGGCGCGCCAAGCTGGCTCGGGTGGATGGCGCCAAATTTGCTGCTGTCGGTGATCACCACATTGGTCATCCCCTTGGCCAGCACACTGTTGACCACATCGGCCCGCATCATGTCGCGGCCAGTGAAACCCATCTCGGGATGAAAACCGTCGACCCCGATAAAGGCCTTGGAGAAGTGCACCTGCTCGATGCAGAGGCGCGTGAGCGGCCCCACCACGCTCTCGCTCTGATGTTGGAACAGCCCGCCGAGCAGCACCACCTGAGCCGGGGTGTCTTTGAGCAGATGGGCGATATAGCTGCTGATGGTGATGATGGTGACCCGTTTGTGCAGGGCCAGATGGCGCGCCAGCATGGCGTTGGCGCTGCCCCCCTCGATAAAGACCGTCTCGCCATCTTCCACCAGCTGGGCGGCCCGCTCGGCGAGGCGCTCCTTGAGCAGGTAATTGATGTTCATCCGGGCATCCGGGTCATCGGTCTCCAGCGCCATGGCCGAGCCGTGTACCCGTCTGAGCAGTCCCTGTTTCTCCAGCGCGGTGAGGTCGTTGCGCACCGTTACCTCAGACACGCCGGTATGTCGGGAGAGTTCACTCACGCTCATCTTGCGAGCCTGATGGACCAGAGTGAGGATCAGTTGGTGGCGTGGATTCATGGTGCGCTCACATAGAAGGTGGTGGATAGCGGCAAGCCACCCGTGGGGTGGCTTGCCAATCATATGACGTCACAGGCGCCATGGGGTGCGCCCCGTCAGAGACTGTGCTCGGTGCGGGCGATGATATCATCTTGCGCATCCGGGGATAAGGCGGTGAAGAAGGCTGAATAGCCCGCCACCCGTACCACCAGATCCCGGTACTGATCCGGATTGGCCTTGGCCGCCAGCAAGGTCTCCCGCGAGACGATGTTGTACTGCACGTGCCACCCCTTGTGCACCTCGAAGAAGGTGCGCAGCAGGCTCATCAGCTTGGTCTTGTCCCGCTCGTTCTCAAGGCTCGCCGGACTCAGCTTCTGGTTGAGCAGCACCCCGCCGAGAATGGCCGCCGTGGGCAGCTTGCCGATGGAGTTGAACACCGCCGTCGGGCCGAGACGATCCGACCCCGAAGAGGGGCTGGCTCCTTCCGCCAGCGGCGTGCGGGCGTGACGGCCATCCGGGGTAGCCATGGTGGCGGCACCGAACGGCACGTTGGCGGAGATGGAGGAGGTGCCCGCATAGTAGGTGCCGCCGATGGGGCCGCGCCCGAAGCGGGTGTTGTGCAGCCCCTTGAGCTCGTCGATGTAGCTCTGGTAAGCCTGTACCAGCAGCAGGTCAACCTCGTCCAGATCGTTGCCATATTTGGGGGCGGCGTTGGTGAGGCGCTGACGCAACTGCTCGCCTGCCAGCCCGGCAAAGTCTTGCTCCAGTGCGGCAGCCAGCTCGTGCTGATCCACCACGCCCTGCTCGAACACCAGTTTCTTCAGGGCCGCCAGACTGTTGCCGAGGTTAGCGATCCCCACCTGCAGACCGGAGACCCAGTCATAGACGGCACCCCCTTCTTTGATGGTCTTGCCGCGCTCGATGCAGTCATCCACCAGGGTGCTGCAGAGGATGTCATGGGCTTGAGCCTCCAGCACGCTGTCGACCACGCAGTCGATCTCGATGGATTTGCGGGTGAAGTAGCGCACTTGCTCATCCCAGCGGGCCATCACCTCGTCAAAGTTGCCAAAGCTCCCGTCTCGCAGCGACTGGGGCTGGGGCAGGAATACCTTGCCTGTGGTGGCATCGCGGCCGCCATCGAGGGAGGCCAGCAGGATGCGGGCGAAGTTGATAAAGCTCATGCCGGTGCAGCGGTAGCCCCACTTGCCGGGCACGGCGGTCTCGATGCAGCCGATGGCGGCGTAGTGGTGGGCATCCTCCACGCTCACCCCGAGCTTGATGAACTCGGGGATCACCACCTCGTCGTTGTTGAAGGCTGGCATGCCAAAACCGCAGCGGATCACCTGGATGCAGGCGTCGAGAAAATCCTCGCTCATGCCGGCGTGATAGCGCACCGAGAGGTTGGGCTGGGTGGAGCGCAGTTGGCCACAGGACTCCAGAATCGCGTAGGAGAGGCCATTGACCGCGTCATGGGCCTTGCCATCCCGCCAGTTTTGGCCGCCGATGGTGACGTTTTGATAGAGCGGGCTGCCGGCGGAGGCCTTGGAGTGGGTGCCGGAGCGGATCTTGTTCACCTCCAGCAGCTTGAGCCAGCACCCTTGCAACAGTTCGATGGCGCGCGTCCGAGGCAGGGATTCCGACAGCTCCACCTCGCGACGATACCAGGGGTAGAGATATTGATCCATTCGGCCAAACGACACCGAGTGGCCGTTGGATTCGATCTGCAGAATGAGCTGGATAAAGTAGCAGAGTTGCAGCGCCTGCCAGAAGGTCTCGGGGGGCTGGTGGGCGATGTGGGCGCAGTTGAGTGCGATGGTTTCAAGCTCGCTTCGGCGCTCCGGGCGCGACTCCTGCGCGGCCATGCTGCTGGCAAGGGCGGCGTAGCGCCCGATATGATCGCTGACCGCCTCCAGGGTGATGGCGACGGCGTGCAGGAACTGCTCGCGCTGCAGATCGGCCCAGTCCGCCAGATCCAGCCGACTGCGCCGCTCGGCCACCTTGGCCTTGTAGCCATCGAGACCCAGCGTGAGCAGCTCCTCATAGTTGACCGCGAGGTGGGCATCCCCCGAGGTCATGTTGCCCTCGGCCTTGATGATGCCGCTCTCCAGCAGCGCTTTCTGCTCGTCGGTAAAGAGGCCGAAGCAGCGATCCTGCACCGTCTGGCCGCGCCAGAAGGGGGTGAGGGCGTGGATGACCTCCTTGTCGGTTTCGCTGACCGCAAAACCGGCACCGGGTCTGTCCGCCAGCTCGTCGATCTCCTTCTCGATCCAGCTCACCGTGTATTCAGGAAACAGCGGCGCCGCCCGCACCTGACTGGCCTGATTGCCGACGATCAGTTCGTCGTGCTTGATCCAGATGGTGCGCTGCTTGAGGTGATGGGCCAGCGCCAGCGCGCGGCGCACCGGCAGCGGCCGGGCGAGGTGAGCCTGATAGGCCTCGGTGTAGTGGCGGGCACGCTCGGTGCAGACCGGTGGCTGAACGATGTGGATCAGGCTCTCTTTGTGGGCGCGGATCCGCGGGCTGAGGGTATTGAGGTCGAGCTGGGTCATGATCTTATCCTCTGGTCACAGGGGTCAGCCCCTGACGTTGGGCGTATGCGTGGGCAAAGCTGAGTAAATCGGGATCGTCGAGCGGTGTCTCTGGCGCCTGATAGGGCAGATCCAGCAGGGCATATTTGCCCATCCCCAGGGTGTGATAGGGGAGGAAATGGATCTCCTGCACGGTGCCGAGGCTGGCGGCGGTGTCGGTGATGGCTTCGATCGATGCGCGGTCAGCATTGAAGCCGGGAATGAGCGGCACCCGGATCTGCATCGGCACGCCGTGCTCGGCGAGGCGCTTGAGGTTCGCGATGGGCAGCTCCACCTTGCCGCGGGTCCAGTGGAAGAAACGTTCTTTATCCACGTGTTTGAGATCCGCCAGCAGCAGATCCAGTGAGGGGAGGCTTGGCTCAATCTGATGCCAGGGCACATGGAGGCAGCTCTCGACCGCTGTGTGCAGCCCTTCGGCATTGCAGCGGGCCAGCAGGTTGGCAGCAAATTCGGGCTGCATAAACGGCTCGCCACCGGAGAGGGTGACGCCACCGCCGCTGCGCTCGAAGAAGGGGCGATCCCGCAAGATGGTGTCCATCAGGGTGTCCAGGGTTTCATCGCGGCCGCACACCTGCAGCGCTTCGCTGGGGCAGAGGCCGCGCAGCCGTTCCATATCATCGGCCTTGAGGGCAGAACGGCTGAGCTGGATGCCCTCGCTGTCACGCAAGATTGCCGGACACGCCTGGCTGCAGAGCTGGCATCCCTCGATGCACTGGCGCCGGTCGAGTAGTATGTCCGGCTTGGGAGAGCGGCTCTCCGGGTTTTGACACCATAGACAGGCCAGCGAGCACCCCTTGAGAAATACCAGGGTGCGAATGCCGGGGCCATCGTGAGTTGAATATCGTTGCAGATCGAAAATCATACCGCCCCCTTTTGTTTTTCATTCTATTTGCTTTCATTCGAAAGTTGATTTGATTTCGATCAAGCAACTCGCAGATGTTTTATCGCTAGAATGGTGACATATTGAACATCCCGTTAAGGAGTTAGAGATGGAGCTGTATCTCGATACCGCCGATGTGGCGGCAGTGCGTCGCTGGTCACGGATCCTGCCGTTGGCCGGTGTCACCACCAATCCTTCCATTACCGCCGCCGGGGGATTGCCGCTCTGTGAGCTGCTGCCCGCCCTGCGCGACGTGCTGGGGCCCAAGGCGCGCCTGTTTGCCCAGGTGATGGCCAAAACCGAAACCGAGATGGTGCGCGAGGCGTTCGCTCTGCGTGAGCTAGACCCGGATCTGGTGATCAAGATCCCGGTATGCGCAGAAGGGCTGGCGGCCATCAAGACCCTGACAGCTAACGGTGTGCCGACCCTGGGCACCGCTGTCTATACCCCGCTGCAGGGCTGGCTGGCGGCGGTGGCGGGGGCGGAATATGTCGCCCCCTACGTTAACCGGCTGGATGCTCAGGGGGGCGATGGCATCGCCACCGTGCAGGAGCTGCAACAGCTGCTTGCGCTGCACGCGCCGAACAGCAAGGTGCTGGCGGCATCATTCCGCACTCCCCGTCAGGCGCTCGACTGCCTGCTGGCCGGTTGCCAATCGATCACCTTGCCGCTCGATGTGGCGGAGCAGTTGCTGAACGTGCCGGCAGTGGATGCGGCATTGGCGAAGTTTGATCAGGATTGGCAGCGCGCTTTCGGTCGCTGATCCCGGTGGCAAGCTGATTGCCGTGATTGAAGGGGGAGGGTGAAGAAGCGCGGGTGATGGGGATTGACCGACTAGACTGGAAAGAGGTGGCCACGTTCGCGGGCCGCCCTGCAGTCTACCGGAGGTATCCCATGAGCGACCATCTGCTACTCCCCCATGGTGAAGATTTGCGTCGGGCGGTGCTTTGGCTCAGCGAGCATCATCAGCACGATATCGCCTCCATTGAAGAGGCCTGCCTGCGTTTTGATCTCTCGCCGCTGGATGAGGAGTTTCTGATCCAGCACTGGCTCGACAGCCAGCGCCCATCATGAATATCTGAGGTGAGAGATTTAGAAGAAGTTGGCGAGGTTGATGCCAAACTCTTTGGGGTCGACCGTGTTTTCGATGCTCTCCTGCACCCCTGACTTGGCCAGATCCAGCCACTGTACCTCGAGGTAGTGACGCTGGGTGGCGTGATAGATCACCTTGACCACCGGCTTGAGCGGCTGCTGCTCGTTGCGCTGCATCACGATAGCCAGGCGCTGGTTTGAGAGCTGTACCAGGGTTCCCACCGGATAGACCCCCATACACTTGATGAACTTGGTGACCAGTTCGGCATCAAAGTGCTGATTGATCCCCTTGAGCAGAATGCGGAAGGCCTGGGTCGGCTGCATACCTGCTTTGTAGACCCGATCCGCTGTGATGGCATCATAGACATCGACGATGCCGCTCATCCGGGTATAGAGGGAGAGCTGCTCTCCCTTGAGTCGCTGCGGGTAGCCGGAGCCATCGAGCCGCTCGTGGTGGTTGGCGGCCACCTCCAGCATGGTGGGGGTGATACCCGGGGTATTGCTGAGGATCTCGTAACTGTGCACCACATGCTGGCGCATGATGGCGAACTCCTCATCGGTCAGCTTGCCCGGTTTGTGGAGCACCTCGTCCGGGGTCATGATCTTGCCCACGTCGTGCAGCAGGCCACCCAGGGTCAGCTCCTTGAGCACGCTGCGCTCAAGCCCCAGATAGCGGCCGAAGTTAGCCAGCAGAATGGCCACGTTCATGGAGTGCTCCATCAGGTAAGCATCCTTGGCGCGAATACGAGCCAGACAGAGCATGGCATCGCCGTGGGTGAACATGGTGTCCACCATCTCTTCGGCAACTTCGGCCAGCGGGGTGATGTCGATGGGTTCACCCGCTTTGAGGTGGCGAATGAACTTGCCTTGCAGCTCGCGCGCTTCCTGATAGAGGCGGCGGATTTTAAGCTCCCGTCCTTCGCCGTTGGCACTGGCACGGCGCCCTACCTGGGCGCTGTTGGCATTGAGGTCGGGGGAGGTAACGGCATCACTTTCGGCACTGCCCAGCTTGCTGCGGGCCAGATCGATGCGTACCGTGAGCACCCCCTGACGCACCAGATTGGCAATTTGCGCCACGCTGGTCACCAAGCCCATCTGGGCGATCTCCATCCCACCTGTCTGGCTGGCGATAGCAATGACATACATGCCGGGTTTCAGCTGGTTGACGGGAATGACGGGATAGGATGCTTGAGACTTCATGAGGGCTTCCTGACTCTTATTATTATGAGTATCGTTCGGATGGGTCACACCGGAGAAGTGTAACATCGGATGACCAGTTCGTCATAATTGGCAACCCCTTAACAGTGGCGTTGTCGCCCCCGCCCGATATAATGACGCCCCTTTACTTGTTGGACTCCGAGGTTGTGAATGCGGCTTGATAAATTTCTGTGCGATTGTTCCGATTTGACCCGCTCGCTGGCAGGCAAACTGATCCGTCAGGGTGAGGTCATGGTGGATGGCATTGTGGTCAAGCAGCCAGCCTTTCATATCAATGAGCAGAGCCAGATCGAGTTTGACGGCGTGCTGCTGACGCTGGAGCAGCGCAACCGCTATTTCATGCTGCACAAGCCGGAAGGTTACGTCTGCTCCAACGAGGATCCGGATCACCCGACCGTCTTCTTCCTGATGGATGAACCGGCGATGGGCAAGCTGCATGTAGTGGGGCGCCTCGACCTCGACACCACGGGGCTGGTGCTGGTGACCGACGATGGTCAATGGTCCCACCGCATAACCTCACCGCGTCACGAGTGTGCCAAGACCTATCACGTCTGGCTGGCCGATCCGGTGAGCCCGGATGCAATCGAGCTGTTCGCCGAAGGGGTCTACCTGCGTAACGAGACCGATAAAACTCGTCCTGCCCAGCTGGAAATTCTCGGCGAGTGCGAGGCACGCCTGACCATCCACGAAGGCAAGTACCACCAGGTCAAGCGGATGTTTGCTTCCATCGGCAACAAGGTCATTGGCTTGCATCGCGAGCGGGTGGGTGGCCTGACGCTGGATGAAGATCTGGCCCCCGGTGAATACCGCGAGCTGACCGCTGAGGAGATTGCCCTGTTCTGATCAGGGATGGTGCCGGGTGTCAGTGAGTGCTGAAACCCAGCACCAGCGCCGTGCCCAGGGTGGCAATCAGTGCACCCGCCCAGGCGGCAACGGATGGCCGCTCCCCCGAGTGCCACCACAACAGCGGCAGCAGCAGTACCGGCGTGGTGGAGGAGAGAATGGCCACCATGCCCACCTCGCCCTGCCGCAGCGCCATCAGGATCAGCGTCATCCCCAGCCCCATCGCCAGAAAACCGTTGGTGGCAATCATGGCGAGGATATGGCGATTGACCGGTTTGAGCGGCATGGCCAGCGGCAAGCGCCCCAGCCGCAGGACGCAGTGGGCCAGCAGGGCACTGCCCATCCGGATACCCGATGCACTCACCGCATCCACCTCACCACTCATCATCACCGGCTTGGCGATGATGGCTCCCACGCTTTGACACAGTGCCGCCGTCAGGCCAAGGCCAATCCCCAGCGCCAGATTGCCACGGATCTGCTCCCACTCGTTGCTGCTACTGCGTCTGCCAAACAGGATCGCCAGCATCACGCCGGCAAAGACCAGCACGGCCCCCAGCAGTCGCCAGCCCGTCAGTTGTTCATTAAATAGCCAGATCCCAAGCAGGGCGGAAAACAGCGCATGGCAGGAGAAGAGCAGGGCACTGCGCCTTGGTCCCAGCCGATTCATGCAGGCAAACAGCGCCGTGTCGCCCACGAAGATGCCGACCAGCCCCGAGATGGCGAGCAGAGGCAGGGCGCTTGCGGTGAGGGTTTGCCAGCCACCGGTGAGCAGACTCATGGTGCCGAGCATCAGGCTGACCAGAAACATGCGCCAGCGGCTGTAGGCAAATGCGCCGAGATGACGGGCCGGTTTGACCGAAATTAGCGCGGCAATTGCCCATAAACTGGCCGACGCGAGGGCCAGCCACTCATAACCCATAAAAACTCCTGAAAAAATTAACCCGAAAGACTCCATCTCCCGGGCAAGCCCGATACAATACGGGGCGTTTTCGGGGATAACAAGAGCGGCATCAGGCATTCATCAGGCGCGCCGTCGGCCTTCCCCTCCTGCAGTGGTGTTATTCGAGGTTTTGTCATGAGGTATGGTTTCTTCCCCAAGCTGGCGCAACGCTGGCTCTCCCCGCTATTGCTTGCCGTGCTGGCAGGGCCCCTGGCCCATGCCACCACCGTTGAGCAGCAGCCCCTGCTTGCCGATCGGCAAACCCTGGTAAAGGGCAACGGTGCCGAGCCGGAGTCGCTGGATCCGGCGCTGGTGCGCTCCGGTTTTCCGGGGGAGGCGGTACTGGTCGATCTGTTTGAAGGGCTGGTCAGCGAAGATGGTCAGGGGCATATCGTCCCCGCTCAGGCCCTGCGCTGGGAGGTGAGTGAAGATGGGCTGGAGTGGCGATTCTTCCTGCGCCCTCAACTGAAATGGTCCAATGGCGAGCCGCTGGTGGCCGCTGATTTCGTCTATGCATGGCGCCGTCTGCTCGATCCGGCCATCAACTCCCCTTCTGCCGGATTGCTGCTGGCGACGGGGATCAACAATGCGCAATCCATCTATGCCGGTGCGCTGGAGCTCGGCAATCTTGGCATTGAAGCGCAAAGCGATCAGATTTTGAAAATCACTCTGGAGCGGCCGGCTCCCTATTTCCTGCAACTCATCAGTCAGCGCCCCTTTGTGCCAGTCAATCAGAAGGCGATAGCCAAGTTTGGCAAACAGTGGACCGAGCCTGGCAAGCTGGTGAGCAATGGTGCGTACCGGCTGGCAAGCTGGACGCCGAACGAGCGGATCGAAGCCGAGCGCAATATCCACTACTGGGATGACCTTCACACCCGTATCGGACGGGTCACCTATCTGCCTATCACTTCGCAACATGCCGAACGGCTGCGCTATGAGGCTGGTGAAATCCAGCTTACCAACAAGGTCTCCCTCGGCTATTACCAGAAGATGAAGCGCGAATCTCCGGAGCGGCTCTGGGGCTTGCCGCTGTTTGGCACCTATCTCTATGCGTTCAATCTGAAGCGCCCCGAACTGCAGGATGTGCGGGTGCGTCAGGCGCTCTCCATGGCGGTTGATCGACAGCAGCTCATTGGATCGGTGAGCGGGCAGGATGAACAGGCGGCATGGTCGCTGTTGCCGGAGATGCCGGGTTACCCCCGGGTGATATTGCCTGTGGCGCTTGAAGATATGCCAACCCGCCAGGCCAAAGCGGCAGCGTTGCTGTCAGCGGCCGGGTATAACAGTGCCAATCCACTCAAGCTGAGCATTACCTACAACAGCGCCGAAACCCACAAGCAGATGGCGATGGCCATTGCCGCCATGTGGCAGAAGCTGGGGGTACAGGTCACTCTCAACAGTCTGGAGTGGGGCGCCTATCAGGTGGCCAAGGATAGCGGTGATTTTCAGGTGGCCAGAAGCTTCCTGTTTGGCGATTACGTGGAGCCGTCTGCCATGCTGGGCAGCTTCCGTTGTCAGGATCTGCGCAACGAGAGCGGCTACTGCAATCCCGACTTTGATCTGTTGCTGGAGCAGGCGGCCAATACGCTGGACAGCGCGAGCCGGGTTGAACTCTACCGGCATGCCGAACAGTTGCTGCTTGAGGAGGCGCCGATCCTCCCCGTGTATCATTACAATCAGATGAGACTGGTCGATCCCGCGCTGCGAGGGCTGCCCAGCCAGAATTTGAAAGGGACGATTGCCACCAAGGATCTCTATTTCAGCCCGCAGTGAGGAGCATTTCATGAAACTTGCCATCATTTCCGACATCCACGGCAGCATCATTGCGCTGGAGCGGGTGCTGACCCAACTTGAGCCCTGGCAGCCGGATCACTATCTGCTGCTCGGCGATCTGCTCAACCATGGCCCGCGCAATCCTCTGCCGGAAGGGTATAACCCGGCCGCTGTGGCCGATCGGCTTAACGAGTTGGCTCCGCAAATCATCGCGGTGCGGGGCAATTGTGATTCCGAAGTAGATCAGATGCTGTTGCGCTTTCCCATCACCGCCCCCTACAACCAGTTGCTGATCGATGAGCGGCGCTGGTTTGTCAGCCACGGTCATCTCTATCGCCCGGACGAGGTACAACTGCCGGAGGGTAGTCTTTTCCTGAGCGGTCACACCCATGTGCCGGTGCTGGAGTGGCAGGGAGAACGGATCTTGATGAACCCGGGGTCGATCTGTTTCCCGCGCGGCGAGTTGCCTGCCAGTTACGGGAGCTATGAGGACGGGGTACTGCGCGTTAATGCGTGTGAGGACGGGCGAGAGCTGTTGCGACTGGTGCTTTAAAACGGAGAGCAAAAATGCAAGGCCTGATAAGAGATGTCAGGCCTTGATACCGTAGGAGCGGGTGCCAGAGCGAGTGTTGCCCTTGGCGTCATAGGTCAGGCTGTTGCGATCGCGCAGCTGACTCAGAAAGGTTGCCAGACGACGGTTTGAGACGATGCTCAATTCAAGCAAGCGACCGTTGATATCATTTTGTGCCTGGCAGGCATCCAGTTTTGCACGAAGCTGCACCATCTCGTCGGGATAGGCTGCCAGCTGCAGTGCCAGTTCCGGCATCTCTGCGAGGGTCTTGTCCAGAGTTTCTATCGCAGCAAGCATCTGCTGTTTGCGCTCGGTCAGTGCGGGCAGGGCCAGTGCCTGATGCTGTTCGAGCAAGCTGAACTCCTCTTCCAGAATGCCTTGCATCTGGCTGAGGTAATCATCTTGGGTGTGCAGTAACGAAGGTAAGTCCATCATCCCAGAACTTTGTCCAGATTGGCCTCAAAACTGAACATCTTCTTGGCCACAGCGTCGCTGTTAACCTGATATTCGCCACTCGCGACGGCTTTTTTCAGCCGTTCGACCTTGCTCTCATTGCCGGTCGAGGCGGTATTGAGGTTTTGTTGCATCTTTTGCAATTGTTGCGCCTCACTGGTCAAGGAGACGGAGTCCAGCTTGACAGTAGCCGCTTTGTTTTCGGGCGATGAGGTGACTGACTTGCTGCCTGTCCCCTGGCTATTAGCGGTATTTTGCAACCGATTATTCGCCAAGTTGTTGATATTGTTGATGGCCATTTTAGTTACCTTCGTCTGCTTTAAGGTTTGCTTACCTGTTTATCGGTGCGGCAGATCAAAACTTTAGAAAAAAGTTGTCAAGGATCCGGATTTAAAAAGTGACCGATACGGCACCTACCGCACTGACTTTACCCTCAACGGTTTTGCCGGAGCGAATATTGACGAGTTTGATGATCTCTCCGAAGCTGCCATCTTGCAAGGCTCGGGCCATGGTTTTGATCTGGAAGTTGCTGTTTTCTGCCGTCAGGGTGACCTGATCCCCTTTGCACACGACACAAACCTGGCTCAAACGGATGGGTTGCCCAGGTTTTAGCTCCCGCTTGCTGCGTACTCCGACAAGAGGGGCTGTGTCAGTCAGGTAGTCGCCGCGGATCAGGGTCTGATCCTGATAGGCCAACACCAGCTGGCTTTCACTCAGCAGGTCCCCCTTGGCGATGGGGTTGGTCACAGTGACATAGGGCTTTTGAATGCTGACCCGCACTGGGAGATAGACGTCCCAGGGTTTGTCTTCCTCACACTTAAGGTAAACTGTTGTATTACGGCGAATTTCCATTTTTGCTGGTAAGCTGATAGTGAGCAGGTCTTCGCAGCGGGTCAGTGGGAGCCGTTCATCCAGCGTGGCAGAGGTGACCTCGGCTCTGGCATCCAACGGAATATCCAGCTGGCTGTAAACGAACTCTTGTGCCTTTTCTTGCAGATAAGTAGTGACGTCCGAGGCGTAGCTGGAAGATATGCTGCCAAAAAAGAGGCTGATGAGTAAAAGTCGGTTAATCATTTTCGCTCGTTGGTCGATAAGTTGTTCACGCATATCACCATATTTAACTATGATTGCTTCAGAATCTGTTCGTTGTCACATCGATAGTCTGACGCAATCCATCACGCATGCATGATTAATGCCAAGCGTTTTTAGGGAGTGTTTATGGCCAGTATCCTGGACTCGGTCAACCAACGTACCCAGCTAGTGGGGCAAAACCGGCTGGAGTTGTTGTTGTTTCGTCTCAATGGACGTCAAAGATTTGGCATCAACGTATTCAAAGTGCGTGAAGTGTTGCAGTGTCCCCCCTTGACCGTGATGCCCAAACTGAACTCCTGCATCCGCGGGGTCGCACATATTCGTGGCCAGACTATCTCGGTCATCGACCTCAGCATGGCGGTTGGCAAACGCCCGATTGATGATCTGAGCAAATGCTTCATTATCATCTCCGAGTACAACCGCTCTATTCAGGGCTTTTTGGTGCATTCGGTCGAGCGCATCATCAATATGAACTGGGAATCCATCCTGCCTCCGCCTAAAGGTGCGGGTCGCATCAACTACATGACAGCCGTGACTGAAGTCGACGGCGAGTTGGTCGAAATTCTTGATGTTGAGCGGATATTGAACGAAATTTCGCCGGTTGCAACGGATGTGAGTGAGGAGCTGGTTCAGGCCAGTGTCGACCACCCTACTCTGGGGCGTCCTGTTCTTGTTGCGGATGACTCCTCAGTGGCACGCAAACAGGTACAACGTGCGCTTGAGGCTATCGGTGTCGAGTGCGTGTTGGCAAAAGATGGCCGCGAAGCATTGAACATGCTGCTGGAAATGACCAAAAATGGTCCTATCAAGGATCAGGTTGCGCTGGTTATTTCGGATATCGAAATGCCGGAAATGGATGGCTATACCTTCACTGCCGAGATCCGGAATAATCCCAATCTCAAGGATTTGCATGTTATTCTGCATACCTCGCTCAGTGGAGTATTCAACCAGGCAATGGTGCAGAAAGTTGGTGCGAACAATTTTATCGCCAAGTTCCAGCCTGATGAATTGGCCAAGGCCGTACAAAACGCACTCTAATAAAGAAGAACAGCTGCATGAAGACACTTTCGGACGACTTATACAAACAGTTCAGCAACTTTCTGGCGGTACAGAGCGGAATTGTGCTGGGGGATAACAAACAGTATCTGGTGAAGAGCCGTCTTTCACCTTTGATGGCTCAGTTTGGCATCGAGAGTCTGTCTGATCTGGTTACCCGTGCAATGAGTGTGCGAGAGCGTGACCTGAAAATGGCCGTGGTGGATGCCATGACGACCAACGAGACCCTCTGGTTTCGTGATACCTATCCGTTTCAGCTTCTTACTGACAAGATTTTCCCCGAGTTGGGGAAGAGTGGCCGACCCATCAAGATCTGGTCGGCTGCATCCTCGTCAGGTCAGGAGCCCTATTCCATTGCCATGACGGCACTGGAGCAGCAGATGAAAAAGCCGGGTACCTTGCCTGGTGGCGTGCAGATTGTCGGGACGGATATTTCGACGACCATGCTCAATCAGTGTAAGGAAGGCGTTTACGATAGCCTTGCTCTGGCGCGCGGTTTGTCACCGGAGCGCAAGAAGATGTTTTTTGAGCCTTACGGTGACAACAAGATGCGGGTTGCCGAGCGAGTCAGAAAATTGACCACCTTCCGGCCACTCAACTTGTTGGAGAGTTATAGTCTGCTCGGCAAGTTTGACATTATCTTTTGCCGTAACGTGCTCATCTATTTTGCACCGGAAGTGAAGTCTAAGATCCTCAACCAGTTTGCTGCCAGTCTCAATCCCGGTGGATATCTGATGCTGGGCGCGTCGGAGTCACTGGCCGGGTTGACCGATCGGTTCGAGATGATCCGCTGCAACCCGGGGATTGTCTACAAGGTCAAATAGGCCTGACCGCCTTGATATTCGGGGTCTGCCGAATATTGCCAGTTCATGTAAAGAGGGAAGCTACGAGCTTCCCTCTTTCTTTATCTACAGCTCAGACTTTCTATTTACCTACCATATCTCGCCACTGCAAAAATGGTTGAAGCCTTAAGGTGGCCAAATGATGCCGTCTGACTCAAGGCACGAGATGCTCCTGCCGTTTTCGGTCTGAACTGTGCTAATACCCAAACCATCGATCTGAGAGATTTGCTTATGGCACACCTCTTGCAAACAAAATAAACCAAGCAGGAGGTGTGCTATGGCTCTTTCATTTGACAAGGCATTCGGTGTGCATCAACACACCATAAGCGTTCGCGCCAAGCGTGCTGAGGTGCTTTCCAGCAATATTGCCAACGCAGATACCCCTGGCTTTAAAGCCAGGGATATCAATTTTGCTCAGGCATTGCAGGAGGCCCAGTCGCATCAGGGGTTTGGTTTGGCAACGACCAGCGAAAAGCACTTTGCCTTGAATATGGACGCCCCAGGTACCGTGCAATATCGCAACCCGCTGCAACCGGATACCGGTGACGGCAATACAGTCGATGTGCAGCAGGAGCGCAGCGAATTTCTGCGCAATAGCCTCGAGTATCAAACCTCCCTTGAATTTATGAATAGCAAGATCAGTGGCCTGCTCAAGGCCCTGAAAGGAGAGCAGTGATGAGTTTGTTCAAGGTCTTTGACATAGCAGGCTCGGCTATGAGCGCACAATCAGTGCGCCTCAACACGGTTGCCAGCAACATGGCCAACGCGGACAGCGTCAGCTCCAGTGTGGAAAATACTTACCACGCCAGGCGGCCAGTCTTTGCCGCCCAGCTCGATCAGGCGATGTCTGACAAACAGGGCTCGGTCGGGGTTGAGGTGAAGGGGATTGTCGAGAGCAAGGCGCCACTGCTCAAGGAGTACAACCCCAACCACCCGATGGCGGATAAAGACGGTTTTATCTTCAAGCCAAACGTCAACATGGTTGAAGAGATGGCCGACATGATCAACGCCTCGCGCAGCTACCAGACCAACGTACAGGTTGCAGATTCGGCCAAAAAGATGCTGCAGCAGACGCTCCAGCTTGGCAAATCCTGATAGGAGGGATGTAGCATGGTCGATACAACCAATAATGTGAACGGTATCAGCCGTACCACGACCCAGACGACAGGCACCACTACAACGCCGAAGAAAGAGCTGGATCAAGCTTCTTTTCTGAAGCTGCTGACCATGCAGCTGTCGTATCAGGATCCTTTCAAGCCTGTTGATAACGCCCAGATGCTCTCCCAGATGACATCCATGTCGACTTCTGAGGGGATCAACAGCTTGTCCACCCAGATGGGCAATCTCAATACTCTGATGACATCTAGTCAGGCGCTGCAAGCCTCTGCACTGGTCGGACAAAATGTGCTGCTCCCTAGCAATATCGGTTATTTGGAGAAAGAGGGGTCCATATCCGGGGTTGTGGCTGTCGGTGTCGAGAACAAGTATTCGAATGTGAAAATCACGGTGGAAGATGAAAAGGGTCAGGTGATAAAGGAGTTTCCTCTGGAAGGTGATTTACGCGGCAATGTTGAATTTGCTTGGGATGGTAAAGACAAGAGTGGCAATCCGGCCAAGCCTGGAAAATACGTGATTAAAGCTAACGGCACCATGGATGGAAAGTCGGAGAGCATCTCGGCCCTGACCTATGGCAAGGTTGATAGTGTGGTCCTGGGGAACGGAACCAACCCGACTCAACTTAATCTGAGAGGTCTAGGCACTACAACGCTTAACAGTATCCTGCAAATTTCAGGATCTAATCAGAACAAACCAACAACTCAGTCAAAAACCACGTCGACAGCATCGATCTAAGGAGCTGGATATGTCATTTAACAATGCCTTGAGCGGTGTCAACGCGGCACAAAAAGACTTGAACGTCACCGCCAACAACATTGCCAACGTTAACACCATGGGCTTTAAGGAGTCCCGAGCCGAGTTTGCGGATGTCTATGCCAACTCCATCTTTGTCAACGCCAAGACCCAGGTCGGTAATGGTGTGGCGACCGGTGCGGTTGCCCAGCAGTTCCATCAGGGGGCGCTGCAATTTACCAATAACGCACTCGACTTGGCGATTCAGGGGAATGGATTCTTTGTGACCTCCGATGGCCTGACCAACCTGGATCGCACCTATACTCGTGCCGGTGCCTTCAAGCTCAATGAAAACAGTTATATGGTCAACAATCAGGGCCATTATCTGCAAGGCTATGAGGTGAACGTTGATGGAACGCCAAAAGCGGTGAGCATAAACGCAACCAAGCCTATCCAGATCCCGGATCGGGCAGGGGAGCCGAAACAAACAACCAAGATTGAAGCCAGCTTCAATCTGAAGTCTGATTCAACCCCGTTGGCTGCAGGTAACACTGCTGCAGACGCCTCCATTTTTGATCCGATCAATAATCCTAAAAGTTATGCCTCATCTACATCGGTCACTATTTATGATTCATTGGGTTCTCCTCATGTGATCACACAATATTTTGTCAAGGAAGCTGACCCAGCTGATGTGACAAAGCCTGCCAATCCTACCGCTTGGCGTATGTACATGTATGAGGGGGATAAACCCATTGATGTTGCGGGGGGGGTTCCAACAACGATGGCAGCTGGTGTGACTCCTGTTCCACCGCTTGCCGCACGCATCACCTTTGGTGCTGATGGCAAGATGGTGACGCCAACAACACCGGCAACCATCAAGACAGAACAATTGGGGGTCGCGCCCCCGGCAGGTGCTGGCATTATCACCAACGGTGCAGATCCCACCCAGGAGGTTGAGATTCAACTTGGCACTGTGACTCAGTATTCTTCTCCGTTTGAAGTCAACAAGTTGACTCAAGATGGCTCTACTGTCGGCCGTTTGACCAAGGTGGAGATCACGCCAGACGGGATTGTCTCTGCTACCTATAGCAATGCCACCACACTCAAGGTTGCCATGGTGGCCATGGCCAAGTTTGCCAACTCGCAAGGATTGACTCAGGTTGGCGATACCTCCTGGCGACAGTCCCTGCTCTCTGGCGATGCCTTGCCGGGGACGCCCAATTCGGGCACTTTCGGGACCATCAAATCATCGGCGCTGGAGCAGTCCAACGTGGATTTGACCTCCGAGCTGGTGGACCTGATCACTGCCCAGCGTAACTTCCAGGCCAACTCCCGTTCTCTGGAGGTCAACAGTTCGCTGCAGCAGACCATCCTGCAGATCCGTTAATTGCGCAATACATGATAATGAGCGGGGGCTTGGCCCCCTCTCTGTTTCTGTCGCATTCCCATCCTACTTCTCCCCCCATATTTCTGCTGTTGGCACTCAAATTGCATTTCTCCTGTCAGAGTCATCTGTTTGACGGAGAATTCCATGGATCACCTGCTTTATATCGCCATGTCCGGGGCCAAAGAGACCATGAACAGCTTGGCTGTTCGCGGCAACAACCTCGCCAATGCCAATACCACCGGCTTCAAGTCCGATTTTGAGCAGGCCAGAAGCATGCAGGCGTTCGGAGAGGGCTTGCCAAGCCGGGTGTTTGCCATGGCTGAGCGCCCGGGTCAGAACCTGCAGCATGGCATGCTGATGACCACCGGACGGGATCTGGACGTGGCGGTGGATGGGCCGGGCTGGATTGCCGTGCAGGATCCCAAGGGGGGCGAGGCCTATACCCGCATGGGGAATCTGCAGGTCAATGCGACCGGCAATTTACAGACCTCGACTGGCCTGAATGTGGTGGATGACGGCGGTCAGCCAATCGTGTTGCCGATGCCGATGGAGAAACTCGAGATCAATCGGGATGGCACCATCAGCGGTCGTCCTGAGGGGGCTGCCGCCAACTTGCCGGAAGATTTTCAGCGGATCAAGTTGGTCAATCCGGCCGCCGATGCGGTGGAGAAGGGGCAAGATGGTCTGTTTCGCCGCAAGGATGGTCAGAATGAACCCGCCTCTGCCAACGTTGGCCTGATTGCCGGCTCCCTTGAGGGGAGCAACGTCAATGTGGTGGATGAGATGACCAACCTGATCCGGCTGCAACGTCAGTTCGAAACCCAGGTCAAAATCATGAAGACGGCCGAAGAGAATGATGAAGCTCAAACCCAACTGCTGCGAATCAGCTAATCAAGGAGTTACCTATGAATCCCGCACTCTGGATCAGCAAGACCGGGTTGGATGCACAGCAGACCAATATTTCGGTCACCTCGAACAACCTGGCGAACGCCAGCACCGTGGGCTTCAAAAAGTCACGGGCCATCTTTGAAGATCTGCTGTATCAAAACATCAATCAGCCCGGTGGCCGCTCCTCTGCCGATACCGAGCTCCCCTCCGGCCTGATGCTGGGGGCGGGTGCCAAGGTGGTGGCGACCCAGAAAAACCACAGCCAGGGCAACGTACAAACCACTGACAACTCGCTCGATTTGATGATCAGTGGTCGTGGCTACTTTGAAATTCAGCTGCCGGATGGTAGTGCGGCCTATACCCGCAACGGTCAGTTCACCCTCAACGATGAAGGGACCATAGTGACCCCGGGTAATGGCTACCCGCTGCAACCGGAAATCCAGATCCCGGAAAACGCTCAGAGCGTTACGGTGGGTGAAGATGGCCAGGTCTCGGTGCAGCTCAAGGGCGATGGCGCTTCTCAGGTTGTCGGTCAGATCAACATCTCCGACTTTGTCAACGCCAGCGGCTTGCAGCCGATGGGGGAGAACATGTTTGTCGAGACCCAATCCAGTGGTGCTGCCGCTCAGGGGACTGCCGGTGCCGATGGCTTGGGGGTGATCAAGCAGGGGATGCTGGAGACTTCCAACGTCAACGTGACCGAAGAGCTGGTGAACCTCATTCAGGCTCAGCGGGTCTACGAGATGAACTCCAAGGTGCTCTCCGCCGTGGACGGCATGATGTCCTTCCTGATCCAGCGTACCTAAATAGGAGGTGCATGATGAAAGCCGTATGGATGCTGGGATTGTTGGTGCTGGGAGGGTGTAGCAGCACTCCCAATACGCCCAAGCCTGATGATCCCGAGTTTTCCCCCGTCTACGGGGAGTCGGAGCCGGTGTCGGTGCGACCGACAGGGGCGATTTTCCAGCCGGATCAGGTCAATGGCATCTATTCGGATATCAAGGCACACAAGGTAGGCGACATCATTACCATCGAGTTGTCGGAGTCGACCTCCGCCTCGAAAAAGGCCAATACCCAGAGTGGCAAGAATAACAAGTTCAATCTGGATCCGGTCAAGTTGGGTGGCGTGCCCGTGACCGCCAGCCCCTATGATCTCTCAGCCTCCATTGCTCAAGACAGCGCGTTCAAGGGCCAGGCCAAGGCGGATCAGAGCAACAGCCTGCAGGGCAATATTTCGGTCAGCGTGGCCAAGGTACTGCCCAACGGCAATCTGGTGGTGCGCGGCGAGAAGTGGATCATGCTTAATAATGGCAATGAATATATCCGGATCACCGGCCTTATTCGCCCGGAGGACGTGACGTCTGATAACAGCGTTTCGTCCCAGAAAGTGGCCAATGCCCGCATTTACTACGGTGGTACCGGCGATCTGGCCAATAGCCAGGAGCAAGGGTGGCTTACCAGCTTTTTCAATGGTCCCTGGTGGCCGCTCTAGGAGATGTTATGAAGTCACTCCGTCTTGTCACACTACTCTGCTGTCTGCTGCCCTTGGGCGTGGCCAATGCGGCTCGGATCAAGGACATCAGCTCGGTTGAAGGGGTGCGTAACAACCAGCTGATTGGTTACGGTCTGGTGGTGGGGTTGCCCGGCACTGGAGAGAAGAACAACGCCTTCACCGAGCAGACCTTCCGTACCATGCTCAACAATTTTGGCATCAAGGTGCCGGACAACATCAAGCCCAAGATCAAGGATGTGGCTCCGGTGGCGATCCATGCCGACCTGCCCCCCTTCTCCAAGCCGGGCCAGACCATCGACGTGACGGTCTCTGCCATCGGCGAGGCCAAGAGCCTGCGGGGCGGCACTCTGCTGCAAAGCTTCCTGAAAGGGCTCGATGGGCGGGTCTATGCGGTCGCCCAGGGCAGTCTGGTGGTCGGTGGTCTGGGTGCAGAGGGGGCTGATGGTTCCAAGGTAGTGATCAATACCCCGACCGTCGGGCGGATTGCCAACGGTGCGACCGTGGAGCGGGAGGTGCCCAACTCCTTCAGTCAGGGTGACACCATCACCTTCAACCTTAACCGCCCCGACTTTACTACGGCGCGCCGTCTGGCCGATGTGGTCAACGATCTGGTGGGGCCCAATACCGCTCAGGCGCTCGATGCCACCTCGGTCAAGGTCTATGCCCCGCGGGATCCGGGTCAGCGCGTCTCCTATCTCGCCACCATCGAGAACCTGGAGGTGGATCCGGCCAATGAGGCGGCCAAGATCATCGTCAACTCCCGCACCGGCACCATAGTGATCGGCAGTCAGGTCAAGCTCAAACCGGCGGCCATCAGCCATGGCGGGTTGACGGTGACCATCGCCGAAAACCAGCAGGTCTCCCAGCCCAACCCGCTGGCAGGAGGAGAGACAACGGTGACCAACAACTCGACCATCAATGTCCAGCAGGAGCCGGGGCGGATGTTCAAGTTTGATACCGGTGCGACCCTGGACGATCTGGTCCGGGCGGTCAATCAGGTTGGGGTCGCCCCGGGTGATTTGATGGCCATCCTTGAGGCGCTGCAGCAGGCAGGCGCCATCGAAGGGCAACTGGTCATATTGTAACAAGCGGCAAGTGGTTGCCACGGGTGGCAATGAGGTAAGCAAAATGGCGGAGTTTGACAGCAACAGCGGCATGAATCTCGGGATGGTACAGGACATCAAGAACCTGGACCGTCTGCGCCAGATGAGCCAAAGCAAAGAGGGACAGGCCGAAGCGCTCAAGAGTGCGTCACGCCAGTTCGAGTCAATCTTTACCCAGATGCTGTTTCAGAGCATGCGTCAGGCCAACGGGGTGTTGACTCAGGACAACCCGATGAACAGCAGCTATACCCAGTTCTATGAAGGGATGCTGGATGAGCAGCGGGTTGCCGACATGTCCAGCAAGGGGGGGCTGGGATTGGCTGACATGGTGGCCAAACAGCTCTCTCCCGAGACCTTTACCCATCAGGATGGGCGAGTGCTCAAGATGCCGCAGCGCACCGAACGGACCTACAAACCCTATCAGCCACCCACGGCCGCAGCAGATGATTTGATCTCGGCATCAAAAGTTGGCAAAGATTTTGCTGAAAAAGAGATGACCGAGGGGGCAAAGGAGAGTCACGCACTCACTATGCCCCGTCGACCGCACCGCAGCATTCCGCCCATGGGGCGCATGGCCAGCGAAGAGGGCAGTGCCACCGGTAGTGGGGGCAAAGAGTTCGATACACCGGAAGAGTTCGTCAATCGCCTGATGCCGCTGGCCAAGAAAGCGGCCGACAAGCTGGGGTTAAGCCCGGCGGTACTGGTCGCCCAGGCGGCACTGGAGAGCGGTTGGGGCAAGCGGGTGATCAAGGATGGCGAGGGGCAGGTGACCCATAACCTGTTTGGCATCAAGGCCGATCCGCGCTGGGAAGGGCCAAAGGCTGTGGTCAGCACGCTCGAGTATGAGCAAGGCGTCGCCTCCCGCCAGAAAGCGGCATTTCGCTCCTATGAGTCGTTTGAAGAGAGCTTCAACGACTATGTGGACTTCCTCACTTCCGGCTCTCGCTACAAGGGAGCCCTGGCGAAGGTGGATAGTCCTGATCGCTACTTTGAGGCGCTGCAACAGGCGGGTTATGCCACCGACCCGCACTACGCCAGAAAATTGAAACAGGTATTGCGCAGTGATGCCATTGCCCAATACAACGAGATGGAGCTGTAACGTATGGCAAGCGACCTGCTTGGGATTGGTTCATCGGGCGTGCTGGCACAGCAACGCCTGCTGCAGACCACCAGTAACAACATAGTGAACGTCAATAGCCAGGGCTATGTGCGTGAGCGTACGCTGGTGTATACCAATACCATCGGTCTGGGGACCGGTGACATCAAGACCCAGCGGGTAATCAACGACTATATGCAGGGGGAGGTGCGCCGTGATACCTCCGCCTATCATGCCTCCCTGACCCATTATGAACAGTTGGCTGGCGTTGACAGCTTGCTTGGGGATACCAGCAACAGCGTGGGGGCGGCCATCACCTCCTACTTCAAGTCATTTCACTCTGCCAATGAATCGCCTGCCGAGATCGGTGGGCGCAAGGTGGTGATGACGGAGTTGAGTGGCATGGTCAACCGTTTTCATACCCTCTCGGCGCAGCTCGACAAGCAGAGCGATACCCTCAACACCCGCATTGAAGATGAAACCAAGCAGGTCAACAGCCTGCTCACCAGCATCAATGATCTTAATCAGGCCATCATCCGCACCCAGGGGTCACCCGAAGAGAACCTGATGCTGTTTGATCAGCGGGATGAGGCGATCCGCCAGCTGTCGGAGAAGATGGATATTCGCACCGTAGCCCAACCCAACGGCAGCATGCTGGTCAATATGAGCACTGGCCATTCGTTGATCCTCGATGGGGGCGTCGCCCAGTTCAAGGTGATTGCAGGAGATCCTGACTCCCGAGATCAGGAGCTGCAACTGACTCTGGGGGATAATCAGGCAACCATCGACCACGATACGTTTGGTGGCGCCATGGGCGGGCTGTTCAAGGCGCGTACCGACCTTGAGCCGACCAAGCGTGAACTGGGGCAGCTGGCCGTGGCGATGGCGGATGCGATGAACCAGCAGAACCGCCTCGGGATGGATCTGGATAACGAGATTGGCGGCGATATTTTCACCCTGCCTACCAGCAAGGGCTTACCCTACGGCAATAACACCGGGACGGTCGGGGCGAATGTCAGCTTCGTGCCGGGCAAGGGGACATCAGTGACCCCGTTTGATTACGAAGTGCAATTTAGCAGTGCCACTGGTTATGAGGTGTTTTCGCTGGACAAGTCTGGCAATCGTACCTTGATCACTGCGGGGGCTACCCCACCAACAACCTTTGAGCTGACCGGGCACGGGATCTCGATCGATCTCACCGGCACGCCAGCTGCGGGTGACAGACTGTTGCTGCAACCGACCAAAAGTGCGGCAGCCGGTCTGGGTCAGCTGATCACCCGACCGGAAGATTTGGCCCTGGCCTCTCCGCTTAAAGCGGAAAAGACCACCAATAATGGCGGCGGGGCTGATATCAAACTGGGTGGAGTATTCAATACAGGTGCGGGGTCAGGTTTTGGTACCAATAGTCTGAGCCCGACAGCGCCTCAGGTGGTCAAAATCGATGCTAGTGGTAACTATCAGGTGTTTCAAGCCGATGGTACTACTCTGATAGGTACGGCCCCTGCGAGCAGCAAGGGGCAGAATTTGATGGCTGCTTTGCAACTGCCACCCCCCACTGGTGGACCAGCTTATCCAAACCCGAAACAGGCGCCCGGCTACGAGTTCAGCATCACTGGAACGGTGGATGCCGGTGACAGCTTCAAGCTCAGTTACAACAGCAATGGCTTTGCCGATAACAGCAATGGCCTGGTTCTGGCCGAGCTGCAAAACAAGGATCTGGTGCGCAAGAGCACCAATGGTGGGACGACCAACGACAAGATGACCTTCAATCAGGCCTATTCCGGGTTGGTGATGGAAGTGGGTAACAATACCAGTCAGGCAAAAACGCTGCTCAAGGCCAATGAGTCCAAGCTTATCCAGAGCACCGGCATTTTTGAAAGCGTGTCTGGGGTCAATCTGGAGGAGGAGGCGGCCAATCTGATCCGCTTCCAGCAATCCTATGCGGCATCGGCGCAAATCGTCAGCACGGCCAAAACCATTTTCGATACACTGCTCTCTTCCGTGAGGTAACGTCATGCGCATCACCACCAACATGATCTACGACCGGAATATCTATTCCCTCAACAGTGCCAACGAGCGGTTGAATACTGCCTACCAACAGCTGCAAACCGGTAATAAATTTCAGACTGCCGGCGAAGATCCTGCGGGGATGAGTCAGAAGATGGCACTGACCAAGGAGATTGACCTGTTCAAGCAGTACAGTGTCAATGGCAGCTTGCTGGAAAACAGCCTGGGGCATGAGGAGACGGTATTAACGTCGATTAACAATGCGATGCTTAGTGCCCAGACCCTGATCCAGAAGTCAAATAATGGCGCTATCAGCATGGATGATCGCAAGGCCATCGCCAGCGAGCTGGAAGGGTTGCAGCAGCAGATGTTTGACCTGATGAATAGCAAAAACTCCTCGGGTGAATTTATATTTGGCGGTAATCAGAGCAAGACCCAGCCATATATCAAAGACGCTAACGGAAAATATATTTATCAGGGTGACCCTGGTCAGCGAAATATTCAGGTCTCACCCACAGTACAAATTGCTGCCAATGATTCCGGGCAGGATCTGTTTGAAATCGTGGCGACCAGAAGAACTGCCAGTGCAACCACCGCAAATATCACGGTCGGAGTCGGCGATCAGGGCAACTTTGATAATTTCTATAAGTCCAATTATAACTCTGCACTGCCCAGCAACACCTATACCGTATCAACTACCATAGGCCCGCCTGATACCTATGATATCAAGGATGCCGGTGGTACTACCCTGCAAACAGGTAACTACACTGCTGGCACCAAGATCCCCTTCAATGGTCTGGAGTTGACCCTTGATTTGCCTGCAGGTGGTGCGCCTCAGCAGTTTGACCTTAATCCACCAAAAAATGACAACGTGCTGAACGGGATGTCGGATTTTATTACCGCTTTGCGTGATCCCGCTATTACCGCTGACAACTTTGCGCTGGAAGTAGCCGATGCTACCGTCCATATGAAGAATGCTCGCCTGAATATCGATCATGGATTGGGGGAGTTGGGTGGCAGGATGAACAGTCTCGAGGCAGTCATGGATTCTAACGAGGGGTTGAGTACCCTCAACGCCGAGGCGAGAGCCAAGGTATCGGAAGCGGACCTCTATGAAGTGATTTCCGCGCTGTCAAAAGAGGATGCGGCATTGAGTGCCTCGCAACTCTCGTTCAGCAAAATAAGCCGTCTGACACTGTTTGACTATATTCGCTAATAAATAAGGGGCCCTTTGGGGCCTTTTCTTTTGTCCAGACTATGAAAATTGGTTTCGTGTCATCTCCTGCCAATTGTAACAAGCTGTTGCCGTTGCCAATTTAATGGTGGTTGCGGGGTTGACCTCCCAGCGGGATTGGATAATCATGCCGCCCGCACAACAGAGGGTTGTGCGAATTATTTGCAGCATCTCGTTAGGCGAGGCTCCTGTATAAACACAGGCCACTGATCTCACGACGTCCAGAGACGCCCAAGATCAGGACAGTTTTCATCGGATTAAGGTGTAAACCCAAGTGGCTTCCGGCATGCCGGATACGTTATACAGTGCTAAAGCTGGTACGTGGGGATGATGACACGCCGAACGGCGTCATTTCCTGCCTATTACTCGTCAATCAAATTGCTGTTTTCTTGTCGTTGCATCCGGCTATTTCCGGAGGCATTCAGGCTCGCCTGAAATCACATGAGGATATCTGTGATGAAGAAAACACATACCATTCTTAATCGTCACCAACTGCTCGATCTGGCCGCCCTGCAGGGTTGGCTGGAACATAATCTGGATCCGGTTCAGCGCGCCGATCAACTGCTGACCCTGCGTCCGGAAGAGCTCAACTGCATCTTTGATACCCTGCCAATCCCGCAAGGGGCCGAACTGCTTGGTTCACTCTCGGCCGAGAGTGCCGGGCGCCTGTTGCAGCGGCTCCATGGCAGCATTGTCAGCGTGTTGCAGGAGGCCATTCCCCGCCGTGATATGGTCGCCATCCTGCGCAAACTGAGTCGTCAGGATCGCACCATGTTGCTGGCTCGCTTCCCGACCCAGGCGCAGGCCATGTATTACTCCCTGCTGGATTGGCCCACCGAGTCGGTGGGGGCCAACATGCGCCACGAATATCTGGCGGTGCGGGAGGAGGACACGGTCGGTCACGCCAAACAGCTGATCCACGATGCTTGGGACAATGCCCAGCTGTTTCGCCATATCTATGTGGTCAACGGGGATGGTCGTCTGCAAGGGAGCCTCTCCCTCAAGACCTTGCTGATCGCTGACCCGCTGGCCAACGTCGCGACCCTGATGGATCGGGAGACGGTGCGGATCAACGCCCGTGCGGATCAGGAGTTGGCAGCGCGCCTGCTGATCGACCGCGACCTGTCGGTATTGCCTGTCGAGGATCAGGGGCGACTGGTCGGTATTTTCCACGTCGATGATGCGGCGGATATTCTGGAGCTCGAATCTACCGAGGATGCCGAGATGCAGGGGGGCTCATCACCGCTCGATACCCCTTACTTGCAGGCGACGCCCTGGCAGCTGTGGCGCAAACGGGTGGGCTGGCTGCTTATCCTGTTTGTGGCGGAAGCCTACACCGGCACCGTGCTGCGGGCATTCGAGGAGCAGCTGGAAGCCGCCATCGCGCTGGCCTTCTTCATTCCGCTCCTGATCGGTACTGGCGGTAACAGCGGCACCCAGATCACCACCACCATAGTACGTGCCATGGCGGTCGGGGAGGTGAGCCTGCGCAATCTCGGCACAGTGCTGAAAAAGGAGCTCTCCACCGGTCTGCTCATCTCGGGTGCCATTGCCATGGCGGCCTGGGTACGGGCATGGAGTCTCGGCGTCGGTCCCCAGATTGGCATGGTGGTGACCTTTACCATCATCGCCATCGTGCTCTGGAGTGCTACGGTCGCGTCCATTATTCCCATGGTGCTGCGCCGTTTCCGCATCGATCCGGCGGTGGTCTCTGCGCCATTCATCGCGACACTGGTGGATGGCACCGGCCTTATCATCTACTTCGAGATGGCCAAGTGGTTGTTGCCCGAGTTGCAGTAACCGGGAGATTGAGATGAAAAAGGCAGCCAGTGGGCTAATGCAAGTCAGTTAAGAGAATTTGAGTCCCAACCCGCAGGGGATAAGGGCTAAAGAGTGAGGGAGGCATGATGCCTCCCTCTTTTTATTGCATGCCAGTCAGGGCAAGGGTTGGAGCCAAATTGACTCTTTAACTATGGAATAGTTTTTGACATTCAACATTTTGAATATTTAGTCATAAAAATGCTTAACTGACTGGCATTAAGCCAGTGGGCTGCCTTTTGCATTTATCTTTCCGGTTTAGCCGAGCTGGAACAACAGTGGCCAGCCCTGCTCCTGGCAATAACGATGCTCCTTCTCCAGATTCTGCATCAGGAGACGGTTCTCTTCGCACCAGTCGATCGGCAGGGTCACGACCAACTGCTCCCCTTGTACCGCGACTTTCCACTCGGGCAGCAGGTCGTCCTGGCGCTTGTGGTGAGCGGCGACTGCGAGGCGCAGGATGCGGATGCAGCGCAGCACCGTCTGCATGTCGTGGTTGGGTAGGGGCGGCAGCTCGGAGAGCTTGAGCCCCTTGCGCTGAAATCGTACTAGCGCGGCCAGCAGTGCCTGATCGTCCTGGTTGAAGCCAGGCAGGTCGGTGTGTTGCAGGATATAGGCGGAGTGGCGGTGAATGCCGCTGTAGTTGATGGCAAGGCCAATTTCGTGCAGCCGGGCCGCCCAGCCGAGGATAGCGCGATAGGGCTCTATCTCCATCTGCCAGGGCTCTTGCAAGGCATCAAACAGCGTCAGCACGCTCTGCTCCACCCGGGCGGCTTGTTTGCGGTCCATCCGGTAGTGGGTACCGAGCGCCTGTGCGGTACGCTCGCGAATATCGTGGTGCTGCAAGCGCTCCTCGAACTCATACAGCAATCCTTCGCGCAGGGCGCCATCGGAGTAGTCGAGCCGCTCGATGGGCAGCGAGGTAAACAGCCCGAGCAGGATGGCGACCGCAGCGGCAAACACCTCCTGACGCTCCTCGGTAAGCCCGACCAGTTTGAGGTTATCCACTCGCTTGCGCTCAATCATCAGCGCCTTGAGCCGCTCCAGCCCCTCCAGCGTGATGCTGCCATCGGTCAGCCCCTCACCTTGCAGCACATCGCGCACGGTGCGAATCGAACCTGAGCTGCCAAGGCAGCTCTGCCAGCCCAGCTTGCGGTACTGGTTGACGATGGGGGCGAGCTGGTGCTGCGCCTCCAGCACGGCATTGGTGAAGTGCTTGTCGCTCAGCTTGCCGCTGGCGAAGAAGCTTTGGGTAAAGCTGACGCAGCCCATCTTACGACTGGTGAGGGCCTTGTGTTCAAACCCTTCACCGATGATGAGTTCGGTGCTGCCGCCGCCGATATCGATCACCAGTACCTGACCCTCGATATGCTGGGTATGGGCAACCCCCTGATAGATGAGCCGTGCTTCTTCCTGCCCGCTTATGATCTCGATGGGGTGGTTGAGCACCTTGGCTGCTTCACTCACAAATTCGCGGGCGTTGCTGGCGCGGCGCAGGGTATAGGTACCTGCGATGCGGATCTGATCCGGCTTGATATTGGTGAGGCGCTCGGCAAACAGCGACAGGCAGGCGAGGCCGCGTTCCATCGCCTCCGGGCTCATCCGTTTCTGCTCATCCATCCCTTCCGCCAGCCGCACTCGCTCCTTGATGCGATCGACGATGCGAAAACGCCCTTCGCTCAGATGGGCGATCACCATATGAAAACTGTTGGAGCCGAGATCCACGGCGGCATAGAGACTATTGTCCATTGTTTGACTCGATACGTTTGAGATAGTCGTAAATCGCCACCTGAGAGCGGATCTTGCGGCGGTTGCCCCGCTTCACATATTCGTTCTGCTGGTCGGCATCAATGACCCGCGCCTTGCAGGTATCACTCAGTTGTAGTTCGAGAATGTCCATGATGCGCTGCTTGAGGCGCTCGTCATAAATGGGGGTGCCCACCTCGATCCGGCCGTCGATATTGCGGCTCATCCAGTCGGCGCTTGAGATATAGAGCTGGGGGTTGCCCTTGTTGTGGAACACCATCACCCGCGGATGCTCGAGGAAGCGGTCGATGATGCTGATCACCTTGATATTGTCACTGAGGCCCGGCACACCTGGACGCAGGGCGCACATGCCACGGATGATCATCTGGATCGGCACCCCGGCCTGCCCGGCGGCATAGAGCCGGTTGATGAGATCCTTGTCCACCAGATTGTTGATCTTGAGGATGATGCCGCTCGGCTGGCCCGCCTTGGCGTTGGAGAGCTCGTTGTCGATGAGACGGTAGAGCTGACGGCGGCTGTTGATGGGGGAGACCAGCAGGTGGTTGAATTTGTAACGCTTATAGGGGTACTCGATGTATTCAAACACCCCTTCCACTTCGGCGGTGATATCCGGATTGCGGGTGAGCAGCGAGAAGTCGGTGTAGATCTTGGCGGTCTTCTCGTTGAAGTTGCCGGTACCGATATGGGCGTAGCGCACCGCCTCGCCATTTTCGTGGCGGGTGATGAGGCAGAGCTTGGAGTGGATCTTGAGGCTCGGCACCCCGAACACCACCTTGACCCCGGCATCGGTGAGAATATTGGCCCAGTCGATGTTGGCCGCTTCGTCGAAACGGGCGCGCAGCTCGACCACCACGGTCACCTTCTTGCCGTTGTTGGCGGCATCAATGAGGGAGTGGATGATGCGCGATTTTTTGGCCACCCGGTAGATATTGATGCGAATGGCGCTCACCGCCGGATCGAACGCCGCCTGGCGCACCAACTCGGTGAAGTGGTGGAACTTGTGATACGGGTAGTAGAGCAGGATATCCTGCTTGGTAATCGCATCGAAGGCGTTGACGAAGCCGTCAAAATCGCGGCAATCGAGGGCCGGCAGCTTGGGGTTTTCCAGATAGTCACGACCCACGTTGGGGAAGCCGATGAAATCCTTGAAGTTATGGTAACGCCCACCCGGCATGATGGCATCGTAGGAGCTGATCTGCAGCTTGAGCTTGAGGAAGCTAATCATGGCAGCGGGCATCTCCCGCTCGTAGACGAAGCGCACCGGCATGGCGGTGAGGCGCTGCTTCAAGCCGTCACTCATCTTGTCCACCAGGCTCAAGTCCAGCTGGTCGGAGAGATCGTATTCGGCATCCCGGGTCAGCTTCACCGCATAGGCGGCAATCTCGTCGTAGTCGAAGAAGCCCTTGAAGATCTCGTCGAGGCAGAAGCGGATGACGTTATCCAGAATGATGATCTGCTTCTTGCGGCGGGTCCCTTCCGGCGGCAGCTGGAAGAAGCGGGGCAGGTCGTCGGTCGGCACTTCCACCAGGGCGTACTGGATCACCTGACCGTTCTTCTTCATCTCGATGGCCAGATAGGTATACTCATCCTTGAGGAATTTGACCGGATTGACCTCCTTGTTGAGCAGGATCGGGATGATGTGACGCAGCACCTTCTCCTTGAAGAAGACCCGCAGCCACTTCTGAATGGCATCGGAGAGCTGATTCTCGTTGACCAGAAAGATGTTGTGGCGGGCCAGCGCAATCAACAGCTCTTTATAGGTGTTGTCGAACGCTTCACCGAGCGCCATCACTTTTTGCTGGATGGCGCGCAGCAGCACTTTCGCTTCATCGTCGCCACCATGTACTTCATTGATGAGGATGCGACGCTTGACGTCCGATACCCGTACCTTGAAGAACTCATCCTGGTTGGAGGAGAAGATCCCCAGAAAACGAACCCGCTCGATGAGGGGCACCGTCTTGTCCATTGCCTCTTGCAACACCCGTTCATTGAATGAGAGCCAGCTCAGCTCTTTCTCTTCATACTGCTTGTCGGTGCTCATCTTGTGCCTCTGTTTCAGGTCGCGTCTGCGCGGCAGTTATGGCGTTAATATATGACAAATAAATGACAGTATTGTTACTGCTCGCTGAACGCTTCGTCGATGTCGACCACCAGATCGTCGGAGAGGGATTCCAGTGCGGTGATCAGCGCATCCATCGCGAGCCCGTCGGGCAGGGCAACCAGCGCATGGGCATAGAAGAGCGGGGCGCCGGAGTGGGGAGCCGGTTCACAGCCAGTGGTGAGATCGGCCACGTTGATCTCGAGCTGGCGCAGGATGCTGGCTACTTCATGGACGATGCCGGGGCGGTCGTTGCCGGTCACCGTCATCATGACTTGATGGGCTGGCTCGGCGGTCGGTGTCCCTTCGGCAAAGCTGATGGTCAGACCCGGTAGCAGGGCCAGTGCTTCGCACAGGCTGCGATAGTGCTCATCGGGGACAGAGACATGGAGGATACCGGCAAACTGGCCCGCCAGTTCGCTCATGGCGCTGCCCAGCCAGTTGCCCTGCTCGCGGCTGATGACAGCTGCCAGACTTTCGACGATCCCGGGTTTGTCTGCACCGATCACGGTGACCACCAATTGCTTTTGCATCCTGCTCTCCTTGAAATGGGATTTCTTGCTCTATCCCTATTGTGCCTGCTGGGACTGGTCATATGAACCCCCGCCTGCTGACAAATAGATAAAAAGACGGGACTTTTCACTTTCTATACACGGGTCTGCTGCCTTGCTCCGTGGCGGCTGTGGTAAAGTAATTCCCCTTTCGTGTCGTGAACTGGATCGTGCTCTCATGAATACCCTTGTCCTATCGGGATTGTTGTTGCTGGCGCTGCTTGTGCTGGCGATCTTCTGGAGTAGAGGCAGACAGCAAAAGCGCCTGCCCTATGATATGCAGGAGACCCTGTTCAGTCCCGCCGAGCGATCCTTCCTCGGGGTGCTGGATCTGGCGGTGGGTGACAAGGCCCGGGTCCTTGCCAAGGTGCGGGTGGCCGATGTGCTGACGCCGCAGGCCGGGATCGGCAAAAGCAAATGGCAGCAGTACTTCAACAAGATCAGCGCCAAGCATTTCGACTATCTGCTTTGCCACCCCGCGGATCTCTCCTTTATCTGTGCCATCGAACTCGATGACAGCTCCCATCGTCACCAGAAGCGCAAGGCGCGGGATCTCTTTCTGAAAACCGCCTGCGACAGCGCCGGTCTGCCGTTGCTGCAGATCCCGGCAAGTGCCAGCTATCTGGTGGAAGAGCTGCGCGAACAGATCCTGCCGCTGCTGGTCAAAACCAGCGAACCATTGATCGACGATCTGCCGCACGGGGCGCGCCGTGAGCCGACGTTCAACCCTCTGCTGCTGGACGGCGTGGATGTCGGTGCCGGGATGCGTGGCCGCACTGCCCATGCCGAGGCCATCTCGCCTGCGTCGCTCCACGAGCCCGCCATTCAGGCCAAGGGGATGGTGGAGGCGCCACAGAGTGAGGGGGAGCTGGTCGATGGCTTGTTCGCCGATGTAGAGGATGATGAAGAGCACGAGGTGCACCACTGCCCTCGTTGTGATGCGCCGCTGGTGGAGCGGGAGGCGAAAAAAGGCCCCCACGCCGGTCGACTCTTTCTGGCTTGCAGCCGTTTCCCCGAGTGTCGTTACGCGGCGCCGCACCACCATAATCGCCACTGAGTGCTCTTCACCGTGTCCCATGCTGCCCTCTGAAGAGGGCAGTTTTCTTTCCGCCATTGGCGGCGTTTGTTAACGGCGCCAATGCAGAAAATTCCTCGGCAAAATTTATCTAATCTCCCGTTTCTGTCGATACACTTAGCCTGAATACGACAATTTTTGACAATGTGTCGGAATTTTGGCACTTTGTGTGCCAGCAAAAAGACAGTCGGTAGCTGTTTTATCATTAAATAAAACAATAAGTTAGTTCAGGACATCGCGAGGAATGGATATGGTGGAGATGGGCGTGTTGATTGTTGATGCCGATGCGCAGCGGCGCCAACAGTTGGGAACCGTGCTCTCGTTTATGGGGATCCCGTGGCAGGAGGTGGCACAAAGCGATCTGGATGTGGCCATCGAATCCTCCGGTCCGCTGCAAGGGGTGCTGGTGGGTGAGCTGACCGACCGTCCCTTGTCAGAGCTGCTGGCTGCCTTCCCCCGTACCCCCTTCCTCTCGCTGGTTGAGGCCGATCTGCCCAACAGCAACTTTATCGGGGTCGCGCTCTCGCCTTTTACCTATGAATCCCTCACCCGTCATCTGCACTTCTGTCAGGCGTTCGTCTCCTTGCATCCCCGTCAGCAGACCCATGACAAGGGGCAGGCCCTGCTGCGCTTGCTGGTGGGTAAAGGGAAGGGGATCCAGGAGGTACGCCGCCTCATCAGCCAGGTGGCCGAGACCGATGCCAACGTGCTGATCCTTGGGGAGTCCGGCACTGGTAAAGAGGTGGTGGCTCGCGCCATCCACGAACTCTCTTCCCGCAGCAGTGGCCCCTTCGTGCCCATCAACTGCGGCGCTATTCCGGCCGAATTGCTGGAGAGCGAACTGTTTGGCCACGAGAAGGGGGCGTTTACCGGCGCCATCGCGGCTCGTCGCGGTCGCTTCGAGCTGGCGCAGGGGGGCACCCTGTTCCTCGACGAGATCGGCGATATGCCGATGCCGATGCAGGTCAAACTGCTGCGGGTGTTGCAGGAGCGGTTGTTCGACAGGGTTGGTGGCGGCAAGCCCATTCAGGCCGATGTGCGCATCATAGCGGCGACCCACCGGGATCTGGAGGCGATGATCCGCACTCAGGGTTTCCGCGAAGATCTCTACTACCGCCTCAACGTTTTCCCCATAGAGACGCCGCCGCTGCGGGATCGCATCGATGACATCCCGCTGCTGCTGCAGGAGCTGCTCAACCGCCATGCCGAGCAGCACCACGGCTTTATCCGGCTGACCCAGCGGGCGCTGGAGTCGCTGATGCAGTACCCCTGGCCCGGCAACGTGCGCGAGCTCTCTAACCTGCTGGAGCGACTGCTGATCCTCTACCCGCACCAGATCGTCGATGTGGCCGATCTGCCGAGCCGTTATCGTCTGCTGCCGAGCGAGCCGCGGGATGAGCGGCTGACCGAGATGGATGAGCGGGATGCACTGGCGGCGGTGTTTCAGGATCCGCCCGAGCTGGATCACTCCCTCGCCTCTGCCCGTACCATGCAGTTGCCGGAGGAGGGGGTCAACCTCAAAGAGATGCTGGCCGACCTCGAAGTGGAGCTGATCCGTCAGGCGCTGGAGTCTCAGGACGGGGTGGTGGCCCGCGCCGCCGATCTGCTCGGTATGCGCCGTACCACTTTGGTGGAGAAGATGAAAAAGTACGGGATGAGCAAGGACGTCTGAGGGTCAAAGCCTTGACGCTAATGCGCAATTCATTGTTTTAATTCATATAATTTAGTGGCATGGAAATTGAATAACCTGACCCAATAGCCAGTTTGAGGTCAGGTTTATGACAATCCAGCAGCAGGACATGCCACTCCAGTCCCACGAAGTGAGCCAGCTCTATGCCATCTTCAAGGCGCTCCCCACCGGGGTGTTGCTGCTTGACGGGGCAGGGGTGGTCACCCGCGCGAATCCGGCGGCCATCTCCCTGCTGGGGGAGCCGCTGGAAGGGGAGCTCTGGCGCCACATCATTGCCCGCTGCTTTGAGCCGCGGGAGGATGATGGCCACGAGATCTCCTTGCGCGACGGGCGCCGGGTCCAGCTCTCGACCCAACCGCTGCCGGATCAGCCCGGTCAGCTGGTCTTTATCAATGACCTGACCGAAACCCGTAAACTGCAAGACCGCATCAACCACATGAAGCGACTGTCGGCGCTGGGCAATATGGCGGCCTCGCTTGCCCACCAGATCCGCACGCCGCTCTCCGCTGCCATGCTCTATGCCGCCAACCTGGCCAACCGCACCCTCAAGCCGGAATCTCGCACTCAGTTTCAGCAAAAGCTGATGGCCCGTTTGCAGGATCTGGAGAAGCAGATCAACGACATCCTGCTGTTCGCCCGCAATGGCGACAATCAGGTGGTCACCCCCATCTCGGTACAAGGGCTGCTGGCCGAAGTGCAGGCCGGAGCCGAGGCTTTTTGCCAGCAGCAGGGCTGCGAGCTGCACATGGAGGCGCCGGAGCCCGATCTCTGTCTGCTGGCCAACAGCAGTGCGCTGGCGGGGGCCATCAACAACCTGATTGCCAATGCCCAGCAGGCAGGGGCCACGTCACTCTTGGTCAGCGCGGTGCGCAGCGGTGCCCGGGTGGAGATGCGGGTCATCGATAATGGCAAGGGGATCCCTTCCCATCAGCTCGGTCAGGTATTCGAACCCTTCTTTACCACTCGCTCCCAGGGCACAGGTCTCGGTCTTGCGGTGGTGCAATCTGTAGTGCGTGCCCATCAGGGGGAGGTCGGTGTGGCCTCGGTTCCCGGTGAAGGCACCTGCTTTACTCTGTCGTTCCCCCTGCACCAGCAACCGGTGCAGCTTGGAGGTGTAGCATGACACAGGCCAGGATCCTGGTAGTTGAAGATGACAATGGCCTGCGCGAAGCGCTGGTGGATACCCTGTTGCTCGGCGGTTATGAGTGCCGTGAAGCGGACAGCGGCGAGCGGGCTCTGCTGGCCCTCTCCCGTCAGCCGTTTGACATGGTGATCTCCGATATCCAGATGGGGGGGATGGACGGTCTCACCTTGCTGGCCACCATCCGCCAGCAATATCCGCAGATCCCTGTGCTGCTGATGACCGCCTACGCCAACATCGACGGCGCGGTGCGCGCCATGCGTGAAGGGGCCATCGACTATCTGGCCAAGCCATTTTCGCCGGAGGTGCTGCTCAATCAGGTCAGCCGCTATGTGCCCGCCCAAAAGGTGGAGAAGCGCGCCGTGGTCTACGGGGATCCCAAAACTGCCGAGCTGTTCCAGCTGGCGACCCGGGTGGCCAGAAGTGAAGCGACCGTGATGGTGACCGGCCCGAGCGGAACGGGTAAAGAGGTGCTGGCCCGTTACATTCACGACAATTCCAGCCGCGCCGAGCAGCCTTTCGTCGCCATCAACTGCGCCGCCATTCCGGAAAACATGTTGGAGGCGACCCTGTTTGGCTACGAGAAGGGGGCTTTCACCGGTGCGGTGCAGGGGTGCCCGGGCAAGTTCGAGCAGGCGCAGGGGGGCACCCTGCTGCTCGACGAGATCACCGAGATGGATCAGGGGCTGCAAGCCAAATTGCTGCGGGTGTTGCAGGAGAAAGAGGTGGAGCGGCTCGGCAGTCGCAAGATGATCCCGCTGGATGTGCGGGTCATCGCCACCAGCAACCGGGATTTGAAAAAAGCGGTGCAGGATGGCCTGTTTCGCGAAGATCTCTACTATCGCCTCAATGTCTTCCCGCTGCGCTGGTCTGCCCTGTGCGAGCGGCCCGGCGACATTCTGCCGCTGGCGGAACATCTGCTGGCGCTTCATGCCAGTCAGCAGGGGCTGCCGACACCACAGTTGACGGATGCCTCGCGGGAACGGCTGCTGGCTCACCCCTGGCCCGGCAACGTGCGGGAGCTGGACAACGTGGTACAGCGTGCCCTGATCCTCAGCCCCGACGGGGTCATTGATTGTGACCACCTCATTCTGGAGGAGCTGGACGAGCAGGAGATGGAGTTTGTCAGCGTGGAGCGCAGCTATGGTGGCGATCGCCTCGGCAGCGAGCTCAAGCAGCAGGAGCACCAGATCATTCTCGACACCCTGCAAGATTGTAACGGCAGCCGCAAGGCGGTGGCCGATCGGCTCGGCATCAGCCCGCGCACCCTGCGCTACAAGCTGGCCCAGATGCGGGAGGCGGGGATCGATCTGCCAGCCTGAGGCCGGGAGGGAAACCGCACTGTGTGGGGGCTGTCATGGTCTTGACGGCCCGGCTCGATTATCATGGGGTCCTTGGCGCTTTGAGCCTGGGCCCTGTTTTTATTGGTAAAGCAGGGGACCGAGCCTTAATAAGGGACCCCTATGATCTCTCATCGAAAACTCGAAACCGTACTGAACCATCTGCTCGAACCGCACGCCATCAAGGATTACTGCCCTAACGGCCTGCAAGTGGAGGGTCGCGAGCGCATTCGCAAGGTAGTGACCGGTGTCACCGCCAGTCAGGCGCTTATCGACGCCGCCGTGGCTGCCGAGGCCGATGCCATTCTGGTCCATCACGGCTACTTCTGGAGCGGTGAACCGGCCCAGATCACCGGCATGAAGCAGCGTCGGCTCAAGACCCTGCTGACCCACGATATCAACCTGTTTGCCTACCATTTGCCGCTGGATGTCCATCCTGAGGTGGGTAACAACGCCCAGCTTGCCAAGCTGCTCGACATCAAGGTGCGTCGCGGTCTGGAGCCGTGGAACAGCAAGAGCGTCGCCATGGTGGGCAAGCTGGAAGAGCCGATGAGCGGCCGCGATTTTGCCAAGCTGATTGCCGAGCGCCTTGGTCGCGAACCACTCTATTGTGGCGACAGCGGCCCCGAGCTTATCCGTTCCGTGGCCTGGTGCACCGGCGGCGGTCAGAGCTACATCAATCTGGCGGCGGAGCAGGGCATCGATGCCTTTATCTCCGGCGAAGCCTCCGAGCAGACCATTCACACCGCTCGCGAGATGGGGATGCACTTCTACGCCGCGGGCCATCACGCCACCGAGCGTTACGGCGTCAAGGCGCTGGGGGAGTGGCTGGCGACCGTGCACGGGCTGGATGTGACCTTTATTGATATCGACAATCCGGTGTAGGGTCGCTTGGCCGCGTAGCGGCGTCATCGGACCTGACCTAAGCCATCGTGTGGTAGATAGAAATGACAAGGGAGGCCTAAGCCTCCCTTGTTTTTTCTGACATGCAGTTGTCAGCGATTACTCGCAGGCGTAACCAGCGGGGCCCAGCAGGGCGCCATCCAGTTGCACGGCGCCGTCTACCATTTGCAGCCTGCCTTCGCAGAACCAGCGCACCACCAGCGGGTAGATGCTGTGCTCCTGCGCCTGTACCCGTGCCGCTACCTCGTCCGCCGTGTCCCCTTCAAAGATGGGCACGCGGGCCTGCAGGATCACCGGGCCACCGTCCAGCTCTTCGGTGACGAAGTGGACGCTGGCGCCGTGTTCACTGTCACCGGCATCTATGGCGCGCTGGTGGGTGTGCAGGCCCTGATACTTGGGCAGCAGGGAGGGGTGGATATTGATCATCCTGCCGGCGAAATGGCGCACCAGATCGCCGCTCAATATCCGCATAAACCCGGCCAGCACCACCAGATCCGGCTGATAGTCTGCCATCAGCGCCAGCAGGGCGGCGTCATACTCCTCCCGGCTGGCGAACTGCTGCTGGGCCAGAATGGAGGTCGCCACGTCTGCTTCTTTGGCGCGAACCAGACCATAGGCATCGGCCTTGTTGCTGATAACGCCGACCACTTCACCGGCAATCTTGCCGCTGGCGCAGTGGTCGAGGATCGCCTGCAGGTTGCTGCCGCTGCCAGAGATTAGGACGAGGATCCGCATCATTTGATGACGACCTGCTCCTCACCGTCTGCTGCCTTGGCGATATGACCGATGTGCCATGCGTTCTCGCCTTCCGCCTTTAGCAGGGTCAGCGCCTTCTCCAGCTGGTTGGCGGGCAGGGCGATGATCATGCCGACACCGCAGTTGAAGGTGCGATACATCTCGTGACGGGTGACGTTGCCAGCCTGCTGCAGCCAGCTGAACACCGCCGGCCACTGCCAGCTCTGCTCGTCGATCACCGCTTGAGTATTGGCAGGCAATACGCGGGGGATGTTCTCCCAGAAGCCGCCACCTGTGATGTGGGACAGGGCGTGGATCTCGCACTCCTTGATGAGCTTGAGCACAGGTTTCACATAGATGCGGGTCGGCTCCAGCAAGGCATCTGCGAGGGTGCGGTCACCCAGCGGCTGATGCACGTCGGCTTTGGAGACTTCCAGAATTTTACGGATCAGGGAGAAGCCGTTGGAGTGAGGGCCGCTGGCGGCCAGGGCGATCAGGGCATCCCCTTCACCGACCTTGCTGCCGTCGATGATTTCGCTCTTCTCCACCACACCGACGCAGAAACCGGCGATGTCGTAGTCTTCCCCTTCATACATACCCGGCATCTCGGCGGTCTCGCCGCCCACCAGGGCACAGCCTGATTGCTCGCAACCGGCACCGATCCCGGTGACTACCGCGGCCGCGGTGTCCACGTCCAGCTTGCCGGTCGCATAGTAGTCGAGGAAGAACAGCGGCTCGGCGCCCTGTACGATCAGGTCATTGACGCACATGGCCACCAAATCGATGCCCACGGTGTCGTGCTTCTTCAGGTCGATGGCCAGCCGCAGCTTGGTGCCCACACCATCGGTACCGGAGACCAGTACCGGCTCCTTGTAGCCCGCAGGGATTTGACACAAGGCCCCAAAGCCGCCAAGACCACCAAGGACTTCAGGACGACGAGTGCGCTTTGACACGCCCTTGATACGTTCAACCAGTGCATTGCCGGCATCGATATCTACGCCAGCATCCTTGTAGCTCAGTGAGGTTTTGTCAGTCACGAGTATTCCCCGTCATGTAAAGAAGTGGAGGGTAAAATTCGGGGCGTATTCTAACAGTGGCGGTGAAAAACCAGAAAGGAAATCGTTTGCGCGTTTTTGCGCGGAAATGCTCTACAAGCGGTGGCTTTTGTTGTATGATTCCGCGATTTTTTTGCGGCAGGTTAGAGGAGATAATAATGAAAGTCGTTGAAGTCAAACACCCCCTGGTCAAACACAAGATCGGTCTGATGCGTGAAGGCGATATCAGCACCAAGCGTTTCCGTGAACTGGCCAAAGAAGTGGGCAGTTTGTTGACCTATGAAGCGACCTCTGACTTCGAAACCGAGAAGGTTATCATCGATGGCTGGAATGGGCCAGTAGAAGTTGACCAGATCAAAGGCAAGAAGGTAACCGTCGTACCTATCCTGCGTGCCGGCCTTGGCATGATGGATGGTGTGCTGGAGCACATGCCGAGCGCCCGCGTCAGCGTGGTCGGTATCTACCGTGATGAAGAGACCCTGCAACCGGTTCCCTATTTCGAAAAGATCGTCAGCAACATCGAAGAGCGTCTGGCGCTGGTCATCGATCCGATGCTGGCCACCGGTGGTTCCATGATCGCCACTATCGATCTGCTGAAGAAGAAAGGCTGCCAATCCATCAAGGTGCTGGTACTGGTTGCCGCGCCGGAAGGGATCAAGGCGCTGGAAGCCGCTCACCCTGACGTAGAGCTCTATTGCGCTTCTGTCGACCAGGGGCTGAACGAGAAAGGCTACATCGTGCCGGGTCTGGGCGATGCAGGCGACAAGATCTTCGGTACCAAATAAGTTAATGCCTTGACCCGCTTCCCATGTGGAAGGGGTGATCGGAGCCGGCGCATCGCCGGCTCTGCTGTTTGTGGCCGCTTGTGCCAGCCTTGCCGCAGGATGCGCCTTGCCGCTACCATAAGCACACTCTCCCATTTCGAGACTCTGTTCATGTTCAAAAGTGTTGTGACCGCCCTCTGCTGCGGCTTGTCATTCATGGCCTCGGCCGCTCAGGTGACCGACCTCTATCAGGGCAAGGCCCCGACCAGTGGTGACATGGTGGCCGCTCAGGGGCAGGCACTGGGTCAGGTGCTGATCAAGGTGACCGGCAAGCGTGACATCCTCACCCAGCCGGTGGTGGTCAAGGCGCTGGCGGCCCCGGGCGACTATGTCAAAAGCTATGGTTATCAGGATCAGGACTCCGTCAAGTATCTGAAAGCCGAGTTCAAGAGTGACAAGGTCAACAGCCTGGTTTCCGAGAGCCAGTTTGCCCTGCTTGGCCCGGCTCGTCCCCAAATGGCCATCTGGCTGGTGGTGGATCAGGGGGAGCGTCGCCTGCTGGCGGATCAATCCAGCGATGGTTGGGCGCAAGCCTTGCGCGAGCAGGCCCAGACGCTGGGGCTACCCATCAGCATTCCGCTGATGGATCTCGATGACAACATGGCTGTCAGTGCCACCGACGTCTGGGGACGCTTTGCCGACCCGATTTTGCAGGCAAGCCAGCGCTATGGCGCCGAGATGGTGGTGCTGGGCAAACTGACTCCTGAAGGTGACAAGTGGAGCATCGATTGGGGACTCTACGGCCCCAAAGCGGCCGGTGAAGTGACCGAGCTGACCCGTGGCAATAGCACCGGCTCTCAGGCCGAAGTGGCGCAAGGGTTTGCCGATACCCTGGCGGCCTGGCTGGTGAAAAACTATGGTGCCCGCATTTCGGGTCCGGCAACCAGCCAGACCCTGGTGGTGGATGGCCTCTCCGAAGTGGACAGCATGATCGCCGTGCAGAAGATGCTGCAGGGGATGGCCAACGTCAGCAAGGTGGCGATCGGCAAGCTGGAGGGGGACCAGGTCACCTTCAACTTTACCCTGCAAGGGGATCAGGCCGAACTGGTGCGGGCACTGCAGCTTGAGAGTCGTTTGCGCAAGGTTGACGATAATGGCAGCGGTTTGCGTTACCAATGGTCGCAGCCCTGATTTTATAAGGCTTTTGTAGACCGCCCGGCTTGTCCGGGCGGTTCTCTATCTGCCTTTGCGATGATACACTTAGCCACAAATGTCACAGTCAAAGCCCAACGAGTGAAGCAACCGGCCCAACTGTCTTTAGCCGTACAACTACCGGATGATGAAACCTTCGTCAGTTTTTATCCCGGCAACAATGCTCATCTGATCACCGCCCTCAAAAACGCGGCCATCGGTCAGGGATCGCCTTTCCTCTATTTCTGGGGAGCCAAGGGATCCGGACGCTCTCATCTGCTCCACGCCACTTGTGCCGAGGTCAACGCCCGCGATGCGGCGGCGGCCTATCTCTCCCTCGATCAGTTCGAACAGCTCGATCCCAGCATGCTCGATGCCCTCGAAAGCCTGCCACTGGTCTGTCTCGACAGTCTCGAAGCCATCGCCGGCAATGCCGTGTGGGAGCGGGCCCTGTTCGACTTTTACAATCGCTGGCAGGAGAAGGGCGAGGGGACGCTGGTGGTCACTGGCTGCAGCGCGCCGCGCAAACTGGGGCTGCAACTGCCGGATCTCGCCTCGCGCCTTGACTGGGGGGTGAGTTTCCATCTCGAAGAGCTGGATGACGAAGGCAAGCTCAGTGCCCTGCAGCTGCGTGCCGAGCTGCGGGGCTTCAAACTGCCCATCGATGTGGGCCGCTTCCTGCTCAACCGACTCTCCCGCGATATGCGCACCCTGCTCACCACCCTCAATCAGCTCGACAACGCCTCATTTCGCGCCAAGCGCAAGCTGACCATTCCCTTTGTCAAAGAGATCCTCGAGCTCTGAGCCTCTCGACTGTGTGCGGTTGTGCGCCTGACTTTCGTTTGAATTACAGATAAAAAGAAACCCCGGCATCAGGCCGGGGTTTTGCTATCTCAAGGGGGCTCTGTCTATCAGTGGAACTGATCTTCTTCGGTAGAGCCGGTCAGTGCGGTCACCGAGGATTGGCCACCCTGAATCACGGTGGTCACCTTGTCAAAGTAACCGGTACCGACCTCCTGCTGGTGGGCCACGAAGGTGTAGCCACGGCTGGCGGCGGCAAATTCTGGCTCCTGCACCATCTCGACGTAGTGCTTCATCCCTTCGCCACGGGCGTACTGGTAGGCCAGCTCGTACATGTGGAACCACATGTTGTGGATACCCGCGAGGGTGATGAACTGGTACTTGTAGCCCATATCGGAGAGCGCCTGCTGGAAGCGGGCGATGGTGGCATCGTCCAGATTTTTCTTCCAGTTGAAGCTCGGGGAGCAGTTGTAGGCCAGGATGCGATCCGGGAACTTGGCCTTGATCGCTTCGGCAAATTTACGCGCTTCGTCCAGATCCGGCTTGGCGGTTTCACACCACACCATGTCGGCGTAGGGGGCGTAAGCCAGACCGCGAGCGATGGCCTGATCGATACCGGCACGCACCTTGTAGAACCCTTCAGCTGTGCGCTCGCCAGTCAGGAAGTCTGCATCGTACGGGTCGGCGTCGGTGGTCAACAGGTCAGCGGCGTTGGCGTCGGTACGGGCGATCACCAGGGTGGTGGTGCCGCACACATCGGCTGCCAGACGGGCAGCAACCAGCTTCTGCACTGCTTCCTGAGTCGGTACCAGCACCTTGCCGCCCATATGACCGCACTTCTTGACTGATGCCAGCTGATCTTCGAAGTGCACGCCGGCGGCGCCCGCTTCAATCATCCCCTTCATCAGTTCGAAGGCGTTCAGCACACCGCCGAAACCGGCTTCAGCATCGGCCACGATCGGCAGGAAGTAGTCGATAAAGCCCTCATCCTGCGGCCCAACCTTGTTGGCCCACTGGATCTGGTCGGCACGGGCGAAGGAGTTGTTGATGCGCTCCACCACGGACGGTACCGAGTTGGCCGGGTAGAGGGACTGATCCGGATACATGGTGGAGGACAAGTTGTTGTCCGCCGCCACCTGCCAGCCGGAGAGGTAGATCGCCTCGATCCCCGCCTTGGCCTGCTGTACTGCCTGACCACCGGTCAGGGCGCCGAGGCAGTTGACATAGCCTTTCTTGGCGTCGCCGTGGATCAGACCCCACAGCTTGTCGGCTCCACGCTGGGCCAGGGTGTGCACCGGCTGCAAGCTGCCGCGCAGATTCACCACATCTTCGGCGCTGTAGCCGCGCTTGATCCCTTTCCAGCGGGGGTTTTCCGCCCAGTCTTTCTCGATAGCCTGGATCTGTTGCTCACGGGTCAGTGCCATATCAGTTCCCTCTTTCATTGATTTCACGTTTCCATTGACTTGTTATTGGCGAGCCCCGCTGGGGGCCCGTGATTCAGAGCCGCTCGTAACCGGGCAGCGTCAGAAAATCGATCAGGGTATCGGCGCAGGTGATCTCTTCCATCAGTTCGCTTGCCTCGGCAAAGCGTCCTGCCTGCCAGCGTGCGGCGCCCACCTCGGCTTTGACCACCTCCAGCTCCTCGGCCAGCATCTGGCGGAACAGCTCCTTGGTCACCACCTTGCCATTCGACAGGCTCTTGCCGTGGCGGATCCACTGCCAGATGGAGGTACGGGAGATCTCGGCGGTGGCGGCATCTTCCATCAGACCGTAGATGGGCACGCAGCCGTTGCCGTTGATCCAGGCCTCCAGATATTGCAGGGCAACCCGGATATTGGTGCGCATCCCTGCTTCGGTCCGCTCGCCCTCACAGGGGGCCAGCAGGTCGGCGGCGGTGATGGGGGCATCCTGCTCGCGCAGCACGCCGATCTGGTTCTTGGCGCCAGCCGCAATGGTGGCGTTGAACACCGCCATGGCGGTATCAGCGAGGCCAGGGTGGGCGACCCAGGTACCGTCGTGGCCGTTGTTGGCTTCGCGCTCCTTGTCGGCCTTGACCTTGGCGAAGACCTGCTCGTTGACGGCCGCGTCCTTGGCCGGAATAAAGGCGGCCATGCCACCCATCGCCAGCGCACCGCGCTTGTGGCAGGTCTTGATCAGCAGCCGCGAGTAGGCGGAAAGGAACGGCTTGTCCATGGTCACCACCTGACGGTCGGGCAGGACGCGATCCGGATGGTTCTTCAAGGTTTTGATGTAGCTGAAGATGTAGTCCCAGCGGCCGCAGTTGAGGGCGACGATGTGATCCTTCATTTGATAGAGCAGCTCATCCATCTCGAATACGGCTGGCAGGGTTTCAATCAGCACGGTGGCCTTGATGGTGCCGCGGGGCAGGCCGAACTTGTCCTCGGTCCAGGCGAATACCTCGCTCCACCAGCGCCCTTCCAGATGGCTCTGCAACTTGGGCACGTAGAAGTAGGGGCCCGAGCCTTTGGCCAGCAGCGCCTGATAGTTGTGCAGGAAGTAGAGAGCAAAATCGAACAGGCCGCCGGGGATGGGCTCGCCATCGAAGGTGACATGTTTTTCCGGCAGGTGCAGACCGCGTACCCGGCAGATGAGGACGGCCGGATTGGGGGTCAGGGTATAAGCCTTTCCTTCCGGACTGGTGTAAGAAATGGTCTCGTTGACCGCATCGCGCAGGTTGATTTGACCCTCGATCACCTTATTCCAGGCGGGGGCCAGTGAATCCTCGAAATCCGCCATGAACACCTTGACGTTGGCGTTGAGGGCGTTGATCACCATCTTGCGCTCGACCGGGCCTGTGATCTCCACACGGCGGTCTTGCAGGTCGGCGGGAATGCCGCGAATGGTCCAGTCACCTTCACGGATGTGGGCGGTTTCCGGCAGGAAGTCCGGCAGCTCGCCGCCATCGATACGGGCCTGGCGTGCCACACGTTGTTTCAGCAATTCCCCTCTTTGGGGAGCAAAACGTTCCACCAGTTCGGAGACCAGAGCTACCGCGTCCGGCGTCAGAATTTGCGCGTATTCGGGTAGCATCTCGCCCTGGATGCGAAGGCGGGCGCTGCAGTGGGTCTGAGCCGGTGCCGACATAAGGTTCACTCCTTTGAGAATTACATTTTGAACTTACTAACTACGACTAAAGTCGAATCCCTGTTCCTGAAACGTTCCCGCAACAACGGGGTAACACGATTGATAAGGTGCGAAATATTGTTGAATACGTCAACAGTTTTTTTTAAACGCCTGTTTTTTCGATATGGTTAAGTTGATGTTTTTTATTGTTTTATTGGATTGGTATAAAAGCTCTACGCAGATGGTTATGCTCCTGCTTTTTCCCATCGGACAACGGCTAATTTGGGCCGTTACCCTGCCCCTTATTTTGTAACTTATTACGTAATAAAATTACAAATGCAAAAACAAATCCCGACCTAACTCCAGGCTTTGCCAAAACAGCCGTATAAAGCGCGTTTGAATGTGGCAATGAATGTTTTGCTAATGCTAGACCTGATTGGTGAACGTGCGTTTTAAACTTGGCGTGGTGATGCAGGCTCTGTTGGCACCAGCGGTTGCAGCGATGGAAAGTGAAGTGCAATAACGTAGGTTTGTATCAGTTGTCGGGGGGAATGCCGGGGAGGAAAGGGGGAGATACATCAGTCAATAATACTGCCATCCTTGATAGAACTAGCAGTTTGTCTTTTTTTGCAGATTTCTCGCCAAGGGCCTGAAACGGAGAGCGTTGAACAGGCGATGTGCTGGTGATGAGCGGCCATCTGGCCGAGCTCAATAGTCATCATCCGGTTCGGCCAGATCGATCACATCCAGCTGGATGACCTGTTCATTTTCGCTTTCGGTGTGGCAAGGGGTGTCGTGAGGAACGGAATAAAGCGTAATGGCGGGTGCGAAATCGGTGTTCTGGTTCATGCCTGGTCCTGTGTTGCACGCAAGCCGGACAGTGATCCCTTCACTCGTGTTTCCACCTCCCTGTGTTGTCTACCGGCGGAAAGTTGCGCATCTTAATGAGTTCGGCAAAAAGATTCAAGTGGTTCTGAGTGTTTTTTGTGCTTGATAGGTAGGCATCGTCAGGAGGATAAATCGGAGGCAAAAAAATAGCCCAGTCGTTTGACTGGGCTATTCTCGGGGAAAATGGTCGGTGTGAGAGGATTCGAACCTCCGACCCTCTACACCCCATGCAGATGCGCTACCTGGCTGCGCTACACACCGACGGAGTCAGACTCGGCTGACGGGGAGGAAGTCTAATAGCATGGCCAAACGGGTGCAACTCCTTTTTTATCATAGAGATGCCGATTGCTTCTTTATTGCTCAGTCGGGATGTGGCTTGGGTCTGACGTGCAGATTTGGCATAATCGCCGCCCTGTCACCGCGAGCTATCATGCCAGCTATCTATGGAATTATCTGACAGTTATGGATAGCTGGAATGCAAACTGCACAATTGAACAATATAAAGAGGGGATGGGCGTGAAACCATCAGAGGTCCCAGAGACACCGAGTCAGACCGAGCAGGACGAACAGTGGATGCGCCATGCCATGGCATTGGCTGCCCGGGCCGAAGGGATTGGCGAGATCCCGGTCGGTGCCGTACTGGTGCTGGATGGTCAGGTGGTGGGCGAGGGGTGGAACCGCTCCATCAGCGAACACGACGCTTGTGCTCATGCCGAGGTGATGGCAATCCGGGCGGCGGGCAAGCAGCTGGCGAACTACCGGCTGCTCGACACCACTCTTTATGTGACGCTGGAGCCCTGCTGTATGTGTGCCGGTGCGCTGATCCATAGCCGGGTCAAGCGGGTGGTTTACGGCGCCCGAGACCTCAAGACCGGTGCCGCGGGATCGGTGTTCGAGATCTTGCAGGACCCGCGCCACAATCACAGCGTCGAGCTGACCGGCGGTGTGCTGGCCGATGCCTGCTCGGCCCAGTTGTCGGCCTTCTTCAAGCGCCGTCGCGCCGAGAAAAAGGCGGCCAAACTGGCGCTGCAACAATCAAACGATACCCTTTCCTGAATCATTCGGGGGCAGCGCAGGCTGCCCTTGCTGATTATCAGCATAAATATCCCTTTATAAACAATATATTACGCTCGCCCGCCTTCGAAGGGATCCCCGCCCATTTTTCCGCTAACAACCTCTGTTAAAGCGTTCTCGATGTAACAAAACTGTCATGCAACCGCCATATAATGCCGCGAAGCCTAGCTTACATTGAGGTCTTGCATGTCATCGGAATCGTTAAACCTGGTCATGGCGGGCAGTAGAAAACGCCGGATCAAGGATAAATTGGCCAAATATGGCGTCACCACAGGCGGAGCCCTGGTACTGGTGGCGCTGCTGCTTATCTTCTTTTATCTGCTCTATGTGGTGAAACCCATCTTCAATGGCGCCTCCATGGAGCCGACCGCCTCGTTTACCCTGCCTGCCGCAGGGAAGACCGCCTGGCTCGGCGTGGAAGAGCAGAACGAGATCGGCTATCGCTTCAGCGATAAAGGGCAGGTCAACTTCTTTGCGGTGCAGGGAGATGACAAGATCAAGGTCGGCCAGTCACTGGGTCAGGCCCAGGTTGCTGGTGACATCACCACGGTAGCGACCCCGGCACCTGGCCAGCGGCTGATCGCCTACGGCTTTGCCGATGGCAAGGCGCAGGTCGTCCAGCCAGCGTTCAAGGTTTCCTATCCCAACGATGTGCGGGTGATTGAGCCCAGCCTGCAATATCCCTTCGGCGAAGAGCCTGTGGTGATCGACCCGCAAGGGAAGGCACTGCAACTGATGGTGTTCGAAGCCACCAAGGACAAGATGGCGACCGCCGCCGTGACCGAAGATGGTCGTGGTGTGATGACGGTGATGAGCGGTGAGGAGAATTTCATCTCCGGGGAGATTGAGTGGAGCAGTGAAAACTATACGATTCCCTCCCTGCCGCGCCATGTGGATCAGATGTTGCTGACCCCCAATCTGCGGATCCTGTTCGTGCGCGAGGGCAATCGCCTCTCCGTCTATGACATTCATAACCTGAGCGAAATATCCCTGCGCAACGTGCTGGAGATCAATGCCCCCAACGCCAATGTGACCCGGGTTCAGCTGCTCTCCGGCGCCTCTTCACTGCTGGTGGGTAATGACAACGGTGTGATTTCCCAGTGGTTCGAAGTGGCGAAGGATGGCAAACGCCAGTTCACCCAAATTCGTGACTTCAAGGGTGATGGCGCGGTAGATCTGCTGACTCCCGAGCACTTTCGCAAAGGCTTCATCAGTGCCGACAAGGACGGCATCATCAGCTTCTTCCACGCCACCGGCGAGACCAAGCTGTTGACCGAGACGGTGGAAGGGGGCGAACTCTCTGCTCTGGCCATCTCCCCCCGTCACAACCTGTTGCTGATGCAGCAAGGGAATACCTTCAAGCTCTTCTCGGTGGAGAACGAGCACCCCGAAGTGACCTGGTCTGCCCTATGGCAACAGGTGTGGTACGAAGGGTATCCGGAGCCCCAGTATGTGTGGCAATCCACCTCCGCCAGCAACGACTTTGAAGCCAAGCTGAGTTTGGTGCCGCTGGTCTTCGGTACTCTGAAAGCCTCTTTCTACGCCATGGTGTTTGCTGTGCCGCTCGGCGTGGCCGGTGCCATCTATACCGCCTACTTCATGTCGGCGGGGCTGCGCAAATACGTCAAGCCGACGGTCGAGATCATGGCGGCGCTGCCGACTGTTATCTTGGGCTTCCTGGCGGGTCTGTGGCTGGCGCCGATCATCGAGGGTGCGTTGCCCGGGGTGATCCTGCTGCTGATATTGCTGCCGATGGGGATGTTGCTGACTGCATTGCTCTGGAACTATCTGCCGGAGCGCGGCAAGTCCTTGCTGCCGGAGGGGTGGCACGCCATCCTGCTGATCCCGGTGCTGCTGCTGATTGGCTGGGGGGCCTTCGCCCTGAGCCCGCTCATCGAGAATGCTTTTATGCACGGCGATTCGCGCATCTGGCTGACTCACGAAATGGGCATCAAGTTTGACCAGCGCAACTCGCTGGTGGTCGGTATCGCCATGGGCTTTGCGGTCATCCCCACCATCTTCTCCATCGCTGAAGATGCTGTCTTCTCGGTGCCCAAGCACCTGACCCAGGGCTCGCTGGCGCTGGGGGCCACCCCGTGGCAGACCCTGAGCCGGGTGGTGATCCTCACGGCCAGCCCGGGCATCTTCTCGGCGGTGATGATGGGCCTTGGCCGCGCCGTGGGCGAGACCATGATCGTGCTGATGGCTACCGGCAACACCCCAATCATGGACTTCTCCATGTTCCAGGGGCTGCGCACCCTCGCCGCCAACATCGCGGTGGAGATGCCGGAATCGGAAGTGGGCAGCTCCCACTATCGGGTACTGTTCCTCGCGGCCTTCGTCCTGTTTGTGTTCACCTTTTTGTTCAACACCCTGGCCGAGTTTGTCCGTCAGCGGTTGCGTGAAAAATACAGCTCGATGTAAGGGGCGACTCTGTAATGGACAAGGAATCGACAATGGGTAAGTGGTTTAAATCAGGGGCCCCCTGGATCTGGATGACCGGCGGTGCCGTCAGCCTGAGTCTGGTAGCGGTACTGGGTCTGCTGCTGCTGATCGGCTGGCGTGGTCTGGTCTACTTCTGGCCCCACCCCATCTATGAGTGGCAGTTGGAAGACGCCAGTGGCAACAAGAGCGTACTGATCGGCGAAATCAACGATCGCGAGCAGGTTCCGGTGGAGCGACTGCGCGCTGCAGGTCTGCCACTGGAAGGGGAAGAGCGCGAGCTGCTGACCCGCTATCTGGTCAAGACCGGCAACCGCGAGTTCGTTGACCTCGATTTTCGCTGGGTGCTGGAGACGGACATCAAGTCCCAGAGCCAGCCAGCCGAGCTGGCCATGGTTGAGCGTGCCACCAACGGCAACTTCTATGGCTATATCGTCGGGGTGAAAGAGGATGGCCGCGAGCTCACCTCTGATCTGCATCCTGCCCTGCAGCGGGTGCTGGCGCGAGCCAATGCCCTTTCAGAACAGGCCAACGATCTGCAAAAAGGGGACATCGGCAGCATCAACTATCAACTGGAGCGGCTGCGCCTGAAAGAGCGCAAGGCCGAGCTGGATGACAAGCTGACCGATCAGCTCAAAGCCGAATTGGCCAGCGAGCGTCAGGCCCTCAACGATCGCTATCAGGTGCTGGAAAAAGAGCTCTTCTCACTGCGTAGCCAAGCGGACCGCGACGCCATCACCGTCAAGGATATGCGTGGCGAGCTGGTGACCATGCCGATGTCCAAGGTACTGGACGTGGTATGGCCCAACGACATGAGCCTGCTGGCCAAGGTGGGTCACTGGTTCCACCAGATCGGCAAGTTCGTCTCTGACGATCCCCGTGAAGCCAACACCGAGGGTGGGGTGTTCCCGGCCATCTTCGGCACCGTCTTCATGGTGTTCCTGATGGCGATCATCGTGACCCCGCTGGGGGTGGTAGCGGCAGTCTACCTGCACGAATATGCGGGCAAGAACAGCCTGACCAAGATCATCCGCATCGCGGTGATCAACCTGGCGGGCGTGCCCTCCATCGTCTACGGCGTGTTTGGTCTGGGCTTCTTCGTCTACACTCTCGGCGGTTCGCTGGATCAGCTGTTCTACCCGGAAGCGCTGCCGAGCCCGACCTTTGGCTCACCCGGCGTGATCTGGTCGGCGCTGACCCTGGCCATCCTGACCCTGCCGGTGGTGATCGTCTCCACCGAGGAGGGGCTGGCGCGGATCCCGAGCACCATCCGTCAGGGCTCGTTGGCACTGGGCGCCACCCAGGCCGAGACCCTGTGGCGCATCGTGCTGCCGATGGCGAGCCCGGCCATCATGACCGGCCTTATTCTGGCGATTGCCCGTGCAGCCGGTGAAGTGGCGCCACTGATGCTTGTGGGGGTGGTGAAACTGGCACCGACCCTGCCGATGGATGGCAACTTCCCGTATCTGCATGTGGAGCGCAAGTTCATGCACCTGGGCTTCCACATCTATGACGTCGGCTTCCAGAGCCCCAACGTCGAGGCGGCCCGCCCGCTGGTCTACGCCACCTCCTTCCTGCTGGTGACGGTGATCGTGGGTCTGAACCTGACCGCTATCGGTATTCGTAACCACTTGCGCGAGAAATTCCGGTCGCTGGAGCATTAATCCGGCGCCGCATGAGTGATACAAGAGTGAGATAACAGAGGGGCGGCCGAGCGCGAGCCGCCATCTCTCTGCACCAATACGTGAGGGGCGCCGGCAGCAGTCCGGCCACTCCAGATTGATTTTGAGGTAACAGATGATCAACGTAACGACCACGTCTACCCAGCACACCGCGCTGGACCTGCTCAACCTGACCCCGGAGCAGACCGCGCTGGAGGTGAAGGATCTCAACCTGTACTACGGCAGCAAGCAGGCGTTGTTCAACGTCAACATGAAGATCCCCAAAGGGCAGGTGACCGCCTTTATCGGCCCGTCAGGCTGTGGCAAATCGACCCTGCTGCGCTGCATCAACCGGATGAACGATCTGGTGGAGATCTGCCGCATCGAGGGGGAAATTCAACTGCACGGCCACAACATCTATGACAAGAGCGTCGATGTTTCCGCCCTGCGCCGTCAGGTGGGCATGGTGTTCCAGCGCCCGAACCCGTTCCCCAAGTCCATCTACGAAAACGTGGTCTATGGTCTGCGCCTGCAGGGGATCAACGATCGCCGCACCTTGGATGAGGCCGCCGAGCGCTCCCTGCGCGGTGCGGCCCTGTGGGACGAGGTGAAGGATCGTCTGCATGACAACGCCTTCGGTCTCTCCGGTGGTCAGCAGCAGCGTCTGGTGATTGCCCGTGCCATCGCCATCGAGCCGGAAGTGTTGCTGCTCGATGAACCGACCTCGGCACTCGATCCCATCTCTACCCTCACCATCGAGGAGCTGATCAACGAGCTCAAGAGCCAGTTCACCGTGGTGATCGTGACCCACAACATGCAACAGGCTGCGCGCGTGTCGGATCAGACCGCCTTTATGTATATGGGCGAGCTTATCGAGTACTCGGATACCAACACCATTTTCACCACCCCGGCCAAGAAAAAGACCGAAGATTACATTACCGGTCGTTACGGCTAAGGAGAGGAGAGGATGAATCTCAGCAAACAGATTGGCAGTCGGTTCAACGGCTAAGGCATAATCGGAGCAATCAAGGATTATTTGTATGGACAATATGAACCTCAATAAACACATCTCCGGTCAGTTCAATGCCGAGCTAGAGAGCGTGCGCAACCAGGTGCTGGTGATGGGCGGTCTGGTGGAGCAGCAGCTCACCGACGCCATCGCGGCGATCCACGATCAGGATCTCGATGCGGCGCGCAAGATCGTGGCCAACGACCACAAGGTCAACGCGATGGAAGTGGCGATCGACGAGGAGTGCACCCGCATCATCGCCAAGCGTCAGCCGACTGCCTCCGACCTGCGACTGGTGATGGCCATCATCAAGACAATCACCGATCTGGAGCGCATTGGCGATGTGGCCGACAAGATCGCCCGCATGCTGACCGACAACGCCAACAAGCCGCAGCCGCCGCTGGTGTCGCTGGAGAACATGGGCCGTCGCACCATCAAGATGCTGCACGATGTGCTCGACGCCTTCGCCCGCATGGATCTGGATGCGGCGCTGGCGGTCTACAAGGAAGATGACAAGGTCGACCGCGAGTACGAGTCCATCATTCGCGAGCTGATGACTTATATGATGGAAGATCCCCGCACCATCCCCCAGGTGCTCAACGTCCTGTGGGCGGCGCGTGCCATCGAGCGGGTCGGCGATCGCTGCCAGCACATCTGCGAGTACATCGTCTACTACGTGAAAGGCAAGGATGTGCGCCATACCAAGGCGGACGATCTGGGCACCTTGCTGGGCAAGGGCTAACCGGAAGTGAATAAAAAGGCGCGTGAAGCGCCTTTTTTGTTGCATAACTGGTCGGAGTAAGATAAAGCCCCCAACTGGCTGTTTTCTGATAGAATACTCCCCCTGTGTGAGTCCCGGATGGGCTCACGGTCCGGTCTCCCGGGCCCAGTTTGCCGTCTTGTGCTAAGGCGGGTGTAGCAATAGGTTAATCATGAGTTTTGCCGATAGTTTGTTCTTTTTAATGCTGCTGGTTGGCGGCAGTGTGTTCTTCTCCCTCTCCGAGATCTCTCTCGCCGCGTCTCGCAAAATCAAATTGCAGGTGATGGCGGATGAAGGTAATCGCCAGGCCGAAAAGGTGCTGGCCCTGCAGGCCCAGCCGGGCAACTTTTTCACCGTGGTGCAGATTGGCCTCAATACCGTCGCCATTCTGGGCGGTATCCTGGGTGAGTCTGCCCTCAACCCCGCCATCAAGGGGATTGTCTCCCAGTTCTACCAAGGGCCCTGGCTTGGCGAGATCAGCTCCGGTGCCTCCTTCGTGTTCGTCACCGGCATGTTTATCCTGATCGCCGATCTGATGCCCAAGCGTCTGGCTATGACCATGCCCGAGCAGATTGCCGTGGTGGTGGTGCGCCCCATGCTCTTCTTCGTCACCGTGCTGATGCCGCTGGTGTGGGTCTTCAACGGATTGGCCAACTCCCTGTTCCGTCTGATGCGTGTCTCCACCGTGCGTAACGACGAGATCACCTCCGACGATATCTATGCGGTGATGGATGCCGGTGCCGAGGCGGGGGTTATCCAGCGCGAGGAGCATCAGCTCATCGAGAACGTATTCGAGTTGCAGTCCCTTGGTGTCACCTCTGCCATGACGGCCCGCGAGAGCCTCATCTACTTCACCCTGCAAGAGAGTGAAGAGAGCATCAAGGCGAAGATCGCCGAACATCCCCACAACAAGTTTCTGGTCTGTGACCACAACCTCGACAGCATCAAGGGCTTTGTCGATGCCAAAGAGTTGCTGATCCGCGTTATCGGCGGCCAGAGCATCGACCTGATCGGTGGCAACCTGGTGCAGAACGTCATCATCATCCCCGATACCCTGAACCTCTATGAGGCGATGGAGTACTTCAAGAATCATCGTGGTGACTTTGCCGTGGTGATGAACGAGTACGCGCTGGTGGTGGGGATTGTCACCATGAACGACCTGATGAGCACCGTCATGGGTGAGTGGGCCACCCACGTGGTGGAAGAGCAGATCGTCCAGCGCGACGAAAACTCCTGGCTGGTGGACGGGGTTACCCCCATCTCCGACGTGATGCGCGCCTTCGATATCGAAGAGTTCCCCGAGAACCAGAACTACGAGACCATCGCCGGCTTTATCATGTATATGCTGCGCAAGATCCCCAAGCGCACTGACTCGGTCAAATACGCCGGTTACAAGTTCGAAGTGGTGGATATCGACAGTTACAAGATTGATCAGCTGCTGGTTACCCGGGTCGAACCGGCTGTGGCCGAGAAGCCTGCTCAGGAATCGTAAAAGGAGCGACATAAGAGTCATGAAGATGATGCAGTCTCATTCCCGTGCGCTGGCCTGTGTCGCGCTCGCCCTGGCACTTGGTGCCTGTAGTCAGAGTGCGCCGCGCAAAGCCACAGTGGCAGCCAAGCCGGTTGCCCCCAAGCCTGCTGTAGTCGTGCCGCAGCCGGATCCCGATGCGGTGGTACAAAGCGGCATGGCCGAACCGAGCCCGGTCTTTGATGAGCAGTATCATGGCCCGGATCAGGGGTCGCTGGAGTCTGTGACTGCCCTGTTTGCCCGTGGCTACATCGAGTCTGCCATGCGCGAGACCATGCTGGCAGCGGTGCACAATGACTATCCGCTGCTCGGCATGCGGGATGTGCGGTTGACCGATCCGGTCTCCAAATTCCTCACCTCCGAGCATGCGGCCACCACGGCCCATGACTACCTCTATGCGGGTGTGCAGCGTCGCCTCGGTCGTCCGCTCAGCCCTGCCCAGTGGGAGCAGATCTGGCGTGGCCTGCCGCAGCAGGGTCGGGTCTCCGACTGGGTCAAACAGATCAAGCGAGTGCTGGCCGGGCGTTAAACTGCCAGCGGATCAAGATTGTGATGAGGCCACCTTCGGGTGGCCTCTTGCATTTCTGCGTTTGCCTCGCCGTTTGCACGCTGATTTCTGCTGATACTGATTGCCGCCCGTGGCACTTTGTTTTATCTTGTTTTGGCCATCTAAACATCCATATGTTTTTATGGCTGCATAATAAAAGGGCTTCCCAGGATGAAGCAGGACGATCTGCAGCGATTCAGCGTGAAACCGCAGATCAACAAAACAAACAGATAAATACGCAAATAAACAACGCATAAAACAAAGAGACACGACAGATGGAAACCAGGGAATTGTGGGTGCTGGATGGGGGCATGGGGCGCGAGTTGGCACGGCGGGGGGCACCGTTTCGTCAACCCGAGTGGTCGGCGCTGGCCTTGATGGAGGCGCCAGAGACGGTGCGTGATGTGCATCAGGCCTATGTGGCGAGCGGAGCTCGGGTCATTACTACCAACAGCTATGCACTGGTGCCGTTTCATATCGGCGATGAGCGTTTCTTTGCCGAAGGGGAGGGGTTGGCGGCGCTGGCCGGTCAGCTGGCCCGCGAAGTGGCTGACGAGCAGAAGGGCGCCGTGCAGGTGGCGGGTTCTCTGCCACCGCTCTTTGGCTCCTACCGTGCCGATTTGTTCAAGGCGGACAGGGTGAGCGAGCTGGCGACGCCGCTTATCCGGGCGCTATCCCCTTATGTGGATATCTGGCTGGCCGAGACCATGAGCCTGATTGCCGAGCCACTGGCCTTGAAAGCGCTATTGCCTGACGATGGCAAGCCGTTCTGGGTCTCCTTCACGCTGGAAGATGAGGCGCCGGGCAACGAGCCGCGACTGCGTTCCGGCGAGCGGGTGGCTGATGCGGTGACCACGTTAGTGGCGGCCGGAGTCGATGCCATCCTGTTCAACTGCTGTCAGCCCGAGGTGATTGAGGGGGCGCTCAAGGTGGCAAGTGCCGCGTTGCAGGCAAAGGGTCGCAGCGACATCCGGCTCGGTGCCTATGCCAACGCCTTCCCGCCGCAACCCAAGGAGGCCACCGCCAACGACGGGCTGGACGAGATCCGCGCCGATCTGGGGCCGCTGGATTATCTCGGCTGGGCCGAGCGCTGGCGTGCGGCCGGGGCGAATTTGATCGGCGGTTGCTGCGGTATCGGCCCCGAGCATATTCAGGCGCTGAGCAGCCGGCTGCGCTAAGGAGTCCCCATGAAAGAGAACAAGATTGGGCTCTGGTCTCTCACCGCGCTGGTGTTCAGCTCCATGGTGGGGGCGGGGATTTTTAGCCTGCCCCAGAACATGGCCGAGGTGGCTGGCGCCCGCGCCGTGCTGATCGGCTGGGGCGTGACGGGTGTGGGCATCCTGGCGCTCGCCATGAGTTTTCTCTATCTGTCGCGACTCAGGCCGGATCTTGACGGCGGCATCTACAGCTACGCCCGCGCCGGTTTTGGCGAGCTGGTGGGCTTCTTCTCCGCCTGGGGGTACTGGCTCTGCGCCACCATCGGCGTGGTGGGCTATCTGGTGATCGCCTTTGCGGCGCTGGGCAGCTTCGTCGATACCCCGGAGCAGGTCTGGTTTGGTGAGGGAAACACGCTGGCAGCGTTTGTCGGCGAGTCTTGCATCCTCTGGGCTGTGCACCTGCTGGTGGCCCGCGGCGTGCAGCAGGCGGCGCTGTTCAATCTGGTGGCGACCCTGGCCAAGAGCCTGCCGCTGCTGCTGTTTATCCTGTTTGCCTGCTACTGGTTCGATCCGGTCACCTTCGCGGCGGATCAGCAGGGCAGTAGTCTGGCGGTGCCGGTCTCCGAGCAGGTGCGCAATACCATGCTGATCACCCTCTGGGTCTTCACCGGTATCGAGGGGGCAGCGGTGCTGTCGGCCCGCGCTCGAAACCGGCAGGATGTGGGCACTGCCACCGTGCTTGGGGTGGTGCTGGCGCTGCTGCTCTATGTGCTTATCTCGGTGCTGGCGCTGGGGATATTGAGTCGGCCCGAGCTGGCGGCGCTACCCAACCCCTCCATGGCAGGGCTGATGGCCCAGATGACCGGCTCCTGGGGCAAGCTGCTCATCAGCGTTGGCTTGATTGTCTCGGTGCTTGCCTCCTACGTGAGCTGGACCCTCTTCTCGGCGGAGGTACCGTTCAGCGCAGCCCGACACGGCGCATTTCCCGCCATCTTCCGGCGCCAGAACCGCAATGGGACGCCTATCGCCTCGCTCTGGCTCACCAGCTTGACGGTGCAGACTTGCCTGCTGCTGGTGTGGCTGCTCGGCAAGGGCTACACCAGCCTGCTGCTTATCTCCACCTCGATGATTTTGGTGCCCTACCTGCTGATTGGCCTGTTTCTGCTCAAGCTTTCGTTCAGCAGGAAGGGGGAGAGCGGGCAGGGCCGGAGGTTGATGCAGGCGGTGGCGCTGGTGTCGAGCGGTTATGGCTTCTGGCTGCTCTATGCCGCCGGGGTGGAGTATCTGCTGCTGTCGTTGTTGCTCTACGGGCCGGGCTTGCTGCTGTTTCTCTACAGCCGCCGTCAGCTGGGCGCAGATCTTTGCCTGAGTGGTCGCGAGCGGCTGTTGGCCGGAGTGACCTTGCTGAGCCTGATCCCCGCCGTCTGGTCGTTTGCCCATCTCTGATATCGAAGATGTGACTGACCATAAAAGAGAGCGCCACCGTGGCGCTCTCTTGTTATCAGGGACTGGTTATCAGGGGCTTGCTATCCGGGAGTTGCTATTCGGGGCGAAGGTTCAGCGACTGGCGGGGCCGGCCGGTTTGCCAAATAGCACTGCGAGTTTTTGTCGCCAGGGTAGGCCACAGGCGTCGCGCAGCATGTCGCGCCACTCGTGGAAGGTGAGGGTGAGGGGATTGAAGCTGTGGATCGGCTTGGTGATGCCAAAGCGACATGGCTCGGCCGGGTCTTCTTCCACAAAGGTTCCGAACAGCCGATCCCAGATGATCAGCACCCCGGCAAAGTTGCGGTCTATGTACTTGGCGTTGCTGGCGTGGTGCACCCTGTGGTGGGAGGGGGTGTTGAAGATCCACTCAAGCCAGCCGAGTTTGCCCACTACCTGAGTGTGGACGAAGAACTGGAAGCCCAGACTCAGCAGCACAGTGGCGACCACCGCCTCGGGCGGGAAGCCGATGACAATCATCGGGATCCAGAACAGCCACATGCCGGAGATCGGGTACATCAGGCTCTGGCGAAAGGCGGTGGAGAGATTGAGCCGTTCCGAGCTGTGATGCACCACATGGGAGGCCCACAGCCAGCGCACATGGTGGCTGGTGAAGTGGAACAGCCAGTAACAGAGATCCTGCAACAGGAACAGCAGTAGCACACTCCAGAGATTCAGCTCGATATCGAACAGTCGCCAGCCCCAGAGGGTGTCATACAGATAAGCAATGGCGATTGCCGCCAGCGCATCGCCCCCCTGGTGCATCAGGGCCAGGGCGGCGTTGGCGAACAGATCCCGCCACTGGTAGGTGGCGGTGGGAAAGGCCGCGCCATGTTTGCGCAGGTAGAGCATCTCCCAGCCGATAAAGGCCAGAAAAATCGGGGAGAGGTAGAGCAAAAGCAGTTGCACATCCATATGCGGCCATCCATTCAGAGCAATTGCTCTCCAGCATAAAGGATGGTTTTAATATTTCATTAACATTTTTCAGTCAACGAAGAGATGGCATGAAATATGGCGCGGCAGCAGAGGAAGGCGCGCTGGATGGCTATGCTTGATGGAGGCTTTTTCAGGAGGTGCTGGCTTATGCGCGTCTGGTGTTGCTTGTTGCTGGGGTTGTGCATGATGGCGCACGCCAAGACCCGGGTCGAGATCCTGGCGGATGCCGCCTATCCCCCCTACTCCTGGCAGGAGGGGGAGGAGGTCAGGGGGATCTATGCCGACATCATCCGCGAGGTGACCTCTGCCATGCCTGACTATGAGGTGGTACTCAAGCCTATGCCGTGGCGGCGCGGTCTGAGCATGGTGGAACAGGGGACCGCCTTCGCCATTTTTCCACCCTACTATATGCCCGATACCCGCCCTTATATGTGGCCCTACTCCCAGCCGATGCTGGATGAAGAGCTGGTGGTGATGTGCGGCGCCAGTGTGGCGGCCAATACCCCGCAGGCCAGGTTTCCGCCCGACTATCACGGTTTGCGCTTTGGCATGAACGCCGGTTTTGCCGTCGGCGGCGATGCCTTCTGGCAGGCGGTAAAAGAGAAGCAGATCGACGTGGAGGAGGTGAAAAGCAATCGGGAGAACCTGCTCAAGATTGTCCGCGGCCGGGTCGATTGCACCATCAATGATCGCCTCTCCCTGCTCTATGAGTTGCTCAACATGATAAAGGCCGATCAGCTGGCGGTGGCCGATATGTCCCTGCTCAAACAGGGTCCGGTGCTCAGCAAGGAGCAGGGGTTTCTCGGCTATAGCCGCAAGGGGGAGTACCCCTACAAACAGGCCTTTATCGACCAGTTTGACAAGGAGCTCTATCAGCTCAAAAAACGTGACGGGGTGAAAGTGATCGTGGAGCGCTATCTGGGAAAGTCCCCGCGCTGAGCCGATGAAATGGGCACTCGGGTTCAGCTGGGTTAAGCCTGCTCAGCGTGACACACAAGCAGAGGGACCTTGCGGTCCCTCTTCGTTTATCCAGCAGAGCATGTTGGCTACAGCACCTGACTCAGGAACTGGCGCAGGCGTGGGGAGGGTGGATTGTCGAAGAAATCGGCCGGTTTGTCATCCACCAGCAGTTCGCCACTCTCCATAAAGAGCACCCGATCCGCTACCTCGCGGGCAAAGCCCATCTCGTGGGTCACCACCACCATGGTCATCCCTTCGCGGGCCAGCCCCTTCATCACATCCAGCACTTCCCCCACCATTTCGGGGTCGAGCGCACTGGTGGGCTCGTCAAACAGCATGATGCGTGGCTGCATGGCGAGTGCCCGGGCAATGGCCACCCGCTGTTGCTGACCGCCGGAGAGCTGGGAGGGATAGCTGGCCGCTTTCACCGACAGCCCCACTTTCAGCAGCAGCGCCTTGGCTCTGTCTTCGGCCTCACGGCGCGACAGGCCGCGCACCTTCTGCGGGGCGAGGCAGATATTATCCAGCACCGTCAGGTGGGGAAAGAGATTGAAGGACTGGAACACCATGCCCACCTCTTCCCGCAGCTTGTTGACATCGCCCGGCTGGGTGAGGCAGATGCCATCCACCACGATATCGCCGTCGTTGATGGTCTCCAGCTGGTTGAGGGTGCGCAGGAAGGTGGACTTGCCGGAGCCGCTGGGGCCGACGATCACCACCACTTCCCCTTCGGCCACCTCGGTGCTGACATTTTTCAGGGCGTGCACTTCGCTGCCGTAGAACTTCTCTACGCCGGTCGCTTTGATGATGGGATCAGTTGCTGCGCGCATATTTCACCTCCAGAAAACGAACCGGGAAGGCGAAGAGGGTGTCGGTGATGGCTGCACTTCTCGATGCCTGTTGCACCTTGATGATGGGATCAGTTGCTGCGTGCATATTTCACCTCGAGACGGCGTACCAGGAAGGATAGGGTGCCGGTAAGTACCAGATAGAGCAGGGCCACGGTGAACCATACCTCGAACGGGCTGAAGGTGGAGCTCACCACCTCGCGCCCCGCCTTGGTCAGATCGGTGATGGAGATGACCGAGACCAGCGAGGAGTCCTTGATCAGGTTGATGAACTGGCCCGCCAGCGGTGGCAGTACCCGCTTGAACGCTTGCGGCAGGATGACATAGCGCATGGTCTGGGCCGAGGTCATTCCCAGGCTGCGGCCCGCCTCCATCTGCCCCTTGTGGATGGAGCTGATACCGGCGCGGACGATCTCCGCCACATAGGCGCCGGTAAAGACCGCCAGCGCGGCGACCCCGGCGGTGAAGCGATCGAGGTTCAGCACGGTGCCGATAAAGAAGTAGACGATGAAGATCTGCACCAGCAGCGGTGTACCGCGGATCAGCTCCACATAGGTGATGGCCAGATTGCGCAGGGCCGGATTAGGGGAGAGGCGCGCCAGCCCGGCCAGGGTGCCGAGCAGGATGGCGAAGATGCCTGCTACCAGCGAGAGCTTGACGGTGACCCAGACGCCCCAGGCGATGGGGCCTGCGGTCCAGCTCAGTTGGGTGTCGAGGGTATCACCGCGAAAAACGGTATCCCCTTCGGCGACTTGTACGCCAGTGCTGGCGATGGCTTGCCGCACATTGGGGTCGAGATCGTCTTGCAGGAACAGCTTGCCCTTCTCGGCCTCGCTGGTGCCCGCCATCACGGTGCCGTCAAATTCGGCGACATTCTTCTGCTCCGCCTGATAGGCGATGTATTGGGGAATGCGTTCCCAGCGCCAGGTGTAATCCACTGACTGGACAGCCTTGTAGATGCCGAATACGGCAACCAGCAGCATCAGCAGGAAAACCCCATGCCAGAGTAGCTGATTGGGTTGTTTTTCCATCTGTCTTGTCGGTTTGGGTGTGTGCACAGTCACAACCTCTTCTCGTTTTTGTGTGGGGATCTGCGTGGTGCAGGGGCGGCATGTGCCGCCCCCCGGAGGTTATTTGAGCTGGTTCAGCCAGGCGTTGGATTCGAACCACTTCTTGTAGAGACGGTCGTAGCTGCCATCGCCCTTGATCTGGCGCAGGTAGTTGTTGAACCAGTTGAGGGTGTCCTGGTCCCCTTTGCGGATGGCCCAGGCCAGCGGCTCGAAGGTGAACGGCTTGTCGAGGTGCACCACGGCGCCCTGATTCTGGGAGGCGAAAATAGCGTTGTAGGGCAGGTCATAGACGAACGCATCGACCTTGCCGTTGATCACTTCCAGCTTGGCGTCATCCTGGGTTTCAAACTGCAGCAGGGTGGCTTTGGGGATCAGGCGCTTGACTGCCTGCTCGCCGGTTGTGCCGAGCTTGACCGCGATCTTGTATTTCGGGTCGTTGAGGTCGGTGAAGGATTTGATTTCACCCGCCTTCTCTTTGCGCAGGACTATGGTCTGGCCGACCACGATGTAGGGATCGGCGAAGTTGACTCGCAGGTTGCGCTGGGGAGTGACGGTCATGCCGCCCATGATGACGTCGAACTTGTTGGTCAGCAGCGCCGGAATGATGCCATCCCAGGCGGTGTTGACGAACTCGACCTTCACGCCCATCTCTTTGGCGACCATCTTGGCGAGATCCACATCAAAGCCGATGTACTGGCCCTGCTTGTTGGTCATCTCGAAGGGTTGATAGCCGGCGTCGAAGCCGACTCGCAGCACGCCGCGTTCGAGCACGGCATCCAGGGTGGAGGTAGGGGCAGGGGTCGGGGCCGCCGTGGCGATCCCGCAAAACAGCAGGGTAGAAAGAATCAGTTTTTTGATCATAAGTGACGTCTCTGTCGGTGGTGTGTTCGGCCTTGAACCTGATCCCGTGCGACTCCGTGGCACAAGAGACTGCTGCATCCGGCAACAGGCAAGACAGGATGAATGTCTTGAGCGGGACAAAAGCCCCATATGAGATGCTATGAATAGTGGTTGAGTGAAAAATGTACCAAAAACAGATTGTGTCAGAAGACTCAACAGGTTAGAGACATTTATTGCTCATGGCTTCATTCATAAAATCACACGAAAACAACATATCTATCTAATTGAGTGGGTTCAAGCCCAAATTATCCCCAAGACATTTTGTTACAAAGTCAGGGCGCCGCTTGCGGCTATTATTGTGCTATTGGGCTCCGTAAGAGGCTTCTTGTGGGGCTTATACGAATACGCATTGGTGGGATATCACACGCATTGCTCTGTTTGTCAGCAAACGAACGGGCTTTATTGTGAAAACCATCAAGTCGTACTGGGTCTTGGCAAACGCTTCTCATATACTCAGTTACCCTCTCTGCATGGCTTTGGTATGGACGCCTCACTACTGCTTAAGCTGGATATTTTTACCTTGATGATCATGGCCTTGTGTGGCTATTGTCTCGGTTTCCTCACTCTTACCATCATTCGTGTTACCCACAACGATATTCCCGGCGTCGGGGTCTGGTGGTGGTCCAGTCTGTTTGCCATGCTGGGTCAGGCGGGATTTGCCAGTCTGCTGTTGACACCCACCCCCTATGGCTCCTGGGTGGGCAATGTCTTCCTGATTTTTCATGTGTCGTTATTGCTGGTCGCCCAACGCTGTTTCTTCCGTCAATCGCCGGGCTGGCCTGTCTGCTGGGGATTCATCCTGCTGTTTGCCGCCGTCATGACCTGGTCGGTCGCCATCGATGGCCGGATTGCGGTACGGGTGATGATCAGCAGTGCCACCTTCCTCATGCTCAGTACGCTCATCATCTGGCAGCTCTGGCGTCACGGCCGCCCTGATTATCAGGTGGCGGTCTGGGTGCTGATTGGCCTCAATCTGGTGCTGATCGCCATGACCCTGATGCGGATGTTTACCGTGTGGGGCGAGGTGATCGAAAGCCCGTTCCAGCGTCAGCTGTTCAACGTGTTGCCCTATGTCTCCATGCTGGTGGGTAGCTCCATGCTCACCTTCGGGGTGCTACTGCTCTGCAACCAGCACCGGGCGTTGGAGCTGCGCTATCAGGCCAGTCATGACCCGCTGACCGGGTTACTCAATCGCCGTGGTTTTATGGAGCGTCTGGCCCGGGGACGCCCTGCACAGCAGGGGGCGTTGGTGGTGCTCGATCTGGATGACTTCAAGCAGATCAACGATCGGCATGGCCATGAGGTGGGCGATCGGGTGCTGGAGCGGGTCGGGTTGGCACTGCGCGAGCTGGAGGGCGTATTGACCAGTCGCTTTGGGGGCGAGGAGTTTGTGCTGCTGTTTCGCCATGCCACCGCAGAGGAGGCGATCGCCCGTTGTCAGTCACTGCGGGTTCAGCTTGCGGCCTGCGAGGTAGATGGGATCCATATCACCGTCAGCATGGGTATTGCTCACTGGCAGGGGGAGTGGCACTTTGACAGCCTGTTCAGCCGTGCGGATGACGCTCTCTATCGGGCCAAGCGGGAAGGAAAAAATCGGGTCTGTCAGGCTGCCTGATGCAGGAATCGGTTCAGGAATAAAATCAGGGCGTGGTGATCCGCGCCCTGTCTGTTTCTGCTTGCCGGATATAGCTCGTCAGCTGCCGTCCATTACTCTGACGCCGCTTGAGCTGTTCTCGGTGCCTGCGCCTTGAGGAAGGGGAGCAGCAGCAGGGCCGAGACGCCCGCCGCCACCGAGATCACTACGAAAAAGCCGTTCCAGTGCCAGATCTCCATCACCTTGGCCAGCGGATAGCCCGACAGCGCCGCCCCCATGTAGGCAAACAGGCCGACAAAGCCGGTGGCCGCCCCCGCCGAGTTCTTGTGGGAGCACTCCGCCGCCGCCATGCCGATCAGCATCTGCGGGCCAAACACGAAGAAGCCGATGGTAAAGAAGCAGGCCGCCTGCATCACATAGCTGAAGAAGGGCATCAGCCAGAGCGATCCCACCGCCAGCAGGATCCCCACCGCAAAGATGAGGTTCATCGGGCCACGGTTGCCGTTGAACAGCTTGTCCGATCCCCAACCCGCCACCAGAGCACCGATAAAGCCCCCCACCTCGAACATGGAGATGGCCGAGTTGGCGCTCATCAGATTGAAGCCGCGCTGCTCGGTCATGTAGAGGTTGCCCCAGTCATTGATGGCGGTGCGCACCACATAGACCAACACGTAGCAGCAGGCGAGCAGCCAGATATAGGGGTTGCCCAGCACATATTTGCGCAGGATCTGGCGATGGGAGAGGCCCGCATCCTGAGTCTGCTGGGCCAGCTCCATGGCATCCTTGCGCCACTCGCCTACTGTCGGCAGTCCCATGGCACTCGGGGTATCGCGCAGCCGCCAGCAGAGGAACAATCCCGCGATGATGGCGATAAGGCCGGGCACTATCATGCCGTAGCGCCAGCCATGTTGCAGAGCGATGGTGCTGACGATAAGGGGAATGAGCGCGCCGCCGACGTTGTGGGCGGTGTTCCAGGCCGACCACCAGACCCCGCGCTCGGTGCGCGAATACCAGCTTGTGAGCAGCTTGGAGCAGGGGGGCCAGCCCCAGCCCTGGAAGAAGGCGTTGGCGACCCAGAGGGCGGCAAACATCCAGAGTGCCGACGAGAGGCCGAATAGTATGTTGATAACGCCGGTGGCCATCAGTCCGACACCCATAAAGTAGCGCGGGTTGGCGCGGTCACTGATGATGCCGGAGAAGAACTTGGAGCAGCCGTAGGTGATGTAGAACAGGGTCCAAAGCATGCCGATATCGGACTTGTCCAGCATGCCGCTCGCCAGCATGTCCGGCATGGCGAAGTTGAAGCTCTTGCGGGTGAAGTAGAAGACCGCGTAGCCCAGATACATGGTCAGAAGCAGGTGCAGCCGCCAGTGGCGATAGGTGGCATCGATCTCGGCCTGATCCCGGATAAGGGGCCGGGGCGGCGCGCTTCTCATAAAACTCAGCACAGGCAGGCCCTCTGGTGGTGATTAGCCATGGCTCTCCTCCCGTCTGCGACTGGGCAGGTTGACCGTCAGCTGGGTGCCGTGGATGCAGGAGAGTTGCAGACTGCCCCCGAGGGCCTGTACCCGTTCGCGAATGCCGAGCAGGCCATAGCCCTGTTGCGGGCGGCTTTCCGGCAGACCGCGGCCATCATCTTCCAGCACCAGTTGCAACTGCTCGCCGCTGGTCCGGGCGCGAATGGTGACCGAGTGGGCGTTGGCATGTTTGACCACGTTGTTGAGCCCCTCCTGACAGACCCGAAACAGGGTGACCCGCTGGGCATCCGAGAGATCCCCATCCGCCAGCTGCCACTCCAGCCGGGTGACGATGCCGTGACGCTCCAGCTCCAGTTCCCGCAGCAGTGCCCGTACCGCCTGTTCCAGAGTCATGTCGTCGAGCTGGCGCGGGCGCAGCCGCCCGAGCAGGCCGCGCACCGCGTCGTAGATCCCGAGCGACAGTGTGTCGATCAGGGCGCTGCTCTGGCCCACCCCGGCGTTGTCGGGGGCGAGGCGGCGCACGATCCCGGCCTGGGTACGAATGGCTGTGATGGTTTGGCCGATGTCGTCGTGCAGCTCGCGCGCCACCTCCTTACGGATGCTCTCCTCGGTCTCCAGCAGCCGCTCGGTGAGCTGGCGATTGTGGGCGAGCTGGCGGGTCAGCGCCTGATTGAGTTCGCGCTGGCGCTGGATCCCGGCGCCGAGCAGCAGGCCGGTGAGGCTCTGGGCCAGCAATGAGAGCAGCAGGTCGAGGGGGTGATCATGCCAGGCCTGACTGGCCAGCAGGGCGATGGTGTTCATCAGGGTGGCGAGCAGCGCCCCTTGCCAGCCGTAGCGCCACGCCATGGCGATGATGGGGATGGCGAGACAAAACGGGGTGAAGCGTACCAGCGAGTTGGGCAATCCCAGTTGCAGCCAGAGGCTCAATACGAACAGCAACAGATACCAGACCAGATGGCGAAAGCGCCACTCCACCGGTTGATCCACCAGCGCAGGCCCCAGCGGCACCCAGGTGGCGCGGGTGAGGTAGTGCCAGATCAGCATGCAGGTGGAGGTCAGCGTCAGCCCGCCGGTGAGGCTGAGCAGCAGGGCCGAAAGGCCATCTTCCCCCGCCAGATGCCAGAGCAGGGCTTGCAGCAGCGCCGCCGCCGTGACGGTGGCGAGCAGCAGCAACAGTTGCTGCCAGTCGTTGCGCACCTGTTGGCGACGGGCAATCAGCAGCGGTAGCAGGGTCAGCAGACTGCCCGCGACCAGCCAAGGCCAGTGGGGCAGCCCCACCTCCAGATTGAGCCAGTAGAGCAGCAGTCCTTCGCACAGCAACAGCGGCGGCCAGTAGTGTCCGGGACTTTGCAGCAGCAATCCGAGGCGCAGGCCGAAGGGGAACAGCAGCACCGCCAGCGCAGGGCCGCCCGCCAGATGCAGGCTGATGCTCCAGAGGCAAAACCAGCCGGCGGCAAAGATGAAACAGGCCGCCAGGGCGATGGCGACATAGCTGGCAAAACGGGAGATCACCAGCTATCCAGCATGCGGTGGGCCAGCTCGACGTTGTTGCTGACCTTGAGCTTGTCCATCAGGTTGGCGCGATGGACGTGAACCGTCTTGGGGGAGAGGCCAAGTTGCTCGGCGATGGCCTTCACCTCCAGCCCCTGTGCCAGCAACTGGGCAATCTCCCGCTCCCGATTGGTGAGGGGATCCCGGCTGCTGCTGGCCAGCTTCTGGGCGATGTCCGGCGTAAGATAACACCCCCCCTGTGCGGCGGTGCGTACGGCGGCGATCAGCTCGTCCGGACTGCAGCGCTTGGAGAGAAATCCCTTGGCGCCGGTCTGCAGCGCCTGCTCGATGAGAGCCGGGCTGTCGTGCACCGAGAGCATCACCACCGCAAGGCCGGAGGGGAGCTGCTTGAGCAGATCCAGCCCCGATTGGTCGGGCATCGAGATGTCGCAGACGCAGACGCGCGCCCCGCTGCCGGGCAGGCCGGCAAGGGCATCGCTGGCGGAGCCGAATTCGGCGACCACCTGCAGGTCGGGCTCCAGATTGAGCAGTTGGGCAAAACCGGATCGGACGATCTGGTGATCGTCGATGAGGGCAATTTTTATCATGATGTCAGCCTGAAATTCGGTGCGTCATGACCATGACGCGGCCAACAAGATACCTGCCCCCCGAGTCAGGCTCAAGCAGCAGCAGGAAAAGGGGCTAAAAACCGGGGGGCAAGGTGCGCAAAGCTTGATCGGGATCAGCTGGCAAGGGCGAGCAAGCGGGCTGATCAACAGGGGGATGACCAGCCCGTGGGACTCAGCGGTGCAGCTCGCCGGCGCGCTCCGGCTGATAGACCACTTCCAGAATTTCGACCTCGATGGTGCGACCGGCCGGGCCCGGCCAGGCGATGCTGTCGCCCACTTTCAGACCGAGCAGGGCGCTGCCCACCGGCGCCAGTACCGAGATGTTGCTCTCGTCGCCCTTGGCATCGCGCGGGTAGACCAGGGTGAGGCAGAACTCGTTGCCGCTGCTCTGCATCTTGAAGCGTACCTTGCTGTTCATAGTGACCACGTCCGGCGGCATGTCGGCCGGTTCGCGGATCTCGGCGCGGTCCAGCTCCTCTTGCAGGGCCAGATGCTGCGGGTGGTTGCCAAGCAGTTGTTCGATACGGTCCAGATCAAGGCTGGAGATAACCAGATGAGGTTGTTTCATAAGATATTCCTTATCAATAGCGGATAGGCCCATACCGGCGGGTGCAGGTTGGCCATCACACTGGGTGTTACAAAAATGGATTCAACAGGTTTAAGCGATTGAAAATGCCATGCCCCCAAGCGACTCGCGGCCGAAGGAGCGAGGCGGGGGCTCAGCAGGGTGTGAGCAAATGCGAGGAAATAGCGAGTATTTTCATAGGCCTACCATAACCATTCTGGCTGGCCTTGGCAACCGCGATTGAGTGACTACTCAGGAGCCTGATAGTTGTACTGACGGATGATCCGCGCCAGTGTGCCATCATGGCGCATCTCGTCTATCACGGCTTGCCAGCGACGTCCCTCGGTGAAGGGGAACTCCTTGCTGGCGGCGACATAAAACTGGGTACGCATCAGAGTCTCCCCGCGTACCAGCCGATCGGTTGGCAAATCACCAAGGCGCTGGTTGTAGAGGATGGCGTTCCAGGCGGCCACCCAGGCATCGATACGGCCCCGATGCAATTTCTGGGCATTGAGTTTCTCGGTGGCCACGGTATCACTTTCAAGCTTAAGTCGTTGTCTGAGCAGATGCTGACCGAAGGAGTAGCGCAAGGTGCCGATCTGCAGCGGTGGGAGATCTGTCACTTTGAGGGGAGCAGGATGAAAGCGGCGATCGCTGACGATGACAAAATCGTCATCGAGTATCGGTGTTACCCAGTAGTAGAGGTGTTCCCGTTGAGTGCTGCGTACCGGCGGGATCAGCAGCACATCCTTGCGGTGGATAGCCTGAGTCAGGGCTCTGGCCAGTGGCATCAGCTCGATGGTGAGCGGTTCTTTGAGGCGTCGCGCGGCCTCTTCCATTATCTCGATGGCGACACCGCTTGGTTTGCCGTGAGAGGAGCGAATGACATAGGGGGGCAACTCGGCCGCCACCAGCACAATAGCCTGGGCACCGGTGTTCACCAGCAATAACAGCAGGGCAAAAAAGGGCAGGCAGAGAGCGCGCATCAAGGTCGTGAGCCAGAGTCGAATATGCAGAGTGTAACATTCCTGCCTGCGTTGTCGTTGTGCCTGCTGAGGGGTTGGGATCTCAGTCGAAGAAATCCCGCAGATCGCGCACTTCGTAATCAGCGAGTTGCTGCCAGGGGAGCTGAGCAGGCAGCTTGCGCAGGTTCACCTCCATCCGGTAGCTGCGATAGCCGTCGAGACTGGCCGATTCGACCACCAGCGGGATCTGCCACTGACTCGACCAGAGAATGCGGGTTCGTTGCTGCCCTTCGCGCTTTTCATACCAGCGGGCCTGCTCGGGGGCGGCCTCATCCAGTGGAGTCATCCCCTCGATCAGCACCGGGTTGACGAGATGGCGGATCCGCAGCCAGTCGGGCTTGAAGGCCACCTGGCCATACTCTTCCACCGGCACCTCAACCAGCTGGTTGTGCCAGCTGTCGGCATAGCGCAGTTGAAGTTCACCCTCATCACTGCGACTGACCCAGCGGGCCGCCATCTGGTGGGTAAAGTGCTTGTGGCCGGGTGTGGCGTCGTGAGTGGCGTGATAGGCACGGGCAAGGGGGAGGGGAATGAGCCGCTGGCTCCACACCTGATTGCCCACGCGCAGCCACTTCTCTTGCCAGACACTCTCTCTGGCGATGCCATCGCTGCCGGTGTTCCGGTCGTGATAGCTGATCCGCGCGGCGAGATCCGGGGGCGTGTCGTCAGCATGCAGGGGGAAGGCGAGGGTGCTGCCAAGCAGCCATAACGAAAGCAAAAGTCGCATCATCATCTGTCGCTCGAAAGAGCCGGGGCCCGGGCCGCTGAGTCAATTGCTCAGATGCACCCGGGCCCCTGCTGCTTACAGGCCGAGCGCCTCCCGCAGTTTGCCAAACACCTTGGTGTTATCCAGCGTGCCTTTGAAGCGGTTGCTGCCGGCGCCATCGGCAAACAGCATCACATCGCCGCCGCCGTGGGTTTCCGATGTCAGCTTGACGCCGGTCTCCTGCAGGTAGTCATTGGCCATCACCTGATCGCTGGTGAGGACGGGGCGCACATCGGGGCGGTTGGGGCCGTTACCGAACACCAGGGTGGTGAAGGGCTTGCCATCCACGTCGTTCTGGGTCGAGCCATCGCCATTTTTAACCAGATCCAGCACCGGATTGCCCTTGGCGGAGTAGCCGTTAATGGTCATGGTGTGGTCATGGTCGGCGGTGACCACGATCAGGGTATTGCTCAGATCCACTTTACCCAGCGCCGTCTTGACCGCCTCATCCAGTGCCACCGCGTCGGTGAGCGAGCGCTTGGCATTGGTGCCGTGCAGGGCGTGATCGATACGGCCACCCTCTACCATCAGGAAGTAACCCTGACTGTTCTTGCTCAGCAGGTCGATCGCTTTGGCGGTCATTTCGGAGAGGGACGGCTGGGTATTGGCAGCCCCCTTGGCGACCCGATCCAGCTCGTAGTCGAGGTGGGATTTGCTGCTGAACAGACCGAGCACCTTACCGCTGGTGACCTTGGCCAGTTCACTTTGGGTGGTGACATAGCTGTATCCCTGCGCCTTCATCTCGGCGGTCAGGTCGCGGTTGTCATTGCGACCGCCCTTGTTGCTGGCGCTGTAGGGGGTCCAGTGGTTGGCACCACCGCCCATCAGCACATCGACCCCATCCCCCAGCGCCTGGTTGAAACCAGTTCCTCCCGGAACAGCTTGTGCGGCGATGTCATAGGCAGCATCCCGATGGCAGATGTGGGCGTAGGTAGCCGCCGGGGTGGCGTGGGTCAGCTCGGTGGTGGTGACGGCTCCGACCGATTTGCCTGCAGCCTTGGCCAGCTCCAGGATGGTGGGCACCGGTTTGCCATTATCGCTGCTGCAATTGTTGACGGTTTTGTTGCCATTGACGTCTTTGCCGGGGGCGACGGCTTTGGTGTCGCTGCTCATGGCGATCACCTCGTTGTTCATCTTGACCCCGGTGGTGTAGGCCGCCATGGAGGGGGCCGAGTCGGTGGTCTGGGCATCGTTGGAGAAGGTCTTGATGCGGGCACTGCGCGGCAGTTTCATCATCTCCAGATTGCCCTCTTCCCCCACCTTGAACAGGCGGGTGGCGGTGAGCACGGTGGGGCCCATGCCATCACCGATAAAGAGAATGACGTTTTTGGCATCACCGGCCTGTGCCTGGGAGGTTGCGCCCAGCGCACTGAACAGGGCGGCGCAGACCAGCGTGTGCTTGATGGATGTGTTCATCTGTTTGCTCATGAAAGTGCTCCTTACAGCTTGGCCGCAGCCTTGATCTTGCCGAACACGGCAGTGTTATCGAGTGAGCCATGGAAGCTGTCAGCCCCCTTGCCGATGGCGCCGAGGAAGACATCGGTGCCGCCGTGGGTCTCGTTGCCGATCTCGCCCACCTTGACCACCACTTCCTGGTGGTAGTCATTGGCGGAGACGGTGGCATCGTCGAGCGGGGCAACGCTGCTGCGCGGGCCATCCACCCGGTTGTAGCCGTTGCCAAAACCTATGATGGTGTAGGGCATGCCCTCGCTATCCTTGCTTGGCTCGCCAGTCTCGTAGTTCTTCACCAGCCCGAGTACGCCGGGGTTGTCGGCGGTGGTCTTGCCGGTGCGCTTGGCATAGCCGTTGAGTACTAGCGTGTGGTCGTGGTCGGCGGTGACCACGATCAGGGTGTTTTTCAGCTCGGGGTCGCTCTTTTTCACCTCGTCGATAGCAGCCTTGATGGCGTTGTCGAAGGCGATGGTGTCCTGCAGCGCCCGCTTGGCGTTGGTGTCGTGCAGGGCGTGGTCGATACGGCCCCCTTCCACCATCAGGAAGTAACCCTTCTCTTTGCCCTTGAGCTGCTTGATGGCGGCCAGGGTCATCTGGGCCAGTGACGGCTCGCTGGCGGGACGGTCCAGGTCATATTTCATGTGGCTGGAACCAAACAGGCCCAGCAGCGGCTTGCCCGCATCGGCCTTGTTCAGCTCATCCAGATTGCTGGCAAACTGGTAGCCCTTGGCCTGCATTTCGCTGATGAGGTTGCGGCCATCCTCCCGCTTGCCCTTGTCGGCTTTGGGCAAGAAGAAACTGCTGCCGCCACCGAGCACCACATCCAGCCCCTCCTTGAGGGCGCTGTTGTAGCCTTTGCCGCCCGGTACCAGCTGGACGGCGATATCCGCTTCCAGATCCCGGTTGCAGATATGGGCATAGGTAGCCGCCGGGGTGGCGTGGGTTACCCGGGTGCTGGTTACCACACCGGTACCGCGGCCATCGGCTTTGGCGAGCTCCAGCAGGGTGGTCACCGGCTTGCCGGCGCTCTTGCTGCAGTCGCTCTCATAGGTGGCGTCGCCGTCCATGCTGATGACGCCGTTGTTGCTCTTGACCCCGGTCATGTAGGCCGCCATGGAGGGGGCCGAGTCAGTGACCTGGGCATCGTGGGAGAAGGTCTTGATAAAGGCCGTCTCTGGCAGGGTATCGATGGTGAGATCACCCTCTTCGCCGACACCGTAGATGCGGGCCGCCGTCAGGGTGTTGAGGCCCATGCCGTCACCGAGGAAGAAGATGACGTTGGTGGGTTGGGCTGCGGGCTTGGTCGCCACCGTGTCATTGTCTGATTTGCAGCCGGCAGCCAGGGCGGCGCCGATCATCACTGCAAGTCCTGCCATTTTTCTCATTGGGGTTCGCTCCTTGTAAAACCTGAGCGCAGCCTAGAGGGGGCAGATGACACTTTTACTGACTATCGGTGACGGTTGTGTGAAAAAGTGATGAAAATGTTACACTATATCAATGTGTTATCTATCAATTGAGCCAGTTGGTCCGGTCGCTTCCGGCAAGGTTGCTCCGCCTCGGCGGTTTGCTGATTTGATGAGGTGATGGTTAGAATGACCTGTCAAAAGAGGCCCGCAGCAGGTAAAATGCGCCCCCTTCGTTCGATGCCCGCGGCAGAGCGCCTGTTGTTCCATGCGCGCGCCCGCAGCCCCCACAGAGAGTAACGGATATGTCCATCAACTGGTTCCCCGGTCACATGCACAAGGCCCGCAAAGAGATTGCCGAGGTCATGCCCCAGGTCGATGTGATCATCGAGATGCTCGATGCCCGCATCCCCTTCTCCAGCGAAAACCCGCTGGTGCCCGAGCTGCGTGGTGATACCCCGGTGATCAAGGTGCTGAACAAGGCGGACCTGGCCGATCCGGCGATCACCGATCTGTGGGTGGCGCACATGGAAAAAGAGAAGGGGATCAAGGCGCTGCCCCTGACCCAGCAGGAGCCCGAGAAGATCAAGCAACTGCTGACCCTCTGCCACGAGATGCTGCCGGAGCGCAATCTGGAGCTGCGCGGCGTGCGCGCCATGATCATGGGGATCCCCAACGTGGGCAAGTCCACTCTGATCAATACTCTGGCGGGGCGCATCATCGCCCGTACCGGCAACGAGGCGGGGGTGACCAAGTCCCAGCAGCGGATCAAGCTGGATAACAACGTCATCCTGACCGATACCCCGGGTTTTCTCTGGCCCAAGCTCAACCCGCCCTCCTGCGGTTATCGTCTGGCCATCACTGCGGCCATCAAGGACACGGTGTTCGACTATGCCGATATCGCCATGTTTGCCGCTGACTACTTCATCAAGGCCTATCCGGAGCGGATCAAGGCGCGCTACCAGATTGACGAGCTGCCCGAGACCGAGATCGAGCTGCTGGAGATGATCGCCCGCCAGCGGGCGTTTATGCGCAAAGGGGGGCTGGCCGACCTGCACAAGGCGTCCGAGATCCTGATCAACGAGTTCCGCTCCGGCTTGCTTGGCCGCATCTCGCTGGAGACGCCGGAGATGGTGAGCGTCGAGATTGTCGAAGCCGCCGCAGAAGCCGAGCAAAAAGCCAAAGAGAAGGCCGAGCGGGAAGAGGAGCGTCAGGCACGTGCCCGCCGCAAGTACGCCCGCAAGCGTCAGAAATAGTTATCCTCAGGCGTCCCGAGCTTGCCTGACAACGAGCGAGCTTGTGTGACCGAGATGACGAAACACGAAGAGGCGATCCAAGGGTCGCCTCTTCTGTCTTATCTGGTGAAATGCCGCCCACTTCTCATGGCTTGTCCGCGCTATCAAGCCATGCCATCAGCCAAAACGTTGGCGCGCCGTTTCAAACAGCGACATATGAAGCGGGATCAGCTGTTGCCAGTCGCGGCGATAGCCGCCACCGGGCAGAGCTGCGACAGGCAACCCATGTTTGATTGCGCAGTCAAAAACCATGGCATCGCGCAGGCGCACCCCTTCATCGCTCAGGGAGAGATAACCAAGCTCGTCGGCATGATGCACATCGACGCCTGCCTGATAGAGGATGAGATCCGGCGAATAGAGCCGCAGTGCCAGTGAGAGCGCCTGTTGCAGTGTGGTGAGATAGGCATCGTCCGTCATGCCGCTTGGCAGCGGAAAGTCGAGGTGAGAGGCGGCTTTGTGATGGGGAAAGTTGTGCTCCCCATGGAGGGAGAGGGTTATGATATCGCGCCTTCCGGCGCACAGGGCCGCACTGCCATCTCCCTGATGCACATCGAGATCGACGATCAGCACCTGTTCACAGCGCCCCTCGTCGAGGCAAGTCTGGGCGGCAATCACCAGATCGTTGAACAGACAAAAACCGCTGCCGTGATCCCGATGGGCGTGGTGGTAGCCACCGGAGATCTGTAAGCCGCAGCCCTGCTCAAGTGCATAGCGGCTGGCGGCAACGGTGGCACCCACCGAGCGCAAGGTGCGCTCTATCAGCATGGGTGACCAGGGAAAACCGATCTTGCGGATGGCGCGATCTTCCAGCTGGCCGCTCAGGGCCGCCGCGACATAATCGGCATCGTGTATGCGACAGATTTGCTCCCGGGTAGCGGCGGGCGCTTCGCCAAGGGGGTAACCCTGCACCTGCAGGCGTTCAAACAGCCCTTGATACTTGGCCAGCGGGAAGCGATGGCGCTCGGGTAGCGTCAGGGAGGAGTAGAGGGGGTGATAGAAAATGCGCAACGACATGGTGCCATTCTCCCTGGCGAGGTGGCGCTTTCTATATATGAAATCAGCAGATGAATCCATATATGTACTCCCTATATAAAGGGGAAGTGGCAGCGCATAAATCAAGACGCGTCGTGAGTGAGACCGCAGAATATGGAAAAGGGGAGCTTGGCTCCCCTTTCAGTCAATCACTCAGCCCGGCTTATTGCTGCTGGATAACCCAGATCTGGAAGGCTTTGCGGGTTTCCGCATCGGCCTTGTTGTACCAGTTTTGCAACTGGGTCAGCGCTTCCGGATTGCTTTGAGCCTTGCTGGGGGCAACCTGAACCGGTGCGCTGGCGGCAGCCATCACGGCAGCAGAGGAGACGGCAACCGCTTTGGGCTGGTTGAAGGCTTTCCCCATGTTGATCAGCTCTTGCTGATAGTCACGGGTCAGCTGGAAGCCCTCTACTTTCGGCATCACGAACTGTTCGCTACTCACTTGCTGACCACTGACCTTGTCTTTCAGCGCCACTTTCTGCTCTTTGACAAACTGCTTGGCTTCGGCTTCGTTGCGGGGCTTTTTATAGTCCAGCACTAGCTGCTGATTGTCGGCGGCGGTGAAGTTCAGCACCAGCGGCTCTGCGGTGACCAGCTTGATTTCGTTACGGCTGGAGTAGTTGCCTTCAAAGGCGACGACCAACTGGTGTTTGCCAGCAGAGAGGGGGAAGGTGCTGGTTTTGTCGAGCAGCTTGGGGTTGATGGATTGACCATCGATCAGCTGGACGACATACGGGGTGGTCACTTCCAATTGGGCATCAGCAAGGGCGCTACCGGCCCACAACAGACCAGCCAGCGCCGGTACCAGAACAGTCAGTTTCATTTCATCTCCTTGAACAGTCAGGCGATTGCCCACTGAAAACAGGGGCTCATTTTTACAGGTTTGGCCTACTGCGGCAATGGCTCTTTCTGGTGGTCAACGTTCGCGCTGCTGTCAGCTTGTTTATCAATAGCGGCCGGCTGATTTACTCGATCCGACGTGTGAACGGGGGGAGGGCATCAAGCAACCCCTTGCCATAACGCTTGGTCAGCAGACGCCGGTCCAGAATGGTGACCCGCCCCCGATCTGCCTCTTTGCGGATGAGGCGGCCACAGGCCTGGATCAGTTTGCGCGATGCTTCTGGTACCGTCAGTTGCAGAAACGGGTTCCCCCCTCGCTGCTCCACCCATTCGGCGGTAGCCTCCTCGACCGGTGAGTTGGGCACCGCAAAGGGGAGCTTGGTGATTACCAGATTGGTAAGGTAGTGACCCGGCAGATCCAGCCCCTCCGAGAAGCTGCCGGTACCAAACAGGATGCTGGCCTGACCGCCATCGCACTTTTGTTTGTGTAGGGTGAGCAGGGCATTGCGGGAGGCTTCCCCCTGCACCAGCAATGACAGTCCCTTGGCTCGCAAGCCAACAGCCACCTCATTCATCTGGCGGTAGGAGGAGAAGAGCACCAGACTCGCCTCTTTGCCGGCCAGAATACGTGGCAGTACGCTGATGAGCTCGTTGGTAAAGGCCGGCGAGTTGGGTTCGTGCTCCATCTTGGGCAGATAGAGCTCGGCTTTCTGATAGTCAAAGGGGGAGCGCAGGCGCAGATAGCGGGTACCGTCGTGCTCCTTGAGCCCCACCTGATGGCGAAAATAACTAAAGGAAGAGAGGGCGGTGAGGGTCGCGGAGACCAGTACGGCTCCCAGACATTTCGACCAGAGCCACTCCTCCAGCAGATAGCCTACCTCAATCGGTGAGGCGTGCAGCCAGATATCGCCGTCATCGCTCTTGGCCATCCAGCGGGCGAGCGGGGTTTTGCCGGTCGGCACATGGCGCCCCAGCATCTCCCAGAGGGCGCAGAAACTCTCCAGCCGTTGCAGATGAAAACCGCTCTCTGCCAGCAGAGGTTCGGCCTCCTTGCGGCGGATCTCGCCATCTTTCAGCGCTTCACCTATGGCCCCTTGCATCCGATCCAGCGCCCGCAGTGCCTTCTTGCTCGACTCCTTGAGATTCTCTGCCAGCATGGGCAGGGGATCCGGCAATACCCCTTCGGCGAAGCGGTAGTGGGGTTCCGTGCCAAACAGCCGATCGTTGGCGCTGAGCCACTGCTCGACCGCCTTCAGATCGGGCTGGATGGAAGCCAGTGCATCCTGCAGTTTGAGTTGGGGGTCGAGCAGGCTCTCCTTATTAAGAGTCCGCGCCAGCTTGCCTGCACTTTGTACCAGCTTCTCCAGCCAACGACGCGAGCCTTTGACGCTGGCCGACGCCGCGCCGTGATCCCGGGCGATGGTGGGCAGGTGATGGGCCTCATCCAGCACATAGATGCACTCATCAGGGGGCGGCAGAATGATGCCTCCGCCCATGGTCAGATCGGAGAGTAGCAGCGCATGGTTGACGACCAGCACATCGGCGCTCTCCATGTCGTTGCGGGCGCGATGAAAGGGGCAGTGCTGGTGATGGCTCAGCGCCTTGTTGCAGGTGTGGCGGTCGGCGGCGATGCGATCCCAGCAAGTGTCGGGAATGGGCTCCGGCCAGTTGTCCCGATCACCGTCCCACTTGCCATTGGTGTAGGCCTGCCACAAAGCCTGGTAGCGATCTTTGTCGCTGTCAGATGGTTTGGATTTGCTCAGACTGCCAAAGTCGAGCTCGAAGTTGGCCATCTCGGCGCCACTGGCTGCCTGCTCCAGCAGATGCTCGCAGCAGTAGCGCTGACGCCCCTTGACCAGCATAAAGCGAAACGGCAGCTCGCTGTGGCGATGGTAAAAAGGAAGGTCTTTGTGGATCAACTGCTCTTGCAGGGCCACGGTGGCGGTGGAGATCACCAGCTTCTTCTGGGTGAGCCGCGCCACCGGGATGGCACCCTGCGCATAAGAAAGAGATTTGCCGATACCGGTTCCTGCTTCGGCAACCAGAATACGGCGCTGTTTGTCGTACTCGCCGGTCAGGGTTTTGGCTATCTCTGCCACCAGAAAGTTCTGCTCTTTGCGCGGCACAAAACCGGGTAATCCATCCGAAATCTGGCGATAGGTTTGACGAATGGTGGTTTTAAGGCGAGTAGAGAGCATGAAGAGAGGGCCAGTTAGGGGTTAATCGAAGGACAAGGATACCCGCAACCCCTTGGTGAGGTCGAGGCAACAGCCATTATCACGGCAGTTTTACGCTGATCAGACCACTTTGGTTGTTTATCAGGTAGCTAGCGTCATTTGCATGCAAAATAGACTATTTGAGTCCAAATAATCAGCAGAATTCATTGTAAACGTTTTCCTTTTGTCTTGCCGTCAGGTGAGACTTGGCTCACATTTTTGCCCCCGTGACTATGGTTTGCGTAAAAAGTTCCAAGTTTTTTCATTGCGGTTCAAAAAATCCGGTGCTAGTCTCGGCGGCATAGTGATGCAAAGAACATCGCTAACACAGGGAATAACAACAACTTAGTGTTTAATTACAGTAGGCATTGGAAACTATGAAAAAGACAATTCTGGCTATTGCTATTCCGGCTCTGTTTGCATCCGCCGCTAACGCCGCAGTGATCTATGACAAAGACGGTACCACTTTCGACGTATACGGCCGTGTACAGGCTAACTACTACGGCGAAGCTAACGACAAATCAGCAGAACTGGTTGGTGCAACCCGTCTGGGCTGGTCTGGTAAAGTAGCTCTGAACAACACTTGGTCTGCCATTGCTAAAACCGAGTGGCAAGTAGCTGCTGAAAACTCTGGTAGCAACACCAGCGACATCGATCCGCGTCACATCTATGCCGGTTTTGATGGTTCCCAGTACGGTAAAATCATCTTCGGTCAGACCGATACCGCTTTCTACGACGTACTCGAGCCGACCGATATTTTCAACGAGTGGGGCGATGCCGGTAACTTCTATGACGGTCGTCAAGAAGGTCAAATCATCTACTCCAACACCTTCGGTGGTTTCAAAGGTAAAGTTTCCTACCAAACCAACGATGACGTAGCGGTCAAAATCACTGACGTTGGTCAGAAGATCAAAGAAGACGCTATTTGGGGTAAAGACGTTAAGCGTAAGAAAGCTTACGGCGTAGCTGCTGGTTATGACTTTGACTTCGGTCTGGGCTTCAATGCCGGTTATGCCTACTCTGACCTGCAAAACAAAGTTAATGGCCACACTGGTAAGAAAGACGAGTGGGCTGTGGGCGCGCACTACGCTATCAATGGTTTCTACTTCGCTGGTGTTTACACTGAAGGCGAAGTGAAGAACAAGAGCCTGGGCATGAAAGATGACGGCCGTGGTTACGAGCTGGCTGCTTCTTACAACGTAGACGCTTGGACCTTCTTGGCTGGCTACAACTTCAAAGAAGGCAAGGCCAACGCTCAAGCTGCTGGTTCTACTTACAAGGATCTGGTTGACGAGACCCTGCTGGGTGTTCAGTATGCCTTCACTCCGAAGCTGAAAGCTTACACCGAGTACAAGATCCAGGGCATCGACAAGCAAGATGACGAGTGGACTGTTGCTCTGCAGTACAACTTCTAATAAGTTGCACATGAGTAATATCCAGGCTTGAGTCTTTGACCAAGCTACGAATGGCCGAGATGATATCTCGGCCATTTTCTTTTTGGCTGCATTGCTATTGCGTAACGGAGTTCTGGTGAATCGCCGGATTGTAATTTCTAGTGATAGTTGGCAAATTGCCGGTCTCGGTTAATTTGTACAGTGTACAGATCTAGTTATCACCTGACACCGGCCTCAAACCGGTGTCTTGTTTACGCTACTTTAGTGCGCACTTCCTTCGGTATCAATTTCAGACCC
>NZ_JBFOCT010000045.1:65387-102942 GCF_040907925.1 Aeromonas sp. s12 | reverse complement strand
CGCGAATTCAACTTCGAAGTGCGACACTCGCCTATGCCGCCTGACGGTACTCTTCGAATACCTTGACAGGCTGCCTGAATCCGAGACATTTCCGAGGTCGTAGGTTGAGCCACTGCTCCGCTCTCCTGACATCCTCGTCCGTGACCTCTCTCAGGTCTGTTCCCTTTGGGATAAACTGCCTCAACAGCCCATTGCTGTTCTCGTTCAGACCGCGCTCCCACGAAGAGTAAGGGTGCGCAAAGTAAGTCTCGGCACCCAGCGCTTCCTCTATCGCCTTGTGTTCGGCAAACTCGCCGCCGTTGTCAAAGGTGATGGTATGCACCTGCTCGATGTAGGGAGTTAACATCTCGATTATCGCATCCCGCACCACCCCAGCCTGTTTGCTCGCGACCCGCTTGACCAGATAGAGCCGGCTCTTGCGCTCCACCAGGGTGACCAGTGCACCTGTGCCTTGCTTGCCCAGCACCGTGTCCGCCTCCCAATCACCGAGCCGCTCCCGGCTATCGACGATAGCCGGCCGTTCATCAATAGAGCGGGCTTCCTTGATGGGAGAACGCAGGCTGCTCGCCCCCTTGCGGTAGCGCTTGTGGCCCTGGCGCAGATGGCGGTACAACTGGCCACCCCGGGCTTTGTCGGCGGCCACATGGCGGTATATCCACTCGTGACTCACCATGAGGCCTATCTGCTTGCCCACCGCGCTTATCTGCTCCGGGCTCCACCACCAGGCGAGTGTCAGCTCGACAAACTGGATGACATCGGCAGATAGCCGAGATTTGGCCGCACTGGCCCGTCGGTGGGTGGCGTGCTGATGCGCATTGTCTGGCTGGTAGCCCTGCGGCCCGGCGTTACGACGCAGCTCCCGGTAGAGGGTGGAGCGATGAACGCCAATGGCGCGTGCGGTGGCAAGGATGGACATCCCCTGTGCGCGAAGCACCGATAACTGGTATCGTTGCCCCTCGGTCAACTGCTGATAGCTCATGGTGATACTGCTTTTACTTTGGCGAGCAGAAGGGTACCACCAATCAGCAGTTGGCCACCTCTCGCCATTCATCCATGAGTGTCGCACTTATTATCTGAATTCCCGGACCACACACAGCCCGATTATCAAGGCGATGGTGCTGACCACCTCGAAGTAGAGCAGAGCAATGGCGCCGGTCTTGCCGACCGCCTTCATACTCTCCATCCCGGCAATGCCGGTAACCACGGTACAGAAAATAACGGGGGCGATGATCATCTTGATCAATTTGACGAAGCCATCACCGAGGGGCTTCATATCGGCGCCCAGTTCCGGATAGACATGCCCCAGAAATACCCCGAGGGTAATCGCGAGCAATACCTGAAAATAGAGGCTGCTAAATAGTTTCTTTCGCATTATTAACGTCCTGTTAATTTAATTGCACATTGTTATGGCAGCAATAAACATGCAGATAGCCGGATGAGATATCTGCGTACCTCACCCGATCCATGCTGTTTCTGCATTACTACGGTCACCACTTTACATGTAATAAAAAACAATTAAGAGACATTAATCACACAGCAAAATTAACACCATTAACACCACAGCAACCAACAATTGTTTGCTCGTAGATTAATTTGAGTCTTCAACTAAATATGGCAGATATAAAAATACCCCGCATTGCGAGGCATTTTCATCAGGCATGACAGCGTCGGGATCAGGCCGAGGTATCGAGAGGTTCGAAGCCCTTGATCAGGTCATCGATGGCCTTCATCTGTTTGAGGAAGCCTTCCAGCTTCTCCAGCGGCAGGGCACTCGGGCCATCGCAGCGGGCAATTTTCGGATCCGGGTGGGATTCGATAAAGAGACCGGCCAGACCGACCGCCATGCCGGCACGTGCCAGCTCGGTCACCTGTTCACGACGACCACCGGAAGCGGCACCCAGCGGATCACGGCACTGCAGGGAGTGGGTCACGTCAAAGATCACCGGATAGCCACCGGTGCTCTTCTTCATCACGCCCAGACCCAGCATGTCCACCACCAGGTTGTCGTAGCCGAAGTTGGCACCGCGCTCGCACAGGATCAGCTGATCGTTGCCGCACTCCTCGAACTTGTCGGTGATGTTCTTCATCTGGCTTGGGCTGAGGAACTGCGGCTTCTTGATATTGATAACGTTGCCGGTGCGGGCCATGGCTTCCACCAGATCGGTCTGGCGCGCCAGGAAAGCGGGCAGCTGGATAACGTCAACCACCTCGGCGACCGGCTTGGCCTGATGGGGTTCGTGCAGATCGGAGATGACCGGCATGCCGAAGGTCGCTTTCAGCTCCTGGAAAATCTTCATCCCCTCTTCCAGACCCGGACCGCGGTAGGAGTGGATGGAGGAGCGGTTGGCCTTGTCCCAGCTCGCCTTGAACACGAACGGGATGCCCAGCTTGCTGGTCACTTCCACGTACTTCTCGCACACCGCCATCGCCATGTCGCGGGATTCCAGCACGTTCATGCCGCCAAACAGCACGAACGGTTTGTCGTTGGCAACGTCGATCTGGTTGATCTTGATATTCTTCTGTTCCATCTAAGACTTCCTTAATGAAGGGGCCTGAAGCCAAGTTACTCCGTTGCAGCCGAGCGCTGCGGCCTGGATATTCTTCTGTTTCAACTCCAAGACATCCTTAATAAAAGGGCCTGAAGCCAAGTTACTCCGTTGCGACCGGACGCAGCGGCCTTGATATTCTTCTGTTTAGTTTCAAGCCGCCCTTAATGGAGGGGCTTGGGGCTCAGATCCAGCGCGGCCAGCTGCACTTTCAGCACATCGGCGACCGGATCGTCCGGGCATTGTTCAATAAAATATTCAAAATCGTCGGCAGCCTGGCGCGGGCAATCGAGCTGCTCGTAGATAAAGCCGCGATCCCGCGTCTCCAGTGGATCGCCGGGCTTCATCCGCAACAACAGCTCGCTGCAACGCAGCGCCTCGGGCATGCGGTCTTCCCGCAGCAGGGCCCCCTTGCTGACGTTGAGCAGCCGTTCGATGATCTCCCACTGGCCGGAGGGCTGCAGGTAGTCGGGGGTCAGGGTCGCCAAGTCCCCCAGCGCACCGCGCAGCAGCAGCTCGATGCGGGCCAGACTCAGCTCGTCGCCGGTAAAGGGGTCGACATAGACCTCCCCCTCGCCACCGGCAAAGCTCACCAGGAAGTGGCCGGGGAAGCAGATCCCCTCTACATCGAGCCCGAGCTTGCGCCCCAGCTGGATGATGAGAATGCCGAGGCTGACCGGGATCCCTTTGCGCTGAACCAGCACCTGATTGAGATCGCAGTTGTTGGCAGAAAAATAGTCCTGCCAGTCGCCATGAAAACCGAGGCTGTGGTAGAAGCCTTGCAGCAACTGCTGGCGCACCTCGTCGCAGGTGCCCTCTTCGATCTGCTCGTCCAGCCACTCGTCCAGCAGGTTCAGCTCGCGCATCCCCTCCTCGACCGAGCCATAAATCTCGTCACTGACTGACAACGCCAGCTCGGTGATGTCGTGGGCTTCGAAATCGGTCCATTCGTCTATGTGTAACATTCTCTTCATGCCTTAGCCGAACACACTCGTCTGTTTGAGCACTGCCAACTTGGCAATAAAGTAGATCCAGCCGAGCGCCCCCAGAAAGGAGCACCAGCGCACCAGATTGCTTTTGGCCAGCCGCAGCGCCATCGCCGCCAGAAATACCAGCACCAGAATGGCCATCAGCTTCTCGCTGAGCCAGGGCGTTCCGTTATTGAGCGGGTTGAGATCCAGCACCATGCAGAGCAATACGCCGGAGAGCACCACCAGACCGTTGAGCCAGCCGCTGACCTTCATCACCGGCGCGCTATAGGCTCGGCCAGTGGCGGTCTGTACCCAGTAGAAGCGGAGCATAAACATCAGCACGGCCCCGGCAATCAGGGTGAGGTGCAGGTGTTTGAGCACAAAAACCATATTCAATCCTTGCATGGGGGCGCACAGGCAACCCGCCGTGTAACAGTGAGGAACCGTCAGCGCAGCGGGCAGAGGCCCAGCGTCACCCTGTCGTTATCCCCGTAATCGCGCACCGTGGCTACCTCGCGGTAGCCGCCATCACGCAGCAACTGACGCACCGCCTCCCCCTGATCCCAGCCATGCTCCAGCAGCAACCAGCCATCGGTCAGCAGATAAGCGGGAGCATGGGCCACGATGTGGCGGATATCGGCCAGCCCGGCGTCATCGGCAACCAGCGCCGAGCGGGGTTCAAAGCGCACGTCACCCTGTTCGAGATGGGGATCGGCGCCATCAATATAGGGGGGATTGGAGACAATCACTGCAAAACGTGGCGTATTGTCGCGATCCGGCTCGCCAAGGGGCTCGAACCAGCTGCCGTCACGCACCTCGATGGGCAATCCCAGCGCGGCGCTGTTCTCGCGGGCCAGCGCCGCGGCATCCGCCATCCGATCCACCGCCCACACATCGACCTCGGGCCGCTCGGACTTGAGCGCCAGCGCGATGGCACCGGTGCCGGTGCCCAGATCCAGCACGGCGCACGGCCCCTGCGGGATTCTGGTCAGCGCCTGCTCGACCAGCACCTCGGTATCGGGGCGCGGGATCAGGGTCGCCGGGCTCACCTTGAGGGGCAGCGACCAGAACTCCCGCTCACCCACCAGATGGGCAATGGGTTCGCCGTTGAGACGACGGGCCAGCCACGTCTGCAGGGTGGCCTGCTGGGCGGCATCCAGCTCACGCTCGGGCCAGGTCATCAGATAGCTGCGACGACACCCGAGCAGATGGCAGAGCAGTACATCGGCGTCGGCGCGGGGGGACTCCCCCTCAGCCAACACAGTCATGATATGGGCGCGGGCCTGCTGGATCTGCATCAGTGCCACTCCACCTTATGGGCAGAACACTTAATGCGAGCTTGCCGGATCACCATTTGCATCAGTTGTTCTCGGCCAGCGAGGCAAGCTGATCGGCCTGATACTCCTGCACCAGCGGGGTGATGACGCAGTCCAGATCCCCTTCCAAAATTTCGGAGAGGCGATAGAGGGTCAGGTTGATGCGATGCTCGGAGAGGCGGCCCTGTGGGTAGTTGTAGGTACGGATGCGCTCGGAGCGATCGCCGGAGCCCACCAGATTACGGCGGGTGCTCTGCTCGGCGGCGCGGTGGCGCTCATCCTCGGCCGCTTGCAGGCGGGCGGAGAGCACCGACATCGCCTTGGCGCGGTTCTTGTGCTGGGAGCGCTCGTCCTGACACTCCACCACCAGCCCGGTCGGCAGGTGGGTGATACGAATGGCCGAGTCGGTCTTGTTGACGTGCTGACCACCGGCACCGGAGGCGCGGAAGGTGTCGATCTTCAGATCTGAAGGGTTGATCTCGATCTGCTCGGCTTCCGGCACTTCCGGCAGCACGGCGACGGTACAGGCGGAGGTGTGCACACGGCCCTGAGATTCGGTTTCCGGCACCCGCTGTACCCGGTGACCACCGGATTCAAACTTGAGGCGGCCATAGACGCGCTCGCCGTCGATCTTGGCGATCACCTCCTTGTAGCCACCGTACTCACCGTCATTGCAGCTGACGATGGAGACGCGCCAGCCCTGACGCTCGGCAAACCGTGAATACATGCGGAACAGGTCACCGGCAAAGATGGCCGCCTCGTCGCCACCGGCACCGGCGCGGATCTCCAGATAGCAGTTATTGTCATCCTTGGGATCCTTGGGCAGCAACATCAGTTGCAGCTCCTGCTCCAGCGCCTCCAGATTGGCCTTGGCCAGCGGCAGCTCCTCCTGCGCCATCTCGCGCAGGTCAGCATCGTCCTCCTCCAGCATCATCTGGGTGGTCTCAAGATCATCCTGCGCCTGACGGTAACGCTGGAAGGCGTGAACGATATCTTCCAGCTGGGCATATTCGCGGGTCAGGGCGCGGTAGCGATCCTGATCCGAGACCACGTCTGGCTCGCCGAGCATGGCCTGTACTTCTTCGTGGCGCTCGATGAGGCCTTCCAGCTTTCTGATCAGTGACGGATTCATAACTCTTGCATTCTCAATGGAGGACGGGACAACCGGCAGGTTGCCCGAAAATTATGGCTCTTGTGACAACCCCAGCGCCTGCCGCAAGCGGGAGAGCTCGCTCTGATCCCCCTGGGAGGCAGCCTGGCGCAACGCCTGGGTCGGCGCGTGGATCAATTTGTTGGTGAGGCGATGGGCCATCGCCTTGAGCGCCTGTTCGGCACTCTCGCCCTGCGCCAATGCCAGCAGGGCCCGTTGCAACTCTTCATCAGCCACTTGCTGTGACTGATGGCGGTAATCGCGAATGAGGTCGACCGAGCTCTGGCCGCGATACCACCCCATAAACTCGTCGCGCTCTTCCTGCACGATCACTTCCGCCTGTGCGGCAGCCCGTTTACGGGTTTCGAGGTTCTGCTCGATGATCCCCTGCAAATCATCCACCGTGTAGAGATAGGCATCGGAGAGCTCATCGACTTCGGCTTCGATGTCGCGCGGCACGGCAATATCCACCAGAAACATGGGTTTGAAGCGGCGGGCCTTCAGCGCGCGCTCCACCATCCCCTTGCCGATGATGGGCAGTGGGCTGGCGGTCGAGCTGATGACAATATCCGCCTCGTGCAGATAGTCGGGGATCTCTTCGAGCGTCATCACCTGGGCACCGAATTCGGCCGCCAGGGTCTGGGCACGCTGCAGGGTGCGGTTGGCCACCATCATCTTGGTGACGTTCTGCTCGCGCAGATGACGGGCCACCAGTTCGATGGTCTCCCCCGCCCCGACCAGCAATACCTTGGTCTGGGAGAGATCGGAGAAGATCCGCCGACCCAGGCTGACGGCGGCAAACGCCACCGACACGGCACTGGCGCCAATCTCGGTATCGGTACGCACCCGTTTGGCCACCGAGAAGGATTTCTGGAACAGCCGCTCCAGCGCCCCCTTCACCGACTCCGCCTGCTGGGCATGAGCGTAGGATTGCTTGATCTGCCCCAGGATCTGCGGCTCCCCCAGCACCAGCGAATCGAGCCCGCACGCCACCCGCATCAAGTGGCGCACCGCCTCTTCATCGTGATGCTGATAGATGGCAGTGACCAGTTCGGCCGCGTCCAGCCCGTGGAACTGCTGCAGCCAGCGCAGCACTTGCTCCTGCCGCTCCTCCTCCAGATTGCAATAGAGTTCGGTCCGGTTGCAGGTGGAGACGATCACCGCCTCGCTGACACCGGGTTGGCTCACCAGCTCACGCAAGGCGCGATCGATGCAGTCCGGGCCAAAGGCGACCCGTTCCCGCAAGGCGACACTGGCGGTGTTGTGGTTGATTCCGAGGGCAAGCAAACTCATGAGTGGGCGACGATCATTTCATACGCTGGGTGCAAAGGCTGCCAATTGTACGAGAAAGGGTAAGTCTTTAAAAGCAATACGGCCGCCCCGTATACTGTGGCAAATTCCTCTCTCTGGAGCCGTCTCTTGCTGCTACGTATTTTTACCCTCACCTGCCTGCTGTTGCTGGCCGGTTGTGCCACCACCCAGCCCCAGCGTGACCAGGTGAACTGGAACCAGGAGCGGACCCGCCTCGAGCAGCTGACCCACTGGCAGCTATCCGGCAAGATGGCCATCATCACGCCACAGCAAAAGGGCAGCGCCCGTCTCAACTGGCAGCAGGATGGGGAGGATTATCGCCTCAACCTCACCAGCCTGATCGGCACCAGCATTCTGGAACTCTCCCGCAGCAAGGGGGAGATCACCCTGCTCGACAGCGACGGCAATCGCCACCAGAGCCAGGATGCCGAAGCACTCATCTATCAACTGACCGGCTGGAATATTCCGGTTGCGGGATTGCCAGAGTGGATCAAGGGGCTGCCGGGTCAGGCGGAGTTTGAACTCAACCCCGACAGCAGTCTGGCCAGCGTGCGCGACGGCCAGTGGCAGATCGTCTATGGCGATTATCGGGATCAGGATGGCTACCGCCTGCCGCACCAGCTGACCATGACTGGCCAGAACAGCCGCCTCAAGCTTCAGATCAACCAATGGACTCTTGCACGTTAATGGCTTCCACACGCTGGCCGGCACCGGCCAAACTCAACCTGTTTTTACACGTCAATGGCCGTCGTCCCGATGGCTATCACGAGCTGCAGACCCTGTTTATCTTCCTCAACCACAGCGACTGGCTCGAGTTCGAGGTGATACCGAATAGCGACACACTCACCCTGAGCCCGGCCATTCCCGGGGTGCCGGATGAGCAGAATCTGATTATCCGGGCGGCGCGCCTGCTGCAAGCAACCCTGCCGAGCCCGCAAGGTGCCCATATCCGGCTGGAGAAAGTGCTGCCCATGGGGGGCGGTATTGGCGGCGGTTCGTCCGATGCAGCAACCACGCTGGTGGCGCTTAACCACCTCTGGCAAGCGGGTTTGAGTGAAGATGAACTGGCAGCGCTTGGCGTCCAGCTGGGGGCCGATGTGCCGGTCTTTGTCCGTGGCCGGGCGGCCTTTGCCGAAGGAGTGGGCGAGCGGCTGCAACCGGTCGAACTGCCCGATGCCTGGTATCTGGTGCTCAAGCCCGATTGCCATGTAGCGACCGCGGCCGTATTCCAGGATCCGGAGCTGCCGAGAGCCACGCCTAAAATGGCGCTGGACAACCTGCTGGAAGGCGAGTGGAAAAACGATTGCGAATCACTGGTGAAAAAGCGCCACCCCGAGGTTGCCAATGCGCTCGGCTGGTTGCTAGAATACGCGCCGTCAAGAATGACGGGCACAGGAGCCTGCGTCTTTGCTCAATTTGAAGACGAAGTGACTGCTCGGGAAGTGTTGGCCTGCGTGCCGAAGGGACTTGATGGGTTTGTCGCCAAGGGCGAGAACATATCACCTCTCTTCTCCACATTGCAACAGTTCAAATGATTGGGGTATCGCCAAGCGGTAAGGCAGCGGGTTTTGATCTCGCCATTCCTAGGTTCGAATCCTAGTACCCCAGCCAATTTTACCGAACGGTATTGATGATGATTAACGTGGCCGGTTTTGCACTCGGCCACGGATTCGGGTTACCGGTATCATCACATTCATTGGGCAGCAGACACCTTGTACGTTATCTTGATAAATCGTTTGCCACAAAACGATAGGGTCTGATTTCAGACTCCCCCACATACTGGATGCAACCCCGAGGTTTCAAACCGTGCCTGACATGAAGCTGTTTGCTGGTAACGCAACGCCGGAACTAGCCCAGAAGATCGCAGATCGCCTGTTTATCAAACTCGGCAATGCTGCCGTAGGTCGCTTTAGCGACGGCGAGATCAGCGTACAGATCAATGAGAATGTACGTGGTGGCGATATCTTCATCATTCAATCCACCTGTGCCCCGACCAACGACAATTTGATGGAATTGATCGTCATGGTGGATGCTCTGCGTCGTGCTTCAGCTGGCCGTATCACTGCCGTTATCCCCTACTTTGGTTATGCCCGTCAGGACCGCCGCGTCCGCTCCGCCCGTGTACCCATCACCGCCAAGGTTGTCGCTGACTTCCTCTCCAGCGTCGGTGTGGATCGCGTGCTGACCGTTGACCTGCATGCCGAGCAAATTCAAGGTTTCTTCGACGTTCCGGTAGACAACGTGTTCGGTAGCCCGGTGCTGCTGGAAGACATGAAGTCCAAGAACCTCGAGTCTCCTGTCGTTGTCTCCCCGGACATCGGTGGCGTCGTGCGTGCCCGCGCCATCGCCAAGCTGCTGGATGACACCGACATCGCCATCATCGACAAGCGCCGTCCCCGCCCGAACGTCTCCCAGGTCATGCACCTGATCGGTGACGTTGCCGGCCGCGACTGCATCATCGTTGATGACATGATCGACACCGGCGGCACCCTGTGCAAAGCCGCAGAGGCCCTGAAAGAGCGCGGTGCCAAGCGTGTATTCGCCTACGCTACCCACCCGGTCTTCTCCGGTTCCGCCGTCGAGAACATCAAGAACTCCGTGATCGATGAACTGATCATCACCGACTCCATCCCGCTCACTGCGGAGATGAAAGCGGTCGGCAAGGTCAAGCAGCTGACGCTGTCAACTGTACTGGCCGAAGCCATTCGTCGCATCAGCAACGAAGAGTCCATCTCTGCCATGTTTGAGCATTGATAGATTCAGCAATAACGAAAACCGCCATCAGGCGGTTTTCGTCTTTCTGGACCTTCTCTTTCCAACTTTCTGCTATTTGGTACGACCCTGCCCCCGGCAGGCTTAAGGATTTACCCATGAATTGCTTGCGTCCCCTCCTGCTCGCGACCCTCACCTCCGCCCTGTTCGCCTGTCAGCCCGCCAAAGAGAACCCGCCCTTCGTGCTGACCCTGGCTCACATGAACGACACCCACTCCCAGTTTGATCCGGTCAATGCCGAGATCAAAGGGCAGATCTTTGCCCAGCAGGGGGAGACGGACACCCTCTATACCCGCTTTGGCGGTTATCCGCGCCTGCTGACCATGGCGAAAGCCTATCAGGCCGAGGCGCTGGCCAAGAACCAGCCCTTGCTGCTGCTGCACGGCGGCGATGCCTGGCAGGGCAGTGGCTACTTCAAACTCAACGAGGGGATGGCCAATGCCGAGTTGCTGAGCCAGTTCGGCCTCGATGCCATGGCGCTGGGCAACCACGAGTTCGATCTGGATAACCAGAAGCTGGCCCGCTTCATCGAGGGGGTCAACTTCCCGGTGCTGGCCGCCAACCTCGACACCAAGGCCGATCCGGCCCTCAGCAAGGCTGACAACCTCAAGCCCTTCGTGGTCTACGCCTTTGACGGCAACCAGAAGAGCCCGGTCACCGATCTCGACAACCTGCCGCAAGGCAAGCAGCTGGTCGCCGTCATCGGTCTGGTGCTGGAAGACATGGGCAATATCGCCCCCAACGTCGGCAAGCTGCGCTTTGGCAAGGAGGTTGCCTCGGCTCAGGCCACGGTCGACATGCTGCAAGCCAAGGGGATCCACCAGATCGTGGCGCTCACCCACATCGGCAACGAGCGGGATCTGGCACTGGCGGCCAAGGTAAACGGCCTCGATGCCATCGTCGGCGGCCACTCCCACAGCCTGCTCGGCGATTTTCGCAATATTGGCTGGGGCAAGACCGGCGATTACGCCAAGCTGGTGACCAATCCGGATGGCATCGGCAAAACCTGCGTGGTGCAGGCAGGCTCCTACGCCCAGGCCATCGGTCTGGCACAGGTGACCTTTGACAGCCAGGGTCAGGTGACCGACTGCCAGGGCCACAATAGCCTGCTGGCCAGCCGCGACTTCTTCGCCGATGCGGCGCGCAAGCAAGCGCTCGACGATGCCCGCAGCAAAGAGGCAAGCCAGTTTGTCGACAGCCAGCCCAATCTGGTGACCGTGGATGAAGATCCGCGTCTGCGCGGCATCATCGACAGCCACTACAAACCGGCGTTGGAGAAAGCTTATGGCCCGGTGATCGGCACCATCCCCGAGCAACTGCAAAATGCCCGTCGCCCCGGCGACAACGGCAGCGACAGCCACGGCTCAGATGTAGCGCCGCTGGTTGCCGAAGGGGAGTTCTACTGGGCCAATACCCCAGCAGTGCAAGCCCTGACCGGCGGCCCGGTCGATTTTTCTCTGGTTGCGGTGGGGGGCGTGCGCGCCGACCTGCCTGCTGGCGAATGGCGTGAGGGGGATAGTGCCCTCACCCTGCTGCCGTTCAAGAACCAGCTCTCGGTGTTGACCCTGACTGGCGCTGAGGTGCGCACCCTCTTGACCGAGACCATCACCGCCACCCTGCCCGCCAGCGCCCATGCCGGCAAGTTCCCCTATGGCGGCCACCTGCGTTACACCTTCCAGGAGACCGACGCAGGCAAAGCGGGCACCCTGACCCAATTGCAGCGCAAGACCGCAAGCGGCGAGTGGCAAGATCTGGTGGATAGCCAGCACTATCGGGTGGTGATGAACGCCTACAGCGCCAACGGCAACGATGGCTGGCAAGCACTGGCCAATGCCCAGCGCCACCGGAGCGAGCGGGTCGACATCGCCAGCGTCAATGGCAAGCTGACCGCCTTCCCGGTGCTGAAGGTGGCACAAGACGGCGAACTGCTGAGCGCCGTCTATGCCCCGGGCCAGCCCCTCGATTGCAAAGCCAACGGCGTGGATTGCGGCACCGATGCAGCGTCTTTCGTGGAGTATGTGCGCGATGCCCGTCCCACCCTGACCGCACTGGATGAAGAAACCGTCACCCTGCTGCGTACCAAATAACGACGGTAGTCAACCGGGCACAATCCATCGGCAAGCTGAAACGGGCCTCATGCAAGAGGCCCGTTTGCCCACCGTTAGCCACCCATTGGCCGCAATAATGCTGCAAATCCCGCCATAACATGCGCATTGGTTGAGTGATCGCCACTCGGCGGCTAGAATATTGCGTCCTATTGCCCTGGGTAGTGTGCCCACGGCAGCTGCGAGTGAAGACATCAAGCGTGACAAGCGAAATCAAACTGATCGTCGGACTGGGCAACCCCGGCCCGGAATATGCCAAGACCCGCCACAACGCGGGCGCCTGGTATGTGGAGCAACTGGCCCGCTGGCACAATGTCAGCCTGCGTGAAGAACCCAAGTTCTTCGGCCATACTGCCCGCATCCTGGTCGAGGGGCAGGATGTGCGGCTGCTCATCCCGAACACCTATATGAACCTCTCTGGCAAGGCGGTGGCCGCACTGGCGCGTTTTTATCAGATTGAGCCGGAAGCGATTCTGGTGGCCCATGACGAACTGGATCTGCCGCCGGGCATCGCCAAGTTCAAGCAAGGTGGTGGTCACGGTGGCCATAACGGCCTCAAGGACATCATCGCCAAGATGGGCAACAACAATAACTTCTTCCGGCTGCGTCTCGGGATCGGCCATCCCGGCAGCAAAGAGCAGGTGGCTGGCTTCGTCCTGACCAAGGCCCCCAGTAGTGAACAGAACCTGATCGACGCCGCGCTGGACGAGTCCCTGCGCGCCACCGACATCCTGTTCAAACAAGATATGACCAAGGCCATGAATCGCTTGCACAGCTTCAAGGCGGAAAAGGGTTAGGTCGGTTTGACCCTGTACGGGCATTGTGCCGGTACATGAGCAACGACCAGAACAAGCATGACATGGGCCGCCTGCGGGCGACCCCCAACAGCATCCATCAAGTAAGGTAACAATCCATGGGTTTTAAATGCGGTATCGTGGGCCTGCCCAATGTAGGCAAATCCACCCTGTTCAACGCGCTGACCAAGGCCGGTATCGAAGCCGCCAACTTCCCGTTCTGCACCATCGAGCCGAACACAGGTGTGGTGCCGATGCCGGACCCGCGCCTCGATCAGCTGGCTGCCATCATCAATCCGCAGCGCGTTGTGCCGACCACCATGGAATTCGTCGACATCGCCGGTCTGGTTGCCGGTGCCTCCAAGGGTGAAGGTCTGGGTAACCAGTTCCTGGCCAACATCCGTGAAACCGAAGCGATCGGCCACGTTGTGCGCTGCTTCGACGACGAGAACATCATTCACGTTGCCGGCAAGGTCTCCCCTGCCGACGACATCGAAGTGATCAACACCGAGCTGGCCCTGTCGGATCTGGACGCCTGCGAGCGCGCCATTCACCGTCAGTCCAAGCGTGCCAAAGGCGGCGACAAGGATGCCAAGCTGGAAGTGGAAGTGCTGGAGAAGATCAAGGTCGCGCTGGAAAACGGTCAGATGATCCGCGGCATGAAGCTGGATAAAGAAGAGCTGGCCGCCGTGAGCCACCTCAACTTCCTGACCCTGAAACCCACCATGTATATCGCCAACGTGGCGGAAGATGGCTTCGAGAACAACCCCTATCTGGACAAGGTGCGTGAAATCGCTGCCGCCGAGAACGCGGTCGTGGTCGTGGTCTGCTGCGCCATCGAAGCGGACATCGCCGAACTGGACGACGAAGATCGCGCCGAGTTCATGGCTGACCTTGGCATCGAAGAGCCGGGCCTGAACCGCGTTATCCGCTCCGGCTACCAGCTGCTCAACCTGCAGACCTACTTCACCGCCGGTGTGAAAGAGGTGCGCGCCTGGACTATTCCGGTCGGTGCCACCGCCCCGCAAGCGGCAGGCAAAATCCACACTGACTTTGAAAAAGGCTTTATTCGCGCCCAAACCATCGCCTTTGAAGACTTTATCAACTACAAGGGTGAGCAAGGCGCCAAGGAAGCGGGCAAGATGCGCGCTGAAGGGAAAGATTACATCGTCAAAGATGGCGATATCATGAACTTCCTGTTCAACGTCTAAAATAAAATTATAGATTACTTTCAATGACATGCAATCACAATGCGCAGCCATTATTAGTTTGAGTACACTTTTGCGTACACACTAGGCAACGCTAGGCATGCATAATTGTTATCAAAAGGGCCTATCTAAAATCTGATAGGCCCTTCTCTTTCCCTGATCCCTCCTTACTTCCTTTTGAGTCCCACCTTTCAATTTGTACACCACAGTGCAGCCACAGCGCGCATTCCATAGCTAGAAACCAGAGAAGCCAACAGGTCTCATTTGAATTGATTTCAGATATATATTATCTCCATGAACCTACCCAAGGGACTGCTCTGTGCAGTCCCTTTTTCATTGGAGATTTCTCATGGCTCACCTGATCGACACAATGGCCTACACCGGTCAAACGCCCTGGCATGGCCTTGGCAATGTCTTGCCCCCACAGCAATCTCTCGATATCTGGCTGCAAGCAGCTGGGATGGATTGGACCATCGAGCAGAGCGACGTGATGTTTAACGTCGCCTCCGATGCACTGCATATCCGCCCCTACAGCGACAGCAAGGTGCTGTATCGCTCCGATACCCTCGCCCCCCTATCGGTGGTCTCAAGTCGCTACAACGTGGTACAGCCTCACGAGGTGCTGCATTTCTATCAAGACCTGGTGGAAGCCGGAGGCTTTGAGCTGGAGACCGCAGGCTCGCTCAAAGGCGGCCGCAAGCTGTGGGCACTCGCTAAGACCGGCCAGGATCTAAAACTCAAAGGCAATGACTTGGTAAAGTCCTATCTGCTGCTGGCGACCAGCTGCGACGGCACGCTCTGCACCACGGCGCAGTTCACCTCGCTGCGGGTAGTCTGCAACAACACCCTACAGATGGCACTGCGCGGTGCTACCGGTGCCATCAAGGTGCCCCACTCTACTCAGTTCGATGCCGCTGCCGTCAAAGAGTCGCTCGGGCTGGGGCTCTCTCATTGGGATGAATTTAAGGCGCAGACCAAGGCGCTGGCACAGCGGCCCGTCGCCCCCGAAGAGGCGCTGCGCTTTTTCAGCGACCTGTTGGCGCAACCGCTGGATGAGGAGAACATCATCCTCACCAAGCCGGTACAACGGCTGCATGAGCTCTATCAGGGCGCAGGCATGGGCTCAGAACTTGTCAGCTCCCGCAATACCGCCTGGGGGCTGGTTAATGCTGTCACGGAATATGTCGATCACCACCGCCGTGCTCGCAGTCAGGACCATCGACTCGATTCCGCCTGGTTCGGTCAGGGAGCCCAACTCAAATCCCAAGCCCTGAACCAAGCCCTTACCCTGCTGCAGTAATTCCTCTTCCCTATTCAAACCGCATAACGACCTCACCCGGACTGGCGCAAGCCAATCCGGGCGTAGCCATTTATGCCGTTAACAAGGAGTCGTCATGAAAGCAAAATCCAAATACGGCCAGGCCCTGCGGCTGGCCTCCACTACCCAATTAACCCGCGAGCAGTGGCTCGCTATCCGCAAACTCGGCATTGGCTCCTCCGATGCCGCCGTGGCAGTGGGGCTATCTCCCTACAAATGCCCGCTCAGTCTGTGGCTGGAGAAGACCGGTCGCAAGGAGCCGGAAGATATCTCCCACAAGGAAGCGGTGCTGTGGGGCATTGAGCTGGAACCTGTGTTGGCACAGGTCTACGCCAAACGCACCGGTTACAAGGTGCGCCGAGTCAATGCGGTGCTGCAACACCCCGAGCAACCCTTCATGCTCGCCAACCTCGATCGGGAGGTAGTCGGCCACCCCGATGGGCCTGGCATTCTGGAGATCAAAACTGCCAGCTATCACAGCGCTCCCCAGTGGGAGGAAGGAGTGCCGGTGGCTTACCAGTGTCAGGTACTGCATCAGCTGGCTGTTACCGGCCATGCCTGGGCTGAGGTGGCAGTGCTGATCGGTGGCCAGGATTTCCGGATTTACCGCATCAAGCGCGATGAGGAGAAGATCCAGGATCTCACCGAGCGGGAAGCACAGTTCTGGCAGATGGTGCAACAAGACCAGCAGCCAGAGCCTGACGGATCCAGTGATGCCGCCAATGCCCTGAGCTGGCTCTTCCCCCGCGATGATGGCCAGACGGTGGATCTCTCCGATTCCCCCGAGTTCAACCAGATGTTTGGCGAGCTACTGCGTTTGCGTGAGCAGAAAGAAACGGTCGAACTGCAGGAGTCACAACTCAAACAGCGGCTGCAAGCCACTTTGGGTGAAGCGACAGCCGGGCTGTTTGCCGACGGCAAGATCACCTGGAAGCGCAGCAAAGACCGGCTGGCACCGGATCTGGATAAGCTCGGACGGGATCATCCCGACCTGCTCACCCTCTACGTCAAACCGGTGCCCGGCGTACGCCGTTTCACCATTCAACCCTTGAGGCAAACACCATGATCAAAGGACTGGCGATCACCCCGCCCGTGATCGGGCGGATCTGCATCGGCAAGCTGGTGCAAAAACAGGATAAGTGGGTGCCGGAGAAGGATGACAGCTTCACCCTCACCACCCAGATACAACAAAAGGGGGGATGGTTGCTCCATCCCCTGCATCAACACTACTCAGCGCAAAAGAATAACCAAGGGCAGGAGCAGACCAAGATCCGCGCCATTCCGGTGCGGGTGCTGTTCAACGATAGCGACCTGAATCTGCGGGCGGAATACAGCGCGTTTGACCGGCAAACCGGCAGGCCGCTCTGTGTCGGGAATGGGGAGGTGGCAAGACGCGTCGGGGCGCAAGGCATGGAGGAGGTCAGCTGCCAGGGACCTGAGCGCTGCGCTTTTGCCGGGCAACAGGGCTGCAAGCTGTACGGGCGACTGAACCTGTTTGTGGAGGGGCAAGGGGATGAGCTGGGCAGCTTTATCTTCCGCACCACCGGCTACAACTCGGTACGCACCCTGGCGGCGCGACTGAAGTACCTGGAGGCAGTGAGCGGGGGCCATACCCGCTATCTGCCGCTCACCCTGCGGTTGCGAGCCAAGAGCACTGCCCAGTCCTACCGCACCCCGGTCTACTACGTGGATTTAACCTTGCGGGAGGAAACCAACCTGACCGAGGCAGTCAGGCTCGCACAGGAGGCCGCCCAGCGTGACCAAGAAGCGGGGCTCGCCATTGAGCAGATGGAGCAGGCTGCTCGCGAGCTGCTGCGTAACGGCCAGTTTGAGGATATCGATGAAGAGGTGCCGATGCTGCTGGAGGAGTTTTATCCTGAGCCAGCAATAATAGCGTCATCTTCCACCTCACAGCCTTTGGCAACCGTAACAGCACCAAAACGCCTCAACCCTCGTTCCTCGCCCCTGACCAGTAAACTGGGTAAAAACGCGGCCTCTTCACCACCTACGCCTGAGCCACAAAGCCAATAACTTACGTTGGCATCTTGTTACATCCAATCAAATCAATCAGTAGCACATTATTCTGCTACCCATCACGACGGGACGTTTATCACAAAGCGTCCCGTTATTTCTCTCCATCGCTAGTTTGGAGTCAATAGATCAAGCCCTAGTGACACTCACGAAATCGGCACTCATTTCATCTATTTTCCTCCATTTTCAGGTCAAGAAGGTCTCTTCGAGACTTTTGACCATGGGGGTCAGTGTACCTTGCCCTATTGACCGGGAGGAGACCATGGCACTGGTAGGTTACGCACGTGTTAGTACGGGAGGTCAGAGCCTTGAAGTCCAGCTTCGAGCGCTGGCCGAATGCAATAAGGTTTTCCAAGAGAAGGTTAGCGGTGCCAGTGATGATAGGCCACAACTTGCTCTCCTCTTGGATTATGTGAAGGAGGGGGATGTGGTGATGGTTACCAAGCTGGACCGTCTGGCTCGTAATACTCGTCACCTATTGGAGATATCAGAATTTCTACAACACAAGCAAGTTGCATTGCGGATATTAAATCTGGGGATTGATACCTCAACGCCTACCGGCAAGTTAATGCTCACCATGATCGGTGCTATCGCAACCTTTGAACGAGAATTGATGTTGGAGCGGCAAGCTGAAGGTATTGAGTTAGCCAAGCGCCGAGGTGCCTATAAGGGGCGTAAGCCTACTGCAATGGCAAAAGGTAATGAAGTTCTTGCACTGGTTGCCAAAGGATTACCAAGATCTGAAATTGCCAAGCGCACGGGGATCAGTATCTCCAGCGTACAACGCATACTCAGATCTCAGAGCAACTGAAAAGTAGTGTGGTTTACCGTTCCTAGTGATAGCCATACGCCTCTATTTAATAATAGTTATTCGGTGAGATAAAAAATGAAAAAGCTGACATTCTGCTTACTACTAACGCTTATGTCTGGAAGTCTATCACTACGGGCAGCAGAGCCGTTCACAGGCTTTCTGCCTGCACTAGTGCAGGACAAAACAGGGAAACCATTTTGGTGTAACGCCCATTTGAAGTTAAATAGAAAATGTATCGCAACTGAAATCAGTAATCTTTCAATGGTCATTGTTCGCAGTCAGCCCTTCGGTGAGTGTGAAGCAGGCATGTGGGGCTGGATCGCCACTGCGGGCTCCCCACAGAAAATTGCCATTGGTTACACAGTTACGCCTGATGAAAAATTCAATATTTCACTGAAAGATATGTGTCGACCTGGCACTGTTGTCAAATTTCAACCAAATAAGAAGTATAAGAATGAGGAAGACCTGGTTGGCTTTTACAATGGCAAAGAAATATTCAGATACCTTGGGCGTAAATAACTAAGTGGTTTAAGAGAAAGTAATTGTCACGAGGATTTCTATGAAAGACATACATCGGTATTTATTGGCCTCCACGCTGATATTCTCGGCCATCGCCTGCAGTGCCCAAGAACAACGTTATCTCTCTATCCAGCACACCGACACCGTCTACGCCAACCAGGGCGTCTGCGCGTATCACTTCTCTTTAGATAGTGGGGGAGCCGATGAGTTTGGGCGGTTGTATATCACGCTGCAGTTTAATGACAAAAAGGGCAAAGCGCTGGCCGAGTCAACGCTGGAGGTTGAGCCATTCGGTGGGAGTTCCGCTACTCGTTATGGTGGCGGCTTTACAGAAGTGGATTGCGCCCAGGTAGAGCAGGCCAAGTCCATCGCCATTATTCAGGCGACCGAGGTGCTCGCTCACAACCAAGTCACTCGGCTACCTGTTTCCACCTTCACCCCCCAGTTTCATCAACCACTGAAGATAACCTTGGGCGGCAATTAGCCCGCTCAGGAAAAACAAAGCCAAAGGGCGTCACCGTAATGGTGACGCCCTTTTTCATTTCCAACTCTTGATGAGGATCATCACCCCATGACACGACATTTCATTATCGGCGATCACTTGGTAACACCACAGTCTGAAGGCCACCATCATGGCATCTTTGTTGGCCATGACCAGATCATTCACTGTCTACCATCCGCTTCAGGAAAGCATTCAGGCCAACTGACGCTGACCTCGTTGGCTCAATTCAGTCTGCACTGCGCTATTGAAGTCAAACCCCATACTCAACGCCTGTTCAGTCGAGAGGAAAGCCTGACACGGGCTTACGCCCGACTCAGTGAAGGAGAGCAGGGCCAGCCGTTTGCCAACAGTGAGCTGTTTGTCACTTGGTGTATTGAAGGGATTCAGCATCCCCCCAAGCTGCTGCAGACCGCTGTAGCAACGGTGGTGGCTGCCGAAGTCGCTCGTCACACGTTAAGCAAGGCTGCCACCAGTGCAACGGCTGGACTTGCTGCCAGCACCCTAGCCACAACTGCGGGAGGTAGTGGCGCTGCTGCAACGGTAGTATCGGTGACCGGTATTGCCACCGCCCCGTTGTTAGCCCCCCTTGCCGTGGGCGCCGTCGCAGCCTATGGCGTCAGCAAACTGTGGGATTGGTTAAACGACTGACCCATCACTTCAAAGCAAAACGCAGGGGCGCTCTCCTGCTGGAACTCAATGAGGAAACACCATGACCATTCCTTTTTTCCGGGACGGCTTTGCCCTGCCCGTAGCCCAAGCATTGCTAGTTCTGCTCAACCAGGAAATCGCTAAAACCGAGCTCAATATCGATCGCTTAACCCAACTGACCTTCAACTTTCGCAATCCCGGCTACAGCGCCGAGCAAGGCGGCGTACACCCGGTCGAGATCCGCCTGATCCGTGGGCTTGATGGCTGGCTGTTCGATTACGTCACCGACTTCAGCTACCAGGGGCCGGGCCAAGATGCTGAGCTCTGCAAGGAGCTCGATTTCAACTTCCTCGATGGGGAACACACCATGTTGGGCTGGGGACCGCTGCGGCTGGCTGAGGCGCGGGAGTTGTTCGGCATCTGGCAGAGCAACTTCATTGCCTACTGCCGGTTGGAATGCTTCAGCGTCACCGTCGCAGGAGATTAGGAGGACACGATGAGCCAAGAATTAGCGCTCTCCCACTACTCACGTCAGTGGTTGGGACAAGTTGCCGCCAACGCCAAGATACCCCCCACCCGCAGTAGTCAGCGATGGCTGCTGCACCTGACACCGGATAGTCCACACATCCGCACCGTCACCCTGCAGGTCCGTTGGTCTGGCGTGCAGTGGCAACTGATCTCCCTCACCAATGCTGAGGACTGGCACACCATGAGCCGGCCGAGGGATGAAATCTGCATCGACCCCGAACGTCGCTGTTTCTGGCATTGCCAGGCAGGACCAGTCCCGCTCACCGAGCAACCTCGCGTACTGGCCAACTTTCTGGCCGACCTGCAACGCATCTGCATCCATCGCGGCTATGCCGTGGCGAGTGACCCCATCCCTGACAAGGAGACCGAAGATGATTAACGCCGTGCTCGCCATCGAGCTGGAGGCTTATCTTGAGCATGATGGTCAGATTGAAGCAGTGCATGACCAAAGCCAGCCGGTAGACGGTTACGCCCTCTACCTGCGCTATGAAAACGAACGGGGTGATGCACTGGCGCAATGGCTGTGCGATCACTTGGATCACTACTGGCTAACACAGGTAGGTAACTTGCTCGCCACCAGTTACCACATTCCGCTGCACGACTACACCCCGCACACCCTGGCGGCCAGAACACCGCCAACCAAGTCTGCAGTCACCCCCCATTCAGTAACCCATTAACCAACTACCTCGCCAACCCTGCCGCATCCAACGCGGTGGGACGATGGTGTATGGAGCACAATCATGTTGCATCACAAACTGATCGCCGGGGAAACCCCCGGCACCTACCGGGTGACTGACCTTGTCACCGACGATGACCTGCTCACCATCGCCCAAGCCGTTGCCCGCCAGAAACTCGCCAAGGGCACAGCTCTCACCGATAAATACCTGGCACAACAAGCGCTGCAAGGGCTGCTGCAAACACGAGACCGCGAAGTGTTTGCAGCACTGTTCCTCGATAACCAACACCGGATCCTGGCCTACGAGGAGCTGTTCCTTGGCACTCTGTCCGCTGCGACCGTCTACCCTCGCGATGTCGTCAAGCGGGCACTGCACCACAATGCTGCCGCTCTGATACTGGTGCATAACCACCCGTCGGGATACCCGGAACCCAGCCGGGCAGATATCGAGATCACCCTGCGCCTGCAGAATGCCTTGGCACTAGTGGATATCCGGATTTTGGATCATCTGGTCGTCGGTACTGAGGGTGTGGTGTCGCTGGCAGAACGAGGAAATTTGTAACTGCCACGCCGGTCAGGGGGCCCATGGAGGAAGAAGGCATAGCCAGCAGTGAGCTCTACAACGACTTACCATCATTAGGAGTACACAGAAAATGCGAACCATAGGGAGTTGGGGATTACACACCCAAGTTCAGCCACGTTTTGGCGCACGTGCAATTGTTGAACGAAGCAGGGTTTCCCTGCTTTGGGATCGCTGCGGCGTCTATGGCGATGCTGACGAGCAATGGCTCACCGACATTGATACCGTTATACCGAGTTTTATTGAGCGCCTTAGAAAGCTCTTTCAACAAGGAGAACTACTGAGTGACCAAGATAAATTGGTGACGTTGCAGCAAGGGGAATGGGTGTGTCTGGCTAATCCCAAAGCCAGCTACGGATATCTCTATCTGGATGTCTACCGGCAGGAATGCAGTAGTGTTCAAGCCGCGAAAATATGAATCTGAGGCAGAGGGTGAGCATGTAGCTCACCCTACCTGATACTTCTTTTTTTTTGGCTGACTACTGAACCCCTAATGCCTTGTAGACGGCATCTACCGGATTAGCATAAAAGCTGATTTGAAACTTGGAGAAGATCTCCGCCGGTACGGTTGGAATATCCGAGGCTGACGCCATCGGCAACAATACCCGTTTTCCGCCACTGTCCATTGCCAGTTGCAGACTGCCAGCCAAATCCTCAACCGGATTGACCACACCGCCTAGCGTCATGTCACCCAGCACTACCATCTGCTCCTGCACCGGCTTGCCCATCAGAATGGAACAAAACGCTACCAGCGCGGCCAGACTGGTTTGGTGCTGGGGCAGGAGTTATGTAGCTCGACCACATGCAAATGGTACTCATGCTCGGAGAACTTGGCTGTTGCGCTGACCCGATTCAGGTTGCCTTTGAAGTAATCGAAACCGACCCGGATCGCCTCCTTCGCTGGCGTATTGGAACCCAACCAAGAGGTCGCATGCCTGCCGTTATCTGGCGCCATCCGTGCCCACAAATGATACGCCGTCACTGATATTAACCTTTGGCGTCGATTAGGCAAAGGCTGGAAATCACTGAGCAGTGCACCCAGAACATATTACAACTGTAATACGTATAGGAATAAGTTTGAGGAGTAGGGAATATACGATATTAGCATGGTGTATCACGATGACTTAGAAGAACGTCATCTGCTATTGCATAATGTGCTGAACTATTTGCTCAAGTTTGATGAAATGCTACTGACTGTGATGTATGAGCTCTTCAGAAGCATAGGTAAAATGGAAGTGCCCCGCAGAAGATGGAAAGGTGGTACACCACGTTTTCTGCAGTGATATCAAGGCGGTAAGATAGCGCATATTTATAACATATGCGTACCCCCTCTTGAAATAAAGAACCCGCGATATGGAGCATCGCGGGTTCTGAGTAGCTAAAGTTAGCTAATAATATTTAAGTCTAGTATGGGACTAGAAAGACTCGACTCCAGCTCAGAGCATGTGCACGGAGGCGGTGTTGGTGGTGCCGCTCGGTACCAAGGCACCGGAGACCATGACGACCACGTCACCCTTCAGACCCATGCCGCTTTGCAGCGCTGCGTCTTTGCCGATGCGATAGAAATCGTCGGTGGAGGCGATGCTGTCAACCACGTGAGCAACCACACCCTTGGTCAGGACCAGCTGGGCAGCAGTCTTCTTGTTGGTGGTGATGGCCAGGATCCAGGCTTTCGGGAAGTACTTGCGAATGGCCTTGGCAGACTTGCCGCCTTCGGTGGCAACCACGATCAGCGGGGCGTCCAGCTTCTCGGAGGTCTCGACCGCACCCTTGCACACGGCTTCGGTGATGCGCAGCTTGTTGCTGTCGTTGGCAGCAGACAGGTTGGACGGCATCACGGCGTCGGTACGCTCGCAGATGGTGGCCATGATGGTCACGGCTTCCAGCGGGTACTTGCCCTTGGCGGATTCGCCAGACAGCATGACGGCGTCGGTGCCATCCAGGATGGCGTTCGCCACGTCACCGGCTTCGGCGCGGGTCGGACGCGGGTTCTTGATCATGGAATCCAGCATCTGGGTGGCGGTGATGACCACTTTACGTGCCTTGTTGCACTTGGTGATGATCATCTTCTGGGCGAAGATCACTTCTTCAACCGGAATTTCCACACCCATGTCGCCACGAGCAACCATGATGCCGTCGGAGACAGCCAGGATGTCGTCGAAGTTGTCCAGGCCTTCCTGGTTTTCGATCTTGGAGATGATCTGGATGGCCTCGCCACCGTGGGCCTTCAGGTGCTCACGGATTTCCAGCACGTCTTCTTTCTTGCGGATGAAGGAGGCGGCAACGAAGTCCACGCCCTGCTCGCAACCGAAGATCAGGTCACGCTTGTCTTTCTCGGCCAAGGCCGGCAGCTTGATGGAGACGCCCGGCAGGTTGACGCCCTTGTTCTCGCCCAGATCACCGTTGTTCAGCACCTTGCAGATGACTTCACGTTCGGTGATTTCGATGACGTCCAGACCGATCAGGCCGTCATCCACCAGGATGCGGTTGCCGACACGCAGGTCGTTGGCAAAGCCGGCGTAGGTCACGGCGACCTTGTCTTTGTTGCCAACCACGGTCTGGTCGGTGGTGAAGGTGAAGGTCTGGCCGGCAACCAGAGAGACATCGTTGCCACCTTCCAGCTTCATGGTACGGATTTCCGGACCCTTGGTATCCAGCAGGATGGCTGCGTGTTTGCCGGTTTCGGCCATCACTTCACGCAGGTTGCGGATACGGGTGCCGTGCTCTTCGTAATCACCGTGAGAGAAGTTCAGGCGCATGACGTTCATGCCGGCGTCGAGCATCTTGCCGAGCATTTCTTTGGATTCGGTCTTGGGACCGATGGTGCAGACGATTTTGGTCTTTTTCATGTCAGTCTTCATGGTGCTGTTGTCATCTCTTTAACGTGAAATAGTCAGCGGGTCCGGGCGAAGGCGGCCAGCGACGGCAGTCCTCTGCCCTCCCGATCAAACAGGGCCTGGTTCTCCCAGCCATTGCCGAGGGGTTCGTCTATCCCGAGGAATGTCATGCCGGCATGACTGGCCCAGCTGTCGCCGGGGACCCGGATCCAGCCAGGCTCCCAGTAGACAAACCCGAGTCCGAGCCGATCCGGCACAGCTGCGATAGCGGCACGCAGGGCATCGAGAAACGCCAGTTGCCCCTCGGGCGTCGCGGCAAACCCGCCGCGCGCGGCTTCTTGCTCGCCGAAGGCATTGCGGACTGCGTCCTGGTTGACGGTGTCGTGGCCATAGGCGGTCTCGACCACCAGGAGTGGGCGCCTGATTTGGGTAGCCAGGCTGTTCATGGTGCGCGAGAGGTCACCCAAGGATCCGTGCCAGTAGGGGTAGAAGGAGAGACCCACCAGATCGAACGGCACATCCCGCGCCTGCATCGCCTTGAACCAGCGCAGACACTGTGCCTCATCGCCCCCTTCGGCCAGATGCAGTATCAGGCGCGGGGGGCTCCCCCCCTCGCTGCCAGCACGGATCCCGGCGATAGCCGCCTTGAGCAGCTGAGCCAGACGGTCGAACTCGGCCTCTTCCCGCCGGTGCAGTCGCCCCTGCGGCCACAGCATGCCATTATTGAGTTCGTTGCCGACCTGCACCATCTGCGGTGGCACCCCAGCCTCACGCAGGCGGCGCATGACGGTGGCACTGTAATCATGCAGCACCGCTGCCAGGTCGGCGTCCGATTTGCCCAGCCAGGCGCGTGGCGTGTGTTGCTTGCCGGGGTCGGCCCAGAAGTCGCTGTAGTGAAGATCGAGCAACCAGGGTAGGTTGAGGGCCCGGCTGCGCTGTGCCAGTGCAATCACCCTTCCCAGATCGTTGTTGCCACCGCCAAAGGGTTCCCCTTTGGCGGAGTGGGGATCGACCCACAACCGCAGGCGTACCAGGTTGAGACCGCGCTCGCGCATCAGGGTCAGCAGTTCCCCCTGCCGCGTTCCGTCTTGATAGTGCACGCCGAGGCGCTCGAGTTCGGCCAGAGTGGACACATCCGCCCCGCGGATGGCCAGGTTGTGGGGGGCGGCGCCAGCCCCGGCGCTGAGGGCACCTAGCATGACCAGCAGTGGCCAGCTCAGCGGGGGGTGCATCCTAGTGCTGCTCCGGCTCGTGCAGCTCGAACCACTGACCGAGCTCACGACGCAGGTTGTCCGAGCGTTTGCCGAAGATGGCCTGCACCTCGTCGCCGATGATGATGACGCCGATGGCGCCGAGACGCTGCAGCGCCTCGCTGTCGACCGGCTGCAAGGCATTGACCCTGACCCGCAGCCGGGTCAGGCAGGCGTCAAAGCCCACGATGTTGTCGCGCCCACCAAAGGCAGCGATGAGCGCGGTGATGGCTGCTTCGTCCAGCCCGGAGAGCGGTGCCTCGGCTGATTTCTCCCCCTTGTGGCCGAGGGCGGCGGCGAACAGCCGTTTAAAGTCCTGCATCTTGACCATTTGAACCTCCTAAACGTGAAAAAAGAGGGCGAAGCCACTGGCTCCGCCCCGCGATCAACAGGCGCGACGCAACACCCGGCAGCCAAACGGCGGCATCACCAGCGAGTCGCCCAACACCTCGCCGCTCACCATGTCGCTGTGACCACCCGGCAGCGTGACTAGGCGCTCGGCGTTGGCGAAGTTCTGCACGAACACGAACACCTGCTCACCGTCAGTGCGACACTGGGCGGTGACCCCATCCGGCAAGGCCGGCAGGGCGCGCGGCAGTGCCAGGGTATCGATGAGGTGTCCGAAGAAGTCGCGCTGGAATGCCAGATTGTTGCGCGAGGCGACATAGTAGGCACGCCCTGCCCCGTGTTCGTTGACCGTCACCGCCGGACGCCCGGCATAGAAGTCGCCGTCATAGTTGGCCAAGGACCTCGCACCCTCCAAATGGATGAGATCGCACAGGTGGGTCACCTCGTAAGGGCCACAGAGTCCGGCCTCGTTGCCGGCAAGACCCGAGACGGCGTTACGTTCCTCGTCATAGAGGCTGTCTATCTCCTCTGCCCAGATCCCAAGGACAGGGCGCAGCGGCCCGGGGAAGCCCCCCAGGTGACAGAGATCGGTCTCGTTGACAATGCCGCTCCAGTAAGTGGTGACAAACTGGCCGCCTCGTTTGACGAAGGCATCGATCCGTTCGGCAAAGCCATCGCGCACCATGTAGAGCATGGGGGCGATAACCAGGTCATAACCATCGAGCGCGCAGTCGGCATTGATGACATCCACCGCCACCCCTGCTTCCCAGAAGGGGCGGTAGTGATCGGCCACCGTCTTCTCGTAGAAGAGACCGGCATTGCGCGGGCCTTGGGCGTTGTCCATGGCCCAACGGCTCTCCCAGTCGAAGATGATGGCCACTTTCGCCTCGACGCGGCTGCCTGCAACCTCAGGCAACTTGGCCAGGATCTCGCCGAGAGCCTGAACCTCGCGGCCGACCCGGGTGTCGATGTGACCAACGTGATCGACCACGGCGCCGTGGAACTTCTCGACCGAACCACGGCTCTTGCGCCACTGGAAGTACTGCACCGAGTCGGAGCCGTGGGCCACCGCCTGCAAGGAGGTGAGTATGTGCATCCCTGGCTTCTTGAGCTTGCTGATGGGCTGCCAGTTGGTCAGGCTCGGGGTCGACTCCATCAGGAAGAAGGGCTTGCCTCCCTTGAGGGTGCGCATCAGGTCGTGATACATGGCGGTGTAGGCTGCCAGGGTCGAGTCATCGCCACTGTTGTGCCACAGGGGGTAGCTGTCCCAGGAGATGAAATCGATCACCTTGGCCAACTGCCAGTAGTCATAGTCGTAGAAGTACTCCATGAAGTTGGTGGTGGCCGGCAGGCTCGGGTTGGCCGCCTTCAAGGGTTTGATCTCCTCGGCGCAGAAGTCGCTCACCTGAGCGGTGTTGAAACGCTTCCAGTCGAGGTTGAGGCCGTGGATCGAACTTTCCCCGATAGGTGACGGGGATTCGATCTGTGACCAGTCGGTGTAGGTGTGGCTCCAGAAGCTGCTCCACCAGGCGTGGTTTAGTGCTTCTATGCTGCCATAGCGTGCCTTGAGCCAGTCACGGAAGCGCCCCTGGCATAGCTCACAGTGGCACTCGCCACCGTACTCGTTGGAGATGTGCCAAGCGATAACACCTGGATGACGACCATAGCGCTCGGCCAGAGCGCCGTTGATGGCACGTACCTTCTCACGATAGACAGGCGAGCTCATGCAGTGATTGTGACGACCACCGTGCAGCGCCTTGACCCGCTCCTTGCTGACCCGCAGCACCTCGGGATAGCGCTGGGAAAGCCAGGCAGGGCGGGCACCGCTCGGGGTGGCGAGGAAGACCGACACGCCGTTCTCGTTCAGGCGATCGATCACAGTATCGAGCCAGCCAAACTCATAGCGCCCCTCCTCCGGCTCCAGGGAAGACCAACTGAAGATACCGACCGACATCACATTGGAATGGGTCTGCTTCATCATCTCGAGATCTCGCTCGAACACCTGAGGGTCGTCCAGCCACTGATCCGGGTTGTAGTCAGCGCCATGCAACAGGGCGGGCACCCGTTCACTGAGCGGGGAAAACTTGAACATCACACATCTCCTAAGACGAGGGGGCGCCGGCCATGGCCGGCCGCCCTATCGGTTGAAACCGGGTCAGTTGAATACTTTGATCGAGGGAAGCACATGGCCGGAGCAGTCAAACAGCGCCTGGTTCTCCCGGGCATTGCCCTCTTTCCAGTCGTCGTTGTTGTACTTCATACCGGCCTTGGTTGCCCAGGTCGCGCCCTGCGTCGGCAGCCAGGCAGGCTCCCAGTAGAAGACGCCCTTGCCACGCCCATCCGGTACCGCCACCACGCTTTTGATAAGATCGCGAAGGAAATCGGCCTGCCCCTGTACACTGGCCGGGTAACCACCGTCGATCGCCTCTTTGGCGGTGAAGTTATTCTCGGCGTTGTCGCAGTTGTCCGTGGTGTAGCCGTAGGCGGCCTCGACCACGATCACATCCTTGCCATAGCGCTTACTGATGTCATCCATGTTGGCTTTGAGGGCGCTGATGGGACCATTCCAGTAGGTGTAGAAGGAGAGCCCGATGATATCGAAAGGCACCTCGCGCTTGGCAATCTCGTCAAACCACCAGACGAAGGTGTCATTCTTAGTACCCTCAGCCAGGTGCAACATCACCTTGATATCCTTGCCGTGCTCTTTCACCGCACGCACGCCGGCCTTGAGCAGAGTCGCCAGGCGATCAAACTCGCCACCGTTCTGGCCCCAGCTCTTGCCCTCTGGCCACAGCATGCCGCCGTTGATCTCGTTGCCGACCTGCACCATGTCAGGCACCACGCCAGCCTTGGCCAGGGCATCCATGCTCTCCTTGGTGTGGGCATAGACCGCATCCGCCAACTGCTCGACCGACATATCACGCCACGCCTTGGGCTTGTTCTGACGACCCGGATCGGTCCAGAAGTCGCTGTAGTGGAAATCGAGCAGGAACTTCATGCCGTGCGCCTTGGCACGTTTGGCAAGTTCTATCGTTGCAGCCAGATCGTTGTTGCCGCCGCCGTAAGGCTTACCGTCTGCATCCTTGGGATCCACCCACAGGCGCAGGCGAATGTAGTTAAAACCGTTCTCCTTGAGGATGGCCATGGCGTCCTGTTGCTTGCCGCTGGCATCGAAGAACTTGCCGCCAAACTTCTCCACCTCGGCCAGCATGGATACATCGGCCCCCTTGATGAAGGCTTGCGGTACCGCCACTGGTTGCACCACTGCACTCTCGGCGGCCATGACTTGGGTCTGCATGCCCAACATGCCGGTGGCGAGCAGCGCCGCCATCACCAGCGTCTTCTTGATTTTCATGTCGAACGTCCTGTTTAACGAATTAACCCTTGGTCCCACCTGCGGTAAGACCGGAAACGAAGTACTTCTGCAAGGAGAGGTACAAGATGGCCACCGGTACCGCGATGAGCACAGCCCCCGCCGCGTAGGTGGTGTAGCTGGCTCCCATCTTCTGGGCGACCAGGTTGTAAAGACCTATAGGCAGAGTGAATTGATCCGGGGTACGCAATATGGTGCTGGCCAGGATGAAATCACCGAGCGGACCAGTGAAGGAGAACAGTGCTACCACCGCGATGATGGGCTTGGAGAGCGGCATGATGATCTCGATGAAGATGCGGAAGTTGCCAGCCCCATCCATGCGCGCCGACTCGTCGAGATCCTTGGGGATGGCGTCGAGGTAACCCTTCATCAAATAGGTGTTCATCGGGATCATGCCACCCACGTAGACCAGCACCAATGCCAGGTGGCTGTTGACCAGGCCGAGCATCTGGGCCAGCACGAAGATGGCGATGAGGGCCGAGAATTGGGGCACCATCTGCAGCAGCAGGAACAGCATCAGGCCGTTTTGCCGCCCGCGGAAACGAAAGCGCGAGAAGGCATAGGCGGTGAAACTGACACTGATGAGGGTCAGCACCATGGTCAGGAAGCTGATCTTCATCGAGTTCCAGTACCAGGCGGCATAGTCGATGCGTCCATCAAACAGCTCCTGGTAGTGAATAAAGGAGAAGTTTTCCGGGATGATCGAGGTGTTGAGCAGACTGCTGCCCGGGTTGAGGGATGCCCCTACCGTCCAGATGAGGGGGTAGATGATGACCACCGCAACCATAGCCAGCAGCAAATAGCTTAGGGTCAGGCGGATGGCATTACTCTTTTTCAGACTGTGTTTGGCACTCATGGCTGGCTCTCCTTACACCATGTCGTCTTGCTTGAACGAATTGGTCGCACGGAACTGCCACAGGGCAATGCCGACCACGAAGATGGAGAGCAGAATGGTGATGCTCGCCGCAATCGCATACTGGGATGACGACATGGTCAGCTTGTAGATCCAGGAGACCAGGATGTCGGTGCCGCCAGCATTGGAACCGGCCACCGCAGGTCCCCCGTTGTTGAACAGGTAAATAATGTTGAAGTTGTTGAAGTTGAAGGTGTACTGGGTGATGAGGATCGGAGCGATCGAGTACAACACCAGGGGCAGCGTAATGGTGGTCAGCTTGTGCCATGTGCTGGCACCGTCGATGGTGGCCGCCTCGTAGAGATCATCCGGGATAGCCTGCAACACCCCAGTGGTCATGGCGAAGACGAACGGGAAGCCAAGCCAGGTCTGCATCAGGATGAGGGCCGTCTTGGTCCAGAAGGGATCTGTCATCCATGCCTTGGGGTCAATACCCAGAGAAGCCAGAATACCGTTATTGATGACGCCAAAGGTTTCGTTGAACATGCCGGCGAACACCAGAATGGTGACAAAACCGGGCACGGCCCACGGCAGGATAAGGATGGTGCGGATGAGCGGCTTGAAGCGCAGATCCTTCTGATTGACCAGGATCGCCAGCAGCACCCCGACAGAGCATTGCAATGTGGTGGCGATCAGTGTCCAAATCACGGTCCACTGCAGCACGTCAAGCAAGGTCGATCGCCACAGATCGAGCTTGAAAATGTTGATGAAGTTCTTCATCCCCACCCAGTCCACCAACTTGGCCGGCGGGGTGTGGTAGAGATCGTAGTTGGTGAAGGCGATGGAGAAGCCGAAGATGATGGGAAACACCACCACGAACACCAGCAGGATGAAGCCCGGGGTGATCATCAGGTACGGGAATCCTTCGCTCAGCAGCAACTGGTATTGCTTGCGCACACTTGTCAGGGCCACGCCACGATCGCGGCGATCACCGTTGATATAGGCGTCGCGGATACTCCAGTAGTAGAAAGCACAACCAAAGATGGCCACCAGTACGCTGATGACCCCCTTGGCCAGGAGGAAGACGGAGTTGTCCCGCGGCAACTCGGTGCCGAGGGTGAACAGGCCCCAGAAGCCCTGGGACAGGAAGTCATGGAATACGCCGAAGAAGCAAACCATGACGATGAAAAACAGGGTGCCCTTGACCCACTGCCGGTTATACCACTGTCCGAGTCCCGGTATCAGCGAGAGCAGCGCGGCAACCTTGGCATGATGGGTTCTTGTACCGATCTGGGTGAACGATTCGGAATCGACAACCACAATTTACCTCCTTTCCATTAAGAGCCCGGGCGACCACTGATGCCGCCCGGCCCGAATCGAGCCGGAGCTCGACTGTTGTTATTGCTGTGCGTGATTGACTTCGATCTGCATGTTGATGTTCTTGACCGCGCCGTCCAGAGCCGCCTTGACATCCTGCTTGCCGGTCACACCGAGCTGCAGTGCACTGTTGGCCGGGGTCCACACCTCCTGCATCTCGGGCACACTTGGCATCGGGATGGCGAAGCCAGCCTGAATGGCTACGGCCCGGGATTTCTCGTCGTCCTTGATGAGCGGATCGTCGATCAACGCCTTGAGCGGCGGGATCTCACCGGTCTTCTGGAAGCGGACCTTGGCGTACTCAGGCTGATTGATGAACTCGATAAACTGCTGTGCCAGCTCTTTCTGCTTGGAATAGGTTGAAATGCTGTACCCCTTCACGCCGAGGAAGGAACGCATGTGTTCGCCATTGGGCAGTGTCGGCAGCGGGGCGACGCCATAATTCACACCGGCATCCTTGTAAGGTTGGAACGACCAAGGTCCTGTGATAACAGCCGCCGCCTTCTTCTCGGTAAACAGAGAGTCGATGGCGTTTGCACCGGTCTCACCGACAATGCCAGCAGGGAAAAGCCCTTCGGTATAGAAGCGCTTAAGGAAGGTGACCCCGTCGACTGCCCCCTGGTTAGCCAGGCCAACATCCTTGACGTTGAGTGAACCGTTGGGGTTCTGGCCGAAGATGTAGCCCCCCATGGCTGCCACTACGCCGTAGGAGTAATAGATCTCGTCAAACTTGGCGAGTAGGCCGTATTTGTTCTCTGCGCGCAGGGTCTGGGAAGCCTTGATCAGCTCGTCGAAGCTTTCCGGTGCCTTGGGCAGCAGATCCTTGTTGTAGACCATGACGATGGTCTCGACTGCCTTGGGCAGGCCATAGAGCTTGCCTTCATAGGTCTGGGCGTCTACAGCAGGCTTGGTGAAACCTGCCAGATAGTCGGCACTTGGCTTGATTTCGCTGATCAACCCCTGTACCACGGCGGTGCCAACCTGATCATGGGGCAGTACCAGCACATCCGGACCGATACCGGCCGGTCCATCCAGGCGCAGTTTCTCTATTTGCTGGGCATAGGGCGTTTCGAGGATTTTCACCTTGACGTTGTGCTTGGCTTCAAATGCCTTGACCGCTTCTTCGATGCCATTGGATTTCTTGATGTCTTCCCACACCAGCAGCTCGCCATCGGCGGCACGGGCAACCTGCCCCAGCCCCATCACGCCCAAAGACAACAGCATTGAAACGGTCAATTTATTGATTTTCATATGATTTCCTTGTCCCTAACTCAGGTGAAAACAGGCCTTAGCCGAGCATCTAGGTGAGGTGAATGTTACAATTTCATCAAGCCAGTGTAACTTGTGGCATTTTTTACCGGTTATTGTGTAATTAAGAATTTATCTTGATTACATACCGGTTAAGTCGGAAATCGCAGTCGCACACACCAACTTAACTAAGATCATGATAAATAAATGCTTTAACCCTATACATCAGATCCGGATCAATTCGCTCTATCTCTTGATTCTTGCTTGGCACGCCTTCCAGGTGTGCACTTAAACAGAAAAAAGGTAACGATTACACCGAATGACTCTACGGTAAGCTGTGCTTGCCCTGCCTGCTAGTAGCACATATCAAGGCTGTGATCTCATGCACAAAAGAAACAGCATTTTGTGCAACCGCTTACACCTGACTGATATAGTCCCCTTAAAGCCACAGAGTGAAACGGTGTGAAACCCCTTCTCCCTCCCAGGGCAAAAAAGCCGCAGCAGGGGCTGACTACTTCGAGACTCTGCAGCTAATGCATTTACTATCAAGGAGTTAAAGCTCATGGCGAGTATCAGATTGAACAATGTGGTCAAGCGTTTTGGCAGCAACGTGACCTTGCATAACGTCAACCTGGATGTAGAAGACGGTGAGTTCACCGTCTTCGTCGGTCCTTCCGGTTGTGGCAAATCCACCCTACTGCGGATGATCGCAGGCCTGGAAGAGATATCGGACGGCCACATTGCCATTGATGAACAAGTGGTCAACGATGTGGCCCCAGCTCATCGCGGGGTGGCAATGGTGTTCCAGTCTTATGCGCTTTATCCCCACATGACGGTGGCGGAGAACATGGGCTATGGCCTGCGGGTCAATGGGGTGCCAAAAGAGGAAATTGCCCACCAGGTCAGCATGGTGGCCAAGACTCTGCAGCTTTCTCATCTGCTCGACCGTAAACCCAAGCAGCTTTCCGGCGGCCAGCGCCAGCGGGTTGCCATCGGCCGTGCCATTGTGCGCAACCCCAAAGTGTTCCTGTTTGACGAGCCACTCTCCAACCTCGATGCCGAGCTGCGTGTCGAGATGCGCCTGCACATCGCCAAGCTGCATCAGGAACTCAAGACCACCATGATCTACGTGACCCACGACCAGGTGGAGGCCATGACCCTGGCCGACAAGATAGTGGTGATGAACTATGGCAAGGTGGAACAGGTCGGCTCGCCAATGGAGCTCTACTACAAGCCCTGCAACCGTTTCGTGGCCGGTTTCATCGGCTCACCCAAGATGAACTTCCTGCCAGCCAGCGTTCTGGCCTGGAGCCCGGAGCAGATCCGGGTCAGGGTAGCCGGCCAGCAGGAGCTCACCCTGCCCATCCTCACCGAGCGACTCGAGCCGGGCAGCGAGATCTCCCTTGGCCTGCGTCCCGAGCATGTGGTGCCGGGCGCAGAGGGGATCCACCTCGCCTTTACCTGCGAGGTAGTGGAGCGTCTTGGCAACAGCACCTATCTGTTCGGCCAGTGCTGCGGCACCGACGGCTTCAAGCTGCTGCTGGCAGGGGATGGGGAGTTTCATCCGTACCAGAAGATGGATGTTTTCTTTGCCCCGCAAAATTGCCTTGTTTTCAATGCCGAAGGGCTCAGGATCAGCCGCTAAATAGGGCTACTGCATGCCCCGATCCACTTTACCCCCGCCCAGTCGGGGGCTTTTTTTATTCCCGGGCGCAGGACACAAAATGAGAGCGGGCTCGCAACCCAGGACAAATCCCGTACAAGGGTACCGAGAAAGAGTGTAAAAGATTCACATAATAGTGAAAAAGTTACACAGAAATCAGATTCAGGTGCCCTGTCTTATCAAAGCCTTATTTTTCACTAAAGTAAGACACTGATAATAGATGACTTATCACTTCTGCCATCAGGCCGGGTTGGCTCAATACCACATGTAATCGATACCATGAAATTACGTACCCGTCACCTTTCCATCATCCAGCGCCTGGCGCTGGGCTTTGCCGTCATCCTGTTGCTACTGCTGCTCTCCGTAGCCCTCTCCCTCTACGCCGGCCAGCGGCTGGCCGACCAGGTAGGGACACTTGCCAGCCATACTGCTCCAACCCTGGTACAAAGCCGCGCCGTGACTCGCGATCTGTTCACGCTTGACCGCCATCTGGGCAACGCATTACTGCAGACCAGAGATGAGGATCTGGATGCAGCACGTCAGCAGATGCAGCAATGGCAAGCACACTTCGAGCAGGACCTAAACATCCTGGCTAGGCAGATAGCAGGGGAACCAAAGCAGAGTAAGCGCGTCGATAGCCTGCGCGAGCAACAGGCCGCCTACTGGCAACTGGCCCAACAACTGGTCGATGACTATGCCCACAACCGCCTCGAACAGAGCAAGCTGGCTGCCGACACCCGCCTCGGCAGCACGGCGCGCCAATTTGCCAGTGCCCTCGATGTACTGCTTGCCCCTCTGGGTAGCCATCCTGCCGCATTGCTCAAGAATCGTCTGCTGGCGAACCTGGAACAGCAAGTCAGTGCTACTCAGGAGATCCTCAAGCAGCAAGACCCGGCTCCTATTGCGGCACGCTTAGCCATCAATGAACGGGCCAATAAGCAGATGACAGATCTGCGCAAGGAGCTGGAGCGCCAGCTTGCAGGCCAAGAAGATGCTTTCGGCGCAACCCTAAGCCTGGAACGTAGCACAGGGGCACGGCTCGATACCCTCGCAACCCTGCTAAGTGGTCCAGACAGCTTGCTGGCCCGCCACCTGTCACTGGTCGAGCAAAGCATCATGCTTCGCAACCAAAGCGCACAAGCCAGCCGTTTCATCGACAGTCTGCTAGGCGAGCTGAGCGAACTTGACGGAGCAATCGACGAGCAGCTTCACCAGAGCACCGCCGGCAGCGGCGCCATTCTGCTCTGGCTACGCCTCGGGCTGTGCGCCGGCCTGCTGCTCTCTCTCGGTCTCGGCGCCCTGGTGCTGTGGCACCTGGTGCACGCCATCCGCCAGCCGCTGCACCATATCCTCACCACCCTCAAGGCACTGAGCCAGGGAGACATGCGCAAACGCGTACCGCTGCTGCGCCACGACGAGTTTGGCCAGCTTGCCATCGGCATCAATGCCCTGGCCGACGAGATGAGCGGCATGCTCGGTCAGATAGTTCATGCGGCCGACGCGCTCGGCCGCATGGCCGGCCAGAACCAGCAAGCCCAGCATCACGCACAGCTTGCCATCGGCGAACAGCGCAACGAGACCACAGGGGTCTGTAGCGCCATGGAGGAGATGGACTACTCGGTTCGCGAGGTTGCCGGGAGTATTGGCCAGACCGAGCAGACACTCGGCAACATAGCTGCGGCAGCCCACGCCGCCAGCCTGCGTGGGGCTGCGACCGGCAAACGGCTGCAGCAACTGGCTGACGAGTTGGCGCAATCACGCCGCAGTGTGGAGCAGGTGCAGACATTGAGCGTCAACATCGGTGAAATCCTTGCCCTGATCGGGCGCATCACGGAACAAACCAATCTGCTGGCCCTCAACGCCGCCATCGAGGCGGCCCGCGCCGGCGAACAGGGGCGTGGCTTTGCCGTGGTGGCCGACGAGGTGCGTCAGCTGGCACACCACACCGCAGACTCCACCACTCGTATCCAGGGGATCATCGACGATCTGCAGCAGAGCACCCGCGGCGCGGTCGCCACCATGCTGCGCTGCCACGACGCGATGGCCCAGAGCCGCACCGATAGCGATGCAGGTTGCGCCACCCTGGCAGAACTATCCAAGGCGCTGCAGCAAGTGGCCGAACAGAGCAGCCGTATCGCCAGCGCGACCCTGCAGCAACAGCAGACCAGTGCTGAGATCGCCCGCAACATTACCAACATCGCCCGGATTGCCGACGACAACCAGGGCGCCCTGGCCAGGGTGGCACAGACCAGCGACCAGTTACAGCAGCTCTCGCAGCAGCAACTGTCGCTGACCCGCCGCTTCACCCTGCAGAGTGCCTGACCACACACCACAAAGAGGACCTCCCATGTTCAAGAAGACACTGTTGCTGACTACCCTGATTGCCTGCCTCCAGCCCGCGCTGGCCAATGAGGAGGATCCCCTGGCACGCCCGCTATTCCTGCGTGGCGAGATGAACAACTGGGAGGCACCGGCAGACCAGCAACTGGTGACCCAGCAAGGAGACTTGCTGTCGGTACAGGTGGCGTTGCAGGCCAGTCACGGCGCCTACAAGTTCAAGATTGCCGACGAGAAGTGGAAGGCCGACACCAGCTATGGCCAGTTCGACCCCGCCGTCAAGGTCGAGGCGGACAAACCGGTGGTAGTCAAGGCCGGCTGGCAGTGGAGCGACATGAAGTTCACCCCGCCCCACGACGGCCAGTATCGCATCACACTGGATCGCCGCGATCCCCAACACATCCAGGTCACCGTCTCCCCCGCCGGGTGATCCCAGGGCCGCCGCAAGGCGGCCCCAGCCTCCGCCGGGATGGCGTCACACGG
>NZ_JBFOCT010000045.1:0-65088 GCF_040907925.1 Aeromonas sp. s12 | reverse complement strand
ATGGCGTCACACGGCGACGCCATCCCGGCGCGGGACTGCATCCCTGTCGCCACCCTACACACATCCAGACAGGAGATAACAACAATGAAGAGACATCTACTTACCACCATGCTGCTTGGCAGCGCCCTGCTGTTTCATGGCCAGGGAGAGGCCATGGTCAAGGGGGCTGACGTCAGCTGGCTGACCCAGATGGAGAACACCGGATACAAGTTCTATAACGACGCCGGCCAGCAGCAGGATCTGTTAAAAACCCTGAAAGAGCACGGTATGAACACCATCCGGCTCAGGGTATGGGTCAATCCTGCTGATGGCTGGAACAACATCAGTGACGTCATCGCCAAGGCCAAGCGGGCCAAGGCGGCCGGTTTCGATCTGCTGATTGACTTCCACTACAGCGACAGTTGGGCCGACCCTGGCAAGCAGACCAAGCCGGCGGCCTGGCAGAGCTACACCTTTGATCAGCTGATGTCGAACGTATGGTGGCACACCTACAACTCCCTGGTAGCCCTGAAAAACGCAGGCATCACCCCCAAGTGGGTACAGGTGGGCAACGAGACCAACAATGGCATGCTCTGGGAAGAGGGGCGCGCCTCGGTCAACATGAAGAACTTTGCCTGGCTCATCAACAGCGGTTATGACGCCGTCAAGGCGGTCAACAGTAGCACCAAGGTCATCGTCCACCTGGCCAACTGCGAGAACAACAGCCTCTATCGTTGGATGTTTGATGGCCTAAAGAACAACGGTGCCAAGTGGGATGTCATTGGTGCCTCCATCTACCCAACCCAGAGTGGCAACGGCGACTGGTTCACCCTCAACAACCTCTGCTACGACAACCTCTCCGATATGGTGACCCGCTATGGCAAGGAGGTGATGATTGTCGAGGTGGGCATGCCATGGGATGACCCGAAAAACAGTTACGACACCATTGCTGATCTACTCAATAAGATGACGTGGATCCCCGATAGCAAAGGGCTCGGAGTGCTCTACTGGGAACCACAAAGCTACAAGAACTGGCAGGGTTACAGCCTGGGGCTGATGGACAACAGCGGCAAACCCACCTATGCGCTGGATGCCTTCCTGTTGCAGTAAATATATAACGTTGCACAGAGGCGCAGTAGGTAGTGCGCCTTTTCATTCTGCCACCTGGACATGACTTCGCCCGTCTCTTCGCCCTTTATCACCAACGCATATCATCCCGCCACTTGCCTGCGCGTAATGACTCTGGATGCGGGTGGCAGCTCCACTAAGCAGAGTCGCTCGGGGCCCTCCGGTACCATCACCGAAAACATGACCACCCTCTCCCCGAGGCAAACAGACTCACCGACTGCAGCCTCCGTAGCCGGGACTCGCAACATCGGGCTCCCTAAGACGACGTCAGCACGACAAGGCGAGTCCTCAATGCAAAATAAAAAAGGGAGCCCAAGCGGGCTCCCTGTGGTGTAACGAGTCGGGTTTTACCACCAGGCTTCGGCCTGCACGCCGAAGTTCCAGGTATTATCATCCTCACCGCCGTTGAAGGATTTGCCTTCGCCATCTTTCAGATAGCTGGCAAAAACACGGATCTCCGGGCGGGCAAACATGCTGGGACCAGCTGACCAAGCTTGAGCCAAGGTATATTTTTGACCACTCGATTTCTCTTCAGAGCCGCTTGTCCAGGTCTTGGTGCTCTCATAAGTACCGGCTTCAACCAGCGTCTTCATGATGTCAGTCCACGCATAACCGCCTCGCGCGACAGCGCTGAACAGTTCGGTGTTGTCATGCCATGCTTCAAGTTTCTCACCCTTACCGTAAGTGAATACATGGTTCACACTGAATTTCTCTCCCATGGGAATGTCACCAGTCAGAATCACCCGGTATCCCTTGGCATCATCGGTCAGATGCCAAACATCATACCAACCGCCCCCTTGGGAGATCATGTTCTGGGCCAGCCCTTTGTCAGCATATTGCAGCACCAACTTCTCGTAGATGCGGCTATCGGCAAAATATTGACTCATTTCTGCGGTCAGCATGACACCATTTTTGGGATCATAGAGATTACCGGCCTTCTCCTGCTCATCGGTCGGATTGGGCATGGCATAGCTGACACCCGCTTCAGTCCAGGCCCCTTCCCAGGGAGCCCAGCCGGCATAGCGCAGGTCCAGGAAGTTAACGTTGAGGTCATTGTTAACAATCGAGTTATCGATATCGTTACCATCAGACCGGATCCACGCCAGTGAGAAGGCGCCTGGACCTGCCTTGAGGTTTTCAACACCGGCACCGGCTCCCGAGATATTCCAGTATTTGGTATCGATGATGTGAAGGTCGTGACGCTGATAGAAGCGCTTGCCAGCCCAAACCACGGCATCGGGCGCAGCGGAAATCAGCCCCTTGGCCTTAACATTGAATTGGCGCAGGGCAAATGTTGCATCATCCTTGCACTCCTTTTGATCGAAGTTACACACAGTGGTGGTACTTTCATAGTCATTGGAGCCATCGCTCTGCATGCTGAACATGCTGTCTACATAGAAAGTCTTGCCATCCTTGTTGTAAACCTCCTGACCAATACCAATTTCGGTATAGGTATCGCTTTCGTTACCCAGACGACCGACAAAGTTCTGTCGACCGGTTTGCATATCACCGTCTTGGGACACACCTACGCCAGAGCGGAAATAGCCTGTAAAATCAACAGCATTAGCATTCAATGCAGTCATTGACAGAGCGAGGGCAACGGATGTCGTCAGTAGTTTCACTTTCATAGTTATTCCTTTATTCCACTGTTGCATTGTTATCTTGATGAACCGCTTACCAACCCATAGGGAAAGCGCTTTCACTGTCCGATGGAGATTATAGGAATAACTGTGCCATCATTGACATGACAAAACTCACAAAACTGTAATTATTACATAAACACTGCTATAAAAACGCTTGATAAAGCCACAAGGCAAACTCAAGCAATTGAAATTAAAGGGGTATTTGATAACAAATCATGTGTTATCGATTACACTCGTAATGGTAATATCTACACCTGAGAACCATGACTCGACCAGACTCATCGCAGCAGACATGACCTCCTCGTGCAGGGCATAGGAAGGCACCGTGAGACCTTCCCGACCCCACAGGAGTGAGCGACAAAAGAGAGAGGAAGAAGATGAGGCACTAAAAAGGCAAGGCCCCTGACGGGTAACCTTGCCTGATGGCCGATGAATTCAGGTTGCCAAATCGTCGATCAATCGATACTGCGGACTGAATGACGGCGTACCAGAGTCGGGCTGAACATATGTGTCGTCTGGGGCAAGGGCCCACCTTTTGCCAGAGCAATGGCCAGCTCGGCGGCCTGGGTCGCCATGGCGATGATGGGATAACGCACCGTAGTCAGACGAGGGCGCAAGTAGCGGGATATCAGTACATCATCAAACCCCACCAGAGATAGCTCCTGGGGAACCTCGACCCCGTTGTCGCTAAGCACGGACAAAGCTCCTGCCGCCATCGAATCGTTATAACAGACGACCGCCGTCATCTGTTGCCCCCGGCTCAACAACTCAGTCATCGCGGCTTCACCTCCCAGCTCATCCGGACTGCCACGGGAGATCAGGCGCTCATCGACCGGGATATTGTGCTCTTGCAGCGCATCCAGATACCCCTGCATGCGATCCTGAGAGTCAGAGATCAGATGATTTGAACACAGAAACCCTATCTTCTTGTGCCCTTCCTGGATCAGGTGACGAGTTGCAAGCCAGGAACCATAGCGATCGTCCAGCGCCACACAACGGGACTCGAACCCTGGAACGATACGGTTGATTAGCACCATGCCGGGAACATAGCTCATCATCTGGATCAGCTCTTCATCTGGCAGCATTTTGGCATGAACCACCAAGCCAGAGCAGCGATGCCCTATCAACTGCTCTATTACGTGCTTCTCTTTGGCTGCGTCGTGGTAGCCATTTCCGATGAGCAGAAAATTCCCCGTAGCCTGCGCCACCTGCTCAACTGCTTTAACCATGGTGCCAAAGAAGGGGTCAGACACATCGGCAACAATCAACCCCAGCGTTTCGTTGTTCTGATGGGCCAAGGCTCTCGCATTCGCGTTGGGGTGGTAGTTGAGTTCATGCATCGCCTTGAAGACGGCATCGCGTGACGCCTGACTTGCCTTTGGCGAATTATTGATGACACGTGAGACTGTGGCGACGGATACGCCTGACAGGAGTGCTACATCTTTGATGGTTGCCATGAATTAGCTTTTCCGGTGAACGGTATAAATAAAAACCAGTGCTTTATAGGGTCAAGATACTACCGACATTTCCAATACCTGACACGGCTTTCATGTCAAAAGCGGGAGCATTCTATCAATACGAGCGTCTCGCTGTGTAATCCATTTACATACACCCTTATCCATTCTCATGCTCATCGCGGTGAAAAATGTGACAAAAATCACATCAAATGGAGATGCATCTTCCAGGACCTTGTTCACAAGCGCAGAATAAGGGAAAGCGATTACACCAAATAAAACCCAATGAAAACGAGCACCAAGGAGCGATTAATGTTGAAGATACTCGTGACAGGTGGAACTGGTTACATAGGTAGTCATACCTGCTTGCAGCTTATCGCTGCCGGGATGACCCCCATCTTGTTGGACAATCTGGTTAACAGCAAAGAGAGCGTCCTCGAACGTATCCACAGCCTCAGCGGACTGCGCCCCCAGCACTATCACGGTGATGTGCGGGATGCCGACCTGCTGGATCGTGTGTTTGCAGACCAGCAGATAGATGCCGTGATCCATTTCGCAGGCCTCAAGGCCGTAGGGGAATCGGTACAAAAGCCTCTCGAGTACTATGACAACAATGTCAGCGGCACCCTGGTGTTGCTGCAGGCAATGCGACGCGCCGGGGTCAAGACCCTGCTGTTCAGCTCATCTGCCACCGTCTATGGCGAGCCGGAGATCATGCCCATCACCGAGGAGTCGCCCACCTTTCACGCCACCAACCCTTATGGTCAAAGCAAGCTGATGGTGGAGCGCCTCATCAAGGACTTTGCACACTCAGCCCCCGACTGGTCATTGACCCTGTTGCGCTATTTCAATCCGGTGGGCGCCCATCCCAGCGGCCTGATGGGCGAGGATCCCCAGGGCATTCCCAATAACCTGATGCCCTATATTGCCCAGGTGGCAGTGGGCCGCCGTGCCAAACTCGCCATCTTTGGTGATGACTACCCGACACCAGATGGTACCGGTGTGCGGGATTACATTCATGTCATGGATCTAGCCGATGGCCACGTCGCAGCCTTGAAACATGCGCTTGGGCAAGCTGGCGTCCATGTGTACAACCTGGGCACTGGGCATGGCTACAGTGTCCTGGACATTCATGCCGCCTTCTCCAAGGCCTGTGGCCGCGAACTGCCTTATGAGATCGTGCCGCGCCGCGCTGGGGACATAGCACAGTGTTGGGCAGATCCAACACGAGCCTATAACGAGCTGGGGTGGAAGGCTTATCGCACGCTTGATGAGATGACGGCTGATACCTGGCGCTGGCAATCCCAAAATCCAAACGGTTACCCCCTTCCATGAATGTACAGAACGAGACAGGCCTTCCTATGCAATTTGAACCAACCGATCACCCCCACCGTCGTTACAACCCATTGATCCAGCAGTGGGTTCTAGTTTCTCCCCACAGGGCGAAGCGCCCTTGGCAGGGGCAGCAGGATGAACCTGATCGCACCCAGCGATCCATTCACGATCCGGATTGCTTCCTCTGCGCCGGCAACACTCGCGTCACTGGTGACAAAAATCCGGATTATCCGTCGACCTTCGTTTTTACCAACGACTTTGCGGCACTGATGGTTGATACACCTATGGCCCCAACCAGCGAGGACCCCCTCTTCCAGCTAGAGAGTGCACGCGGCACCAGCAGGGTAATCTGCTTCTCACCGGATCACAGCAAGACCTTGCCCGAGTTGTCTATCCCCTCCCTCACTGCCGTGGTCAACACCTGGTGTGAACAAACTGCAGAGCTGGGGCGCGAATACCGCTGGATCCAAGTATTCGAAAACAAGGGCACCATGATGGGGTGCTCCAATCCCCATCCCCATGGGCAGATATGGGCCAACGACTTCTTGCCCAACGAAGCCGCGCGGGAAGATGTCGCCCAACGGGAGTATTTTGCCAAACATGGTCGAGCCATGTTGCTCGATTATGCGGAACGCGAGCAGGCTGACGGCAGCCGCACCGTAGTGGAAACGGAACACTGGCTGGCAGTAGTGCCTTATTGGGCTGCCTGGCCCTTCGAAACCCTGTTGCTTCCAAAGTTTGCGGTAACACGTCTACCGACACTGACACCGCAACAGCGTGCAGACCTCGCACTGGCGCTCAAAAAACTAACCAGCCGCTATGACAACCTGTTTCAGTGCTCCTTCCCCTATTCGATGGGATGGCATGGTGCGCCATTCAATGGCGAAGAGAATGATCACTGGCAGTTGCATGCCCACTTCTACCCGCCCCTGCTGCGCTCTGCGAGCGTACGCAAGTTTATGGTGGGCTATGAAATGCTGGCAGAAACACAACGTGACCTGACGGCAGAACAGGCGGCCGAACGCCTGCGTTCCGTCAGCGATATCCATTTTCGTGAACAGGTTTGAGGTTGAGATATGAGTATTGAATCGCCACACAGCGTGACTGAACATACCTTTTACACTCAGTATGGTTATCGCCCGACCCTCGCCATTCAGGCACCTGGGCGTGTTAACCTCATTGGGGAACACACGGACTATAACGATGGCTTCGTGCTACCCTGCGCCATCGATTATCAGACCGTGATCAGTGCTGCCCCCCGCCAAGATAGTCTGATCAGGGTTATCGCTGCCGACTATCACAACCAACTGGATGAATTTGACTTACGCCACCCCATAGAGGCGCGCCCGGAATACCTGTGGGCCAACTATGTGCGAGGCGTCGTCAAATATTTGCTATTGCGAGGCTGTCAACTGACAGGGGCAGACCTGGTAATCAGTGGCAATGTACCTCAGGGAGCAGGCCTGAGCTCTTCCGCCTCTCTGGAAGTGGCAGTAGGACAGATCTTCAAAGAGATGAATCACCTCGACATCAGCCAAGCAGATATCGCCCTGAATGGACAACTGGCGGAAAACAGGTTCGTCGGTTGCAACTGCGGCATCATGGATCAGTTCATCTCGGCTCTGGGTCAGCAAGATCATGCTCTGCTGATCGATTGCCGCAGTCTGGATACCTGTCCTGTGAGCATGCCAGCCGACATTGATGTGGTCATCATCAACTCGAACGTACGTCGGGGCCTGGTGGATAGCGAATACAATACCCGCAGGGCACAGTGTGAAGAGGCCGCACGGCATTTTGGGGTCAAGGCACTGCGCGATCTGACGATGACCCAGTTCACCGAGCGAGCCAACGAACTGGATCCTGTCGTCGCGAGCCGTGCACGCCACGTCATCTCCGAGAATGAACGAACGCTGGCAGCAGCCGATGCGCTTGCGAATGAAGACATGGTCATGATGGCCGAATTAATGGCGCTGTCCCATGCCTCGATGCGTGATGATTTTGCCATCACAGTGCCTGCTATCGACGCCTTGGTCGACATGATCAAAGAGATCATCGGCAGTCGTGGTGGTGTGAGGATGACTGGTGGCGGGTTTGGTGGCTGTGTGGTTGCATTGGTTCCACAGTCACTGACAGCAGCAGTGTGCGAACAGGTTAATATTCGTTATCCCCAAGTGAGCGGTCTGGCCCCGAGCATCTATATCTGTAAGCCCTCCGCCGGAGCCGGCCCACTCTGATATGTTCGCTGACACCTCAATATTGTAGTGGTCACGTATTTCCAGACTGGTCATGGTATAGCCGCCCTGCTAGACGGTGAACGCTCGACTTAGTTGAGTTAAACAACGCTCTCTGTGAGCAGCTGTGGTTAACATGTAGATAATACAATTGAACCAAACTTCAGACATGTGTTATCGCAATGAGCCTAACTCAGGGACTGCTTCGGCAGTCCCCTTTTTCTTTGCTGTAAATGTTCGTTTCATTCAACAATCCTCCGCAACTGCATGTTTTCACATGGTCGCCGCACACCCGATTGAATCCCACCTCTTTTAAGATGTTGCGCTCTCCTCGGTTAATTGACGCAGATCGGTTTTCAAGCAGTGTATCTCGGCTTGCAAGGCAGACTCATCGTGTTGCTGCTCTGCAGGCTTGCCGTACTGCTTGAGCTAGGCATACAGAATGTGGCTGGATACCCCAAGGGCTCGTGCAACGTCAGCCACAGGCATCTCACGCTCAGTAACTTGTTTAACAGCTTCGATTTTGAAAGTTTCTGGATAACGCTGACGGACCATGGCACCTCCAATGCTGGCCTCATTTTAAGGCAGTTAGGTCTCTAGGGAACTAGGGGCAATTCACACCGACCAAACCCCTTTATATGGCAGCGGATGAGCCTCGTTCTCAGCCAGCCAAGTCAATAGCGGTCCCATCAGACGAGGGACCTGGTTCGCAGGGGGAGCCATATGCACTAACTGCTCGCCTCGATAGATACCTACGCCACCGCTACGCCAGTGACCCGCATCATCGCAGAGTCCACGCATCAGGAGTCCGTGAGCACCAAGTAAATCTTCCGCTAAAGCAGGATCCCAATCAGGCATTGCTTCATAGGCCGCAAACGCATTACGGACCTCTTGGATTTCCCGTGGAAGCCCAAGCACCGTCTTCCCCTCAATCACTGCCGTCACCTGCTCGACACTCAGGGTATTGTGCTCTATAGCCAAGGAGGCTTGGATAGTGCGGATCCGGTTCTCTCGACGCAGCATCGGCACCTGAGAACTCTGAGCAAACCGCCACTGCCCCACCAACTCGGCGATCTCCGCCACTCGACTCAACATGGCATGGGTCAGGGTGAAGGGAGGGGAATAGGCTGCCATGGGTTACTCCAACTGATGCGATAACAAATGAGGGTTAGCTTAACAGATCCGGGAGCAGAAACTCCCGGATCAGATGCCATCTAAAACTGCAGTAAAAGTCTTTTTATCAACACCAATAAGCCTTCAAAGGTTACTCCCCCCGAAACACTGATATCCCTCTCCACGGCGCTTCGATTCCTTTTTGGCAAGGTAGGCCGCATGGAGCAGCACTTTTTTTATAGCCACAGGATCATCTGAAAAAACTTCGTGCTGTCCCTCCTCTGAAAGTTCAACTAACCCTCGCCTCCTGCAAAAATCAATTGATACATCCGCCTCAAAGACAGCTCGATGCCAAGCCACTCTAAGCTTGTTTGCCAGATTCATATTCTCAGACTTAAATCTCCCCAGAGAGCAATAGGCATCCCCATTTAAGAAAAACATCAAGTGATAGTGAGGAACGACAGCCTCTGCTGTTTGCTCCCTCGCCCAAACATATCTGATTGCTGTTTTGCGAACCCTTTTTCCATTTGTAGCTTGGGACAGCTGATCCAGAACAAACAGTTTTTCAAGCTCCGCAAAGAATGCTTTCAGCACAGCGCCATGATAACGTGAACTACCTTCTGATAGCATCCTGGTAAACAAATTATCAGGGAAGCGAAGGTCAACTCTAAAAGCAAATACCCTAGAGTATTGCGCAAAAGCATGATGCATCACAGCAACAATTTTACTGAGGTTATCCTTATCGAAAGTATATCCATTTTTCTGATAGTGGCGTTCAGCCGCCACTCGATACTCATTAAGAGTGTTAAACATATTAAACTCCATAGATAGAAGGAGGGCCACATTCTGAGAATGTATGCCGACGTTAGAATTAAGGTAGCAGTTTGCAAGTGTGCACTAGCACACTTTCATTGAAGGTTTGAAACGGTGCTATCAACTTAGCGATATAATGGATTATGGATTTCGGTATGTTGATGGTTACGACATCCACATGTTTGTACTGTCGATCTGCATACTGTGTATGCAGTTTTATTCGGTATTTATTTTCACTCCTTATTTATATATTACTATTGCCGACACCAAAGCATTGAATATCAAACCAACCAAATAACTCTGGTCCCTGATAGGACAAGACTTCTAGCCTGAGCAACGAGCTAATTTATTTCAATTACTCGCCAGAAATTACCCTAACGAAGATTTCTTTTCTCTTCAATCCATGACTCTATTTCAGAGCTAACCCAAGCAACAGATCTTGGACCTATCTTCACTGATGCTGGAAATTTCCCGTCATTCATCTGACGGTAAACTGATGCCTTAGAGAGTGATGTCATTGCGATGACATCTTTCAACTTAAGTAGTTTCATGATGAGCTCCTTTGTCGTCCATAGGACGTGGTGCTCGTGTAAAAATATAGCGGAACAGAAAACGTAAACCCCATATCTCTTGATCAAATTCCGTTACCAAAGAGAGAATTTAAAAAGCACAGGTCTACGTCTCATTAGCAAATCTGAGGCACCAACTTGAGGAGCTAAGCTAAATAACTGCTCCTAATAGTGCTACACCTCACTGTTTCATAGCTATTACCAGGGAGAGACGATGCGGTATACATGAAGAGTTTCACTCGAACCAGCAGGCTAGCCATTCCTCTGCATTGGTGATTGCGTGTGATGGTTTCATGTAACTTGTGCTATGTATTCAACGTTAACGCTCCAGATATCATTCCCCAACATTCCCCAACATTCCCCAGCTGAAGGCATCTCTTTATGATCCTCGCAGAGGATCAAGAGCCCAATTATTGGTACAGACATTCGATTACCTAGCGGCTGTATTTTAGCAAGTCCAGTGCGCCTATCATTAACGTCCGGCTCAAATCGTGGGTAACCCTCTACCAGACCACTGCGATGACCAATAGAGTGCCCATCAACTTGTCCGTTGATAGAGATTCCTGCCATACCCCCCCACACAGTGGGCCTTCACTACCTTCAACGAAGCCAGAGAACGTAGGCTCATAGTGGACAAAAGTACATTAACACTGCCCTGTAAAATGGAAAACAAAGCGACACAAAGACATTGCAAACCACTCTAAAATAAGTTAGAAAACAACAATAAAACAACTAAAAACAACAATAAAATCACTTAGTAATGAATTCTATTCGGAACTGATATTGTTATGGCAAAAATATATGATGGTACTGGTTTAGAAATACCGAACACTATCTCTTTATCCAAAAGAGAAAGGGAGTTCGCCCTCAGATTATTAAATAAAGACACATCCTTATCAGTAAGTGATGAGGAGATAATTAGCCACCTATCCAATAACAGCAGCATCCTTATAAAAAGAAATAATTGTGGACTTGGCTCTCCGCTTATAAGTTTTGAGGGGAAAGTTACCCCACGAGAATTAATAATAAGCAGCATTAAATCTGAATGTATAAACGAAACAAATTTCAGCTGGATAGATACAAAAAATGATCGTTTGTGCAATTATGTATGGTCATACATACGCTCTTTAACTACATTCTCTTTTATGTCACCTTCGACTATGGATGTAGGCGTCAGAATAGATGGTGCATTTGAAGTGACTCGCAGTATTCATCCATATAACATCTGGAATATTGACCCTTGCCCAATTAATAACATCAGCAAAAAAAACTGCATAATCTCGTTTTTTGATATACTCAATACGACTAGCGAACAAAAAATAAAAGATATTACTTATTTAAAAACTAAATGGCAAATTGCAAGTCAAAAAGTTGATGTAAAGTTATGGATGGATAAATGTGATGATAAATGGGCATGGAGTTATTTGTTTGAAAATATAAAAACAGGAAGTAATAGACCTCCGATATGGTTCATCAACAGGGATAATTCGTCGACAATCAAAGATTGTATTATTACACTATTTGACCTACTAAATGAAATACCACCAGCCAGAGAACTGATTCTTAGGAAAATGAAATCGGCTTGGTCACAAAAATCTTTTCGAGACAAAAACAATGGGAAAAGAGCGGTTAGTGTTGTCTTGCCAGAAAAGATAATTAGCATGCTAGACGATATTTGCATAAAAACTGACAGAAGAAAAAATGAAGTAATAATTAGACTGATACAAGAAGAATATGAACAAATAAAAAAAGGCGGACACTAGTCCGCCTTTTTAAAATCTATAGACACTAAACTTTACAGCGACCATGAACTCGATATGCATCCTTTTAAGATAAAATGATGAGTTCAATTTACCTTCCACTCTCCAACCTGATAGCTCAGAACAAGGTAGTTATTGAAAACATGATCAAGTAGCAACAGACTGTCATTCAGGTGTACTCAGATCTCTGTCTCATCAGAGGGTTACTCTTAGGGAAAAATCATGTAGATTGAACACATCTAACTCACCTAAATACTTTAACAATAAAAATTCAAACGCCTTAATAAACTCATCACTAAGGATAAGGTTCAAAAATATCAATATGGCATGTAGCAAACGCTTAACTCGCTACTATTAATTACGACCTCGAAAATCAAATGAAATAACGTTAACTGGATTGTATTGCGCTGGTTTTATTAAAGTGCAGACAAAGTCCCCCCACTGCTCAAACAATCTAGTTACCTGTTCAGCCCTTTTACCTGCTTGGTAGGTGGCAACAAGACGATCACGTTTACTATGATTAAGTGCCAGTTCAATAACACTTTCGTTTGCATCTAAATATTCAGCACAACAACTGGCAAAAGTACGGCGTAAATCGTGAACGGTAAATGCCTCACTTTGTGGCATAGTGAGTGCTCTCACTTTATTAAGCACCCAGCGTAAGGCATTTCCATCAATATGGCCCTGTCCCGCATCATGTTCACGAATGGCTTCGAAGACCCAAGAACTACCTCTGCTGATAGCTCTCTGAGAGGCGATCACATCAAAAGCCAATGGATGAAGAGTTATTGTATGCTCTTTGCCATTCTTAGCATTACTGGCTGGAATGACCCACTTATTGCCAATAATCTGATCCCACGTCATGGATGTCGCCTCCCCACGTCGTGCCCCTGTCAACAAGATCAAGCGCAAGCAGTTAACCTGCGCCGGATGATAGCCTCCCTCATTTAACCCAAGCCAAAAGGCTGCAATCTCTTCACGACAAAGCCAGCGTTGACGAGGAGGTGGTGCCTCAGCCCCAATTGTTGATGGCTTAATGGTTCGAGCTGGATTTAGTTCGAGCAATTCAAGGTTTACAGCATGATCTAGCATCTGAGCACAGATAGTCAGTGCCTTTCGTGCAGCCTGTATACTGCGCCCTCGTACCTTAGATAAGTGAGCAAACAACACTGCTCGCGTCACATCCTTCAGTAACAGACTACCAATGGCTTTGCTTATATATAGTCGGTGAGTATGACGGTAGGCTTCAACGGTAGATGCTCGGGCAGGCTTGGCAACTTGCTTCCACTCCAACCACTCTTCAAAAAACGCATCAAATGTCGGCATAGCAGACCGCTTCACTTTGGATGCTTTGGCAACAGCAGCAGGATCTTCTCCTGCCTTAACCAAAGCGACAGCCTTACCGTGCTCAACCCGCGCAGTCGCCAAGCTCATGGCTGGGTAAGAGCCCAATGTGAGTTTTCGGGCCTTATTATTGATACGATAACGGTAAAGCCATGTTTTAGAGCGCCCACCACTGCGAACCTCGATACACAACCCACCACCAGCACCACTAGCAACAGCAACCACCTGCCGTTGGCCATCCTCCGCCTTCAAATTGGCGATTTCCCGATCTGTCTTAAGCGCCACCCTAGCCCCCTTTGTTCAAGCTGTGTACACAATAGCATTTTGAGTACACAACTGCGTACACAAAATACCTGGCTACCAGTGATTCCACCTGAAACGTAGTGAGACAAAAAAACCTTTAATCCTTTGATAACAAAGATCTTAAATTTAAAAATGAGACTTCACGACACCCATGGAGACTCACTAAAGACCAACTTCCTGTTCAACGTCTAATCCCATGACAGGCCAGCATTTGCTGGCCTGTTTTTTATCTGCCATTGCCCGGGCAATAATGGCAATGTCTTAAAAAAAAGCAGATTGTTGGGCTTTTGCGCAACAGAGACCAATAACTGGTCAAACGCACTCAAATTGCGTTTTTCTGGCAAAAAAAGGGTTGACGCCCCAGAGCCAGATACGCATAATTCGGCCCGCACGGTGACGAGGTAACGACTCACCGGAAGCAAGGTTGGCTATGTAGCTCAGTTGGTTAGAGCATCGCACTCATAATGCGGGGGTCACAGGTTCGAATCCCGTCATAGCCACCATCTCTAGTTGGGGTATCGCCAAGCGGTAAGGCAGCGGGTTTTGATCTCGCCATCCCTAGGTTCGAATCCTAGTACCCCAGCCATTTTTAAAAGTTCTTTGCCAGTCTGCGACTGTTGAGGAACGCTGTTGGGGTATCGCCAAGCGGTAAGGCAGCGGGTTTTGATCTCGCCATCCCTAGGTTCGAATCCTAGTACCCCAGCCATTTTTGAAAGGTGTTTGATAGTTTCTGTCAGGCATCACTGTTGGGGTATCGCCAAGCGGTAAGGCAGCGGGTTTTGATCTCGCCATCCCTAGGTTCGAATCCTAGTACCCCAGCCATTTTTCTGTTCTCTTCCACATCAGTGGTTGATAACAAACGGCTATGTAGCTCAGTTGGTTAGAGCATCGCACTCATAATGCGGGGGTCACAGGTTCGAATCCCGTCATAGCCACCATTATTTCTGTTGGGGTATCGCCAAGCGGTAAGGCAGCGGGTTTTGATCTCGCCATCCCTAGGTTCGAATCCTAGTACCCCAGCCATTTTTCTGTTCTCTTCCACATCAGTGGTCGATAACAAACGGCTATGTAGCTCAGTTGGTTAGAGCATCGCACTCATAATGCGGGGGTCACAGGTTCGAATCCCGTCATAGCCACCATTAATATTGCGGAAGTGGCGAAATTGGTAGACGCACCAGATTTAGGTTCTGGCGCCCTAGGCGTGAGAGTTCGAGTCTCTCCTTCCGCACCATTAATAGAAGTACCAAACAGACCAGCTCACGCTGGTTTTTTTGTATCTGAAATTTGCCTCTCCCCAGTTTTTCTCTCGCTCCTCTATTAACCCAGCTCCACGTTAATTCCCGTCCACATCACTCTTCACTGATTCCGAGCACGCCTTGCCACTCTTGTCTCCCGGCCATAAAAAAGCGGCCCGCAGGCCGCTGGTGCACACATTCATCATCCCGGTTATCAGAACGGGAAGAACCAGGGGATCGCTACCACGCTCACCGCCATCACCAACAGGGTGAATGGCACCCCGATACGGATAAAATCGGCAAACTTGTAGTTGCCCGGCCCCAGTACCAGGGTATTCACCGGTGACGAGACCGGCGTCATAAAAGCGGCCGAGGCGGCAATGGCAATGGTCATGGCAAACGGATAGGGTGATACCCCCATCTGTTGCGCCGTGCCGAGCGCAATGGGTGCCATCAGCACAGCAGTCGCGGTGTTGGAGATAAAGAGCCCGATCACCGCGCAGAGGGCAAACAGGCTGGCCAGCATGACCCGCGGCCCCATCTCCCCTACCGCATTGATCAGGCCACCGACGATCAGATCCACCCCGCCGGTTTTTTGCAGCGCCAGCGCGAAGGGGAGCATGCCGACGATGAGGATCAGGGTCGGCCAGTGGATCGACTTGTAGGCACTTTCCATATCGATGCAGCGAAACTTGCCCATCAGCAGACAGGCGATCAGCGCGGCAATCACGTTGGGCACCGGATCGGTCACCATCAGCAGGATCATCACTCCAAGACAGAAGAGGGCATGAATGGCCTGACTGCGGGCGGGGGCCATCTCGTCCACCTCGGCGGGCAGCCCCATAAGCAGAAAGTCGCGGCTATGGGTCTGCAACTGTCTGATGTGGCTCCAATTCCCTACCACCAGCAGGGTGTCGCCCATCTGCAGCGGCTCATCCACCAGCTTGCCTGCCAGTGCCTCACCATCGCGGCGCAGCCCCACCACGCTCAGGCCATAGCTGGAGCGGAAGGTCACCTCACGCACGCTTTTACCCAGCAGCTTGGACTCGGGGATCAGCGACACCTCGGCCATCCCCACCTCCCGCGCCTGATCGGAGAAATACTCCCCGCGCAGGATCATGGGTTCGAGCCGCGCCTCGGTGCAAAACGCCCGCACATCCACCTCGGGGTCTGACATGTCGATCAGCAGAACATCCTTGGCCTGAAATTCACTGATCCCCGACACCGGCACCATCACCCGGCGAAACTTGCGCCAGCGCTCCACCCCGATGACGTGGGCACCATAACGGGCGCGCAGTTGCAGCTCGTCCAGGGTGTGACCAATCAGCGGGGAATCCGGCCGCAGCGCCAGACGGCGGGCCCGACCGGCCAATCGGTAGTCTCGGATCAGATCGCGCAGGGTGCGGCGCCCGGTCGGCTTGCCCTTGCCCTCTTCCCCTTCACCCACCAAGGAGCCGCGCACCAGCAGCATGTAGAGGATGCCCAGCCCCAGGATCAGCAGGCCCATGGGGGTGAAATCGAAGAACCCGAAACCATGTATGCCGTGGCGCATCAGCTCGCTGTTGACCACCATGTTGGGGGGCGTCGCCACCAGCGTCATCATGCCGCTGATCAGCCCGGCAAAACCGAGGGGCATCATCAGGCGACCGGCCGGGATCCCCATCCGGTTCGCCACGCTCAGCACCACCGGGATAAAGATGGCCACCACCCCAGTGCTGCTCATCACAGCCCCCAGACTCGCCACCGCCACCATCAGCAGCACCAGCAGCTTGGTCTCGCTGCTACCCGCCACCTTCACCAATGCATCCCCCACCTGATAGGCGATGCCGGTGCGCACCAACCCCTCCCCGACAACAAACAGGGCGGCTATCAGAATGACGTTGGGATCGCTAAAGCCCGCCAGTGCCTCCGGCAGGGTGAGGGTGCCGCTCAGCACAAACAAGATGACCACGCCCAGGGCGACCACGTCCATGCGCACCTTGTTGGTCATGAAGAGATAGATGGCGCCAGCCAGCAGACAGAGCACCCAGACAAGCTCGGAATTCAATGCAACCTCCTTTTATCACGTGATTCTCCTCCCGGAGAGTGGACTCTATCAGACCACAGCCACGGCGCTATCATCTTGCTACATATCAATAAAGTCCGGCCCGCCGGGGCCCCATAACCCATCACTGCTGGAATAACCGGGCAGCAGCGGCGATTTCTTTGATATGGGCCAAGCCCGGGGCGGACAAAAGTCCTGCCCCTCCTCCCCCTCACCCCTTAGAATGGCGCCCTCGCATACTAACCCTCATGCCCAAGGATCAGAAAATGAGCATATTCGAGCTGTTCAGCATCAATAACACGCTAGTGACCATACCGCTGGGTGGCGGCTATGCCATGTCATGGATTGAAGCCATCGGCACCCTGTTTGGTCTGGCCTGTATCTGGTTCGCCAGTCAGGAGAAAACCATCAACTACCTGTTTGGCCTGATCAACGTCAGCCTGTTTGCCATCATCTTCTTCCAGATCCAGCTCTACGGACTGTTGATGCTGCAGCTGTTCTTCTTCTGCGCCAACGTCTACGGCTGGTACGCCTGGACCCGCCCGGCCAACGATCAGGGGGATACCCTGCAGATCCGCTGGCTCAGCAAATCCAAACTGATGGTGACCGCCGCCGTGAGCGTGCTGGCCATCGCCCTGCTGACCCGCTACATCGACCCGGTCTTCGCCACTCTGGCGCGCACCTCGGTCTCCCTGCTCAACCTGTTGGGTGCCAACCTTGCCATCCCCGAGCCCTCACCCGATGCCTTCCCCTTCTGGGATGCCAGCATGACGGTGCTCTCGGTGGTCGCCCAGATCCTGATGACCCGCAAATACGTGGAGAACTGGATCCTCTGGGTCGTCATCAACATCATCAGCATCGGTGTCTATGCCGCGCAGGGCGTCTACGCCATGTCGCTCGAATACCTGATCCTGCTGTTTATCGCCGCCAACGGCACTCGCCTCTGGGTGATTGCCGCCAAGCGCCAGCCACAAGGTCTGTAAGCCATGAGTCTGTTACCCCATCTCCAGTGCCGCCCCGACCAGATTGCCGAGCGGGTGGTACTGTGCGGCGACCCGGCCCGGGTCGATCGCATCGCCAGCCAGCTTGAAGAGTGTGAGGTGCTGGGGCAAAACCGGGAGTTTCGCCTCATCAACGGCCGCTATCAGGGGCTGCCCATCACGGTCTGCAGCACCGGCATTGGCGGTGCCTCGGCCATCATAGCGCTGGAGGAGCTGGTGCAAGCCGGCGCCCGCTCGCTTATTCGGGTCGGCTCCGCCGGTGCCCTGCAGCACGACATCGGGCTCGGCGACCTTATCGTGGTGGAAGGGGCGGTTCGCAATGAGGGGGCCTCACAGGCCTATCTGCCCGCCGAGTACCCCGCCTGCGCCGACATCTGGCTGCAAGCGGCCCTGCTCAACCATGTGGCCACTAGCAGCCAGCCTCATTGGCACGGGCTGGTACGCTCCCACGACAGCTTCTATCGAGATGACGAGCAGGAGGTGTGCCGCTACTGGCATGCCCGTGGCGTACTGGGCGCTGACATGGAGACCGCCTCCCTGCTGACCGTGGGTCGCCTGCGCAAGGTACGGGTCGCCGCCGTGCTCTGCAACGTAGTGCTGTTCGAGCAGGATGTGCAGCAAGGGGTAGCGGATTACGCCAGCGCCGAACAGGCGATGATGGCCGGTGAGCAGCACGCCATCGCGGCTGCCCTCTACGCCCTGGTGCAATAAACCGTAAACCGTTAACTGCGGCACATCCGCTACCGTGCGGGCTGGTATCCGGCCCGCACTCTTGCTAGCCTCATGGCCCTCGTCATCCGGTGCGACAGGCAAGTCATGCAGCAACAGCCCTACCCCCTCGGCCGTTTTCACGCCGAACTCCAGCAGCTTGAACCCCGCTTTGCCGCGGCGCTCGACGCCTGCACCCTGTTTCTGCGCCGTTACCTGCCGGGCGAATTGATCATGCGGCAGGGGGAGCAGAGCGAGCAGCTCTATCTGGTCGAACATGGTCGGGTCTCCCTCAATAGCGCCGTCCACTCGGGCCGCATCTTCCAGCTCGGCGAGATTGAGTGTCACAGCCAGATCTTCGGCGAGATGGAGTTCTTCAGCGCCACCCCGGTGCAGTGGAACGTGGTGGCCGAGACCGAGCTGGATGCCAGGGTCATCTGCGCCGACAAGCTGGCCCAGCGGCTGCTGGCAGAACCCGAGTTGACCCTCTTTTTCGCCGCCGCACTCGCCAGCGACTATCTCGATACGCTGGAGATCACCACCAGCCGACTGCTCCACCCCATCGCCTACAACATCGCCTATGAGCTATGGCGTGAGCGCCAGCGCACTCCGATGCTGGGATCGCGCAAGCGGGCCCACGAGGCAGCGCGCTTCGGCACAACAGAGCGGGTCTACCGCCGCGCCCTCAAGGAGCTGGTCGAACAGGGCATAGTTGCCGACGGCAGCGATGGCCCCGTTATCGCCAATCTGGCCAAGCTGCGCGCCTATCTCGATCTTTGATTTCCATTCACCTCATTTCGATTCACCCAGTCAGGAGTCACCATGTCTGCTCATTCCTATCCCGAATTCACCTTCTTCAGCCGCTTCGTTGCCGACATCCAGGCGGGCCGCAAGACCATCACCATCCGCGACGAGAGCGAGGCCGACTGGCAGCCCGGCCAACGTCTGGCGCTGTTCACCAACCCTGAACACCAGCCCTTTGGCACCATAGAGGTGCTCTCGGTCAAGGCGGTCACCTTCGATGAACTGAATGACGAGCATGCCCGTCAGGAGAACATGACCCTCCCCGAGCTTAAAGATGTGATCCGCGACATCTACCCCGATCTGCCGCCGCTCTATGTGATTGAATTCCAGCTGCTTGAAGCCTGATTTTGTGAGCTGCCTCAGCTAACGCCGGTTGCGCTCTTTTGCTAAAAGCGCAAAATAACTGTTTTTATATACAGTTATTGGTGCGTTATGGATACACAACTTGAACCGGCCATTGCGGCCATGGTGGCAGAATTCATTGCCGCAGGCCGCCCCAAGGCGAGCAGCCTGAGCTGGCAGGAGCGGCGTGAAGGCTATCTTGCTTCAGCCATATTGGGTGGTGAACATGAGGAGGTTGGCGCTGTCGAAGAGTGGCAACATGGCCATTATTCCGTTCGCCTCTATCAACCAGCACCAACCTCAAGTGCAAGCCATCCGGCCCTGATCTACTTTCATGGCGGCTGTTTTGTCAGTGGCGAGTTCGACACTCACGACCGCCAGATGCGCATGCTGTGCAATCGCGCCGAGGCACTGGTGTTCGCGGTACATACCCGCCTTGCCCCTGAACACACCTATCCTGCAGCACACGACGACGCACTGGCTGCTACGCTCGCCATCATGGCCGATGTGGAGAAATGGCATGGGGATCCGGCAAGGATTGCCCTTGCGGGCGACAGTGCCGGCGGCCACCTCGCCCTGATCACCACCTTGCGACTCAAGGAGCAAGGCGCACCCTTGCCTGCAGCCCAACTGCTCATCTATCCGATGCTCGATGCTGCGGGCGACAGTGACAGCTATCGGCATCTAGGGGATGACTACCTCATCACCCGCGACATGCTGTTAAGCGGTTTTCACGCCTATCTGGGGGAGCAGCCCGCCACTCACCCCGAAGCAAGTCCGCTCCATCATCCAGCCCTGTCAGGATTACCGCCGACCCATATCGTAACGGCGGAATATGATCCGCTGCGCGATGAGGGGGAAGCCTTCTATCGCAAACTGCTGCAAGCCGGTGTCACGGCTACCTGTCAGCGGCAACTGGGCGTTATACACGGCTTCTTCCAACTGGCCGGAGTCAGCCCCGCGGCGCGTCAGCTCATTGAACAGCTCTCACTGCTTATCAGGAGACTCTGATTTGGCCTTTGCCGAGCGATGTGTTAATAGTGTCCTCTTTTGAATCAGGGAGGTGACCCGAGTGTTTGATATAGCGAGCCTGAGAGAAGGGATGATGCACGGGGTCGAGCTGTTCCAGCTGCTGCTGGAGATCATCTCCATCGCCTGTGTGGTAATAGGGCTTGGCAAGACCCTCTGGCTGGCGGCAAGAGTGCGAGATCACCAGCCCGGCTTTCCGCGCATTCGCCTCTGTTTTGGCAGCTGGCTCATTCTGGCGCTGGAGTTCCAGCTCGCCGCCGACATCCTGGCCACCACGGTCGCACCGAGCAAGGAGGAGCTGATCCGCCTCGCCATCATCGCGGTGATCCGCACCTTCCTGAACTACTTCCTCGGCAAGGAGCTGGAAGCACAAGCGGAGCGCCAACAAGAGAAGGCAGAACGCCAGCAGGAGCAGCGCAGCGAGCAGGCCAAGGCTGCTCAATAACCTGTATTCCTGCAGAGTATCAGCGCTAAGTGCCGTGTCATCCCGACCATTGCCGTGGCCCGGGATGGCACCTTTGTGACCCTCCCCTCACTTTTGGCAATCAGCCAACTATGGAACCCTTTTCAAGGCTTCCCCTGCCCTGTCGAGGGCCCGCGCATCTGCGTAAGATAGAAATAACTCCTCCCCAACCGGCCACGCTGATGAACCCGCATCCCCTCCACACGCCCGATATCGATCTCGAGAGCTGCGTTATTTACCAGATCTACCCCATGAGCTTTCAGGACAGCGATGGCGACGGCATGGGCGATATCAACGGCATCCGTCAGCGCCTCGGTTATCTGGCCACCCTGGGGGTCGATATGCTCTGGCTCACCCCCATCTATCGCTCCCCCAAGCGGGACAACGGCTATGATGTGGCGGACTACCGTGCCATCGACCCCGCCTTCGGCACTCTGGCCGAGATGGAGCTGCTTATAGCCGAAGCGGCCGCTCACGGCATCGGCATCATGATGGATATCGTCGCCAACCACACCTCCACCGAGCACGAGTGGTTTATAAAGGCACTGGCCGGGGATCCCCGTTATCAGGGTTATTACGTATTCCGGGATCAAGCCTTTGTCGATGCCCACCCGGTTACCTCGATTTTTGGCGGCAGCGGCTGGCAGTATGTGCCAGCGCTTGATCGCTACTACCTGCACAACTTCGACGCGAGTCAGGCCGATCTGGACTGGGACAACCCGGCGGTGCGGGCCGAGATGGCAGAGGTGATCAACTTCTGGCTGGGCAAAGGGATCAAGGGATTTCGCTTCGATGTGATCGACATGGTGAGCAAGGAGTGGGACCGACTGGCCATGAGCAACGGCCCGCGCCTGCACGACTATATCCGCGAGCTCAATGCCGCAAGCTTCGGCGGCAAGGGGATCATCACGGTGGGGGAAACCTGGGGAGCCGATCTTGCCCATATGCAGAACTATTCGAACCACGACGGCAGCGAGTTCAGCATGGTGTTCAACTTCGAGCATCTGGGGCTGGGCAGTGACAAGTGGTCATCCCGCTTTGATCCCCTCGCCTTCAAGCGAGCCATGGCCCGCCACCAGCAAGGGCTGCACGGTCAGGGCTGGAACAGCCTGTTTCTCGGCAACCACGACCTGCCCCGCGCCGTCTCCCGCTTTGGCGATGACAGGCCAAAGTGGCGGGAAACCAGCGCCAAGCTGTGGGCCATGGTGCTGCATATGATGCAGGGCACTCCCTTCATCTATCAGGGGGAGGAGCTGGCTATGACCAACCGCCACTGGCAGCCGGGCGAGCTGCGCGATGTGGAGGCCATCAACTATCGCGTCAGCCAGTCAGGGCTGGATCCTGCCGAGCTGAGTCGGCGGCTCGATACCATCGGCCGCGACAATGCCCGCCCCCCGATGCAGTGGGACGCTGGCCCCCACGCCGGTTTCAGCACCACCACGCCCTGGATTGCCATCAATGCCAACCACGTCGAGATAAATGCTGACGAGCAGCTGGCCCGCCCCGACTCGCCGTTTCACTGCTATCGCCAGCTCATCGCCCTGCGCAAGGCTCACCCTGTCGTTCGCCACGGCAATTTCGAGCTGCTGGATGGGGATGATCCCGAGCGCATCAGCTATCGCCGCCACTGGCAGGATCCGGCCAGCGGAGAGCGGCACACCCTGCTGCTGCTCGCCAATCTCACGGCGAACCCCTTGCCGATGCCCCACTTCGACAAGGTGACACACAAGATGCGGTTGCTGCTGGCCAATTACCCAAGCGAACCACTGCCACTCTTCGCCCCTTATCAGTGCGCCATCTGGCTGCAAGTGGATCAGGGTTAACCCCGTGCTGACGGGCCATACCAATGGCCCGTCAATCGCCCCACGTTGGCTACCAGCAGAAAATCACGCTCCCACGCAACGGGATTAAATTAACCACTATTACTGACTTATTAATTGATTATTTATCTCGTTTGATACGCTCTCATTGCCCCTCTTACTATGCCTGCGACCTATCCATTGCCGATGCAACTATCGGCCTTCAAACTGGCATAGCAAAGTGGAAAACTGATGATCACCACAGACGGGAATAACGCAGTCGCCTCGGTGGCGTACCGCACCAGCGAAGTCATCGCCATCTACCCCATCACCCCCAGCTCGGCCATGGCTGAACAGTCGTCGGCCTGGTCGAGCGAGCGGGGCAAGAACCTGTGGGGGGATGTGCCTCGGGTTGTCGAAATGCAGTCGGAAGGGGGCGCCATCGCCGCCGTCCACGGCGCCCTGCAGACCGGCGCGCTGGCGACCTCGTTTACCTCGTCGCAGGGGTTGCTGCTGATGATCCCCAACCTCTACAAGCTGGCGGGTCAGCTCATCCCCTTCGTACTGCATGTGGCGGCGCGCACCGTGGCGACCCATGCGCTATCGATCTTTGGCGATCACTCGGACGTGATGGCGGTGCGCCAGACCGGCTGTGCCATGCTCTGTGCCAGCAATGTGCAGGAGGCGCAGGACTTTGCCCTGATCTCCCAGATAGCGAGCCTCAACAGCCGCCTCCCCTTTATCCACTTCTTCGACGGCTTTCGTACCTCTCACGAGATCGCCAAGATAGCGCCGCTCACTGACAACACCCTGCGTGCCCTGCTGCCCGCAGATGCCATCCGTGCCCATCGTGACCGGGCGCTCACCCCCGACAAACCGGTCATTCGCGGCACCGCCGCCAACCCGGACACCTACTTCCAGTGTCGGGAGGCGAGCAACCCCTGGTATGACGCTGCCTATGGCCATGTGAGCGAGGCGATGCAGGCTTTTGGCGAGCAGACCGGCCGCCACTACCGGCCGTTTGAATATGTCGGCCACCCACAGGCGGAGCGGATTGTGGTGCTGATGGGCTCGGCCATCGGCACCTGTGAAGAGGTGATCGAGCGCCTGCTGGCCCAAGGGGAGAAGGTAGGTCTGGTGAAGGTGCGGCTGTTCCGCCCCTTCTCGGCCGAGCACCTGTTGGCCGCAATTCCCGAAAGTGCCCGGGCCATCGCCGTGCTGGATCGCACCAAGGAGCCGGGCGCACAGGCCGAGCCCCTCTATCTCGACGTAATGACGGCGCTGGCCGAAGCGGTCAGCCGGGGCGAGCGGGCAAGCCTGCCGCGGGTTATCGGCGGTCGCTACGGCCTCTCCTCCAAAGAGTTCGGCCCCGCCTGCGCGCTGGCGGTATTTGTCGAGCTGGCGCAAGAGAACCCCCGCCCGCGCTTTACCGTCGGCATCTTCGATGACATCACTGGTCTCTCGCTGCCGCTGGCAGCGCTGGATTCGCAAAGCCCCCTCCACAGCCAGCCACACAAGCTGGAAGCGCTCTTCTACGGCCTTGGCAGCGACGGCACCGTCTCGGCGGCCAAGAACAGCATCAAGATCCTCGGCAACCACACCGACCTCTATCCGCAGGGCTATTTCGTCTACGACTCGAAAAAGGCGGGGGGTCTCACCGTCTCTCACCTGCGGGTGGGCGAGCGGCCGCTACAATCGGCCTATCTGGTGGAAGAGGCGGACTTTATCGGCTGCCATCAGTGGCAGTTTGTCGACAAGTACCGGATGGCGGAGCGCTTGAAGGCGGGCGGCATCTTCCTGCTCAACACCCCCTACAGCGAAGCGGATATCTGGCAGCGCCTCCCCAGCGAGGTACAGCACGCCCTGCGCGAGAAAGAGGCGCGCTTCTACATCATCAACGCCGCCAAAATTGCCCGCGACTGCCAGCTCGGTAACCGCATCAATACCGTGATGCAGATGGCCTTCTTCCAGCTCAGCGCCATCATTCCCCCCACAGAGGCGACCAGCCTGCTGAAGCAAGCCATCGCCACCAGCTATGGCAGCAAGGGGCAGACACTGGTCGAGCGCAACTGGATGGCACTGGAGGCAACCTGCGCCGCACTGACCCGGGTGCAACTTGGCGAGCTGGATCCTACCAGCCGCCCCCGCCCGCCGGTGGTTTCGGCCAAGGCCCCCGATTTTGTCCAGACCGTCACCGCCGCCATGCTGGCGGGACTGGGTGACAGCCTGCCGGTCTCCGCCTTCCCGCCGGATGGCACCTGGCCGGTCGGCACCACCCGCTGGGAGAAGCGCAATATCGCCAAGGAGATCCCCATCTGGGAGGCGGAGCTCTGCACCCAGTGCAACTACTGTGTCGCCGCCTGTCCCCACTCGGCCATTCGCGCCAAGGTGGTGGAACCGGATGCGCTGGCCGCTGCTCCCGCCACTCTCGATGCGCTGGATGTGAAATCCCGTGACATGCGCGGCCAGCAGTACGTGCTGCAGGTGGCGCCGGAGGATTGCACCGGCTGCAACCTCTGCGTCGAGGTGTGCCCGGCCAAGGATCGCAGCAACCCAGATCGCAAGGCGATCAATATGGCTTCACGGCTCGATCACCTCGACGAGCAGAAGGCCAACTACGACTTCTTCCTCGATCTGCCAGAGCGCAGCGCCGAGCAGCTGGAGCGCATCGACATTCGCACCTCCCAACTCATCTCGCCGCTGTTTGAATACTCCGGCGCCTGCTCCGGCTGTGGCGAGACCCCCTACATCAAGCTGCTGACCCAGCTCTATGGCGATCGGCTACTGATTGCCAACGCCACCGGCTGCTCGTCCATTTATGGCGGCAACCTGCCTACCACCCCTTACACCACCAACGCCGACGGGCGCGGCCCAGCCTGGGCCAACTCGCTGTTTGAAGACAACGCCGAGTTCGGACTGGGCTTCCGTCTCACCGTCGATCAGCACAGGGAGCGGGTGCGCCGTCTGCTGGCGGGCCTGGGCGACACCATTCCGGCAGCGCTGCGCGAGGCGTTCGGCGATGCCACCCTGCCGGTTTCCGAGCAGCGGGCCCATATCCAGCAGTTGCGAGCGCTGCTGCAGGAGAGCCAGACCCCGGCAGCCCAAGAGCTGGCTCGCGATGCGGACTATCTGGTGGAAAAATCGGTCTGGCTCATCGGCGGCGATGGCTGGGCCTATGACATCGGCTTTGGCGGGCTCGACCATGTGCTGAGTCTGGGGGAGAACATCAATGTGCTGGTGCTCGATACCCAGTGCTACTCCAACACCGGCGGCCAGCAGTCGAAGGCGACGCCACTCGGTGCCATCACCAAGTTTGGCGAGCAGGGCAAACGCAAGGCACGCAAAGATCTCGGGGCCAGCGTGATGATGTATGGCCACGTCTATGTGGCGCAAATCTCCCTCGGCGCCCAGATGAACCAGACGGTGAAGGCGATTCAGGAGGCGGAAGCCTATCCGGGCCCCTCGCTCATCATCGCCTACAGCCCCTGCGAGGAGCATGGATACGACATGGCCGAGAGCCACGAGCAGATGAAGCAGCTGACAGCCACCGGCTTCTGGCCCCTCTACCGCTTCGATCCGCGCCGCGCTGACGAGGGTAAATTGCCGCTGGCGCTCGACTCGCGGGCCCCCAATGCCTCGCTGGCCGAGACCTTGCGCCACGAGCCCCGCTTCCAGCGGTTGGAGCGCCAGCTGCCGGAGGTGGCCAGCCAGCTCTATGAAGAAGCGGAGCAGGAGGCCAACCGCCGCTTCGCCTGGTTGAGTCAACTTGCAGGCAAGGAGAGTCCGGCGCAGGAGTAAGCCACGTATGGCTTGATGACAACAGCCAGGCTATTCGCCAAATAACAATCAGGGCTCCCCGCGGGGAGCCCTGATGCTAGCTATGGTGAGCCAATATCGGCGCAGGCCGGATCAGGCGCTGATGGAGGCCAGCTCATGGCGCTTCAACGCCAGCAATGTGATGAGCAGCGCCAGCGTGGCGATCAGTGCCATGCCGATATAGGTCGCGCTGAAGCCCGGGGCCAGCAGATCGGGGGCGAGCCGGCTCAGATCGCCATCGCTGCCAGCAGGCAGGCGCAAGTGGAACAGCATGGAGCAGATGGCCACACCCACAGCACCGCCGAGCTCCCGCCCGAAGTTGAACAGCGACATACCGATGCCGCGATCTTCCCGTGGCAGGGCATTTTGCACCACCACCGAGAGGGCGGGCAGCACCAGACCCAGACCGATACCGGCAAACCCGAGGGCCAGTCTGACCCAAGCATCAAAGTGGATCTGCCAGAGCGCCACCGCCGCGAGGCCAAAGCCCACCGCAACAAAGCTCTTGTAGTGACCGGTACGGCCAATCAGCTTGCCACCGACAAAAGCGCCGGCGGTGATGCAGATCATGAAGATCACCATGCTCATCCCGCTCTCGCTGGCGCTCAACCCCTTCTGCCACTGCATCTGCAACGGCAGATAGACCAGCACGGCAAACATCAGCAACTGGGAGAGCATCACCAGCAGCACGCTCACCAGATAGCCGGGCAGCCGAGCCAGATGGGCAGGCAGAATGGGGTCGTGGGCACGCCGCTCAATCAGAATCAGCAGCAACAACGCGACGCCCAGCGCCGCCGAGAGCCAGAGGGCAGGCAGCGCCGCTTCCGGCGAGAGCAGCAACAGGGTGAGCGTGGTGACGGTAATCAGCAGACCCGCCCCCTTCCAGTCGAAGCGACTGTGGCGACGTACGTTGAGCTGCTTGAGGTTGCGGTTGATGAGAAAGACCGCCAGCGCCCCGAGCGGCAGATTGATCCAGAAGATCCAGCGCCAGCTGAGCTGCTCGGTGAAATAGCCGCCGAGCAAGGGGCCGGCGATGCTGGAGACCGCATAGACCGCCGAGATGTAACCCTGATACTTGCCCACCTCCCGCGGCGGTATGGTGTCGGCAATCACGGTAAACGCGAGGGCAATCAGACCTCCGCCCCCCAGTCCTTGCAGCACCCGCGCAGCCAGCAGGGTCGGCAGATCCTGAGAGAGAGCACAGGCCACCGAGCCCGCCAGAAACAGGCCAATGCCGATATTGAGCATCCGCACCCGGCCAAAGAGATCGCTCAGCTTGCCGTAGAGGGGCAGCACGGCGGTAGCCGCCAGCAGGTAGGCGGTGACCACCCAGGTGAGGGCGGCACCGGCGTGCAACTCGGCGCCAATCATGGGCAGCGGGGTGGTGACTATGCTCTTTTCCAGTGAACCAAGCGCGATCACCAGCGCCACACTGGAGAAGATGGTTTTGGGGGATATTTTCGAGGTCATAAGCGGACTCGCAGATCTGATATGCCAAAGTATCCGGCAATGAACGGATTATTGTCTCACAAATCAGCAAGAGATAGAAAAAACGGCGGCCACAATCTGCCCAACCATGAGGCCGATCCCACAAAACGCCGACCGTTTCTGCTAGCCTGCTCTATTTGATTCGAGGAGCCCCCATGAGCGAGCGTGAGCAGTACGGGTTTGATCACTATGATGCCCTGATTTTCGATATGGATGGCACTTTGGTAGATTCCATGCCCCTTCATCTGGATGCGTGGGAGCTTACCTGCGCCGAATTCGGCATCCCCTTCGAGCGGGATCAGCTCTATCAGTATGGCGGCATTCCCACCCGCAAGATCATCGCCATGCTGGCCGAGCAGCAGGGGCTGACGGTAGATGTCGAGGCCTTTACCCGTCGCAAGATTGCCCTCTATATGGAACATATCGACAAGGTCAGCGTCTTTCCCAAGATGTGGGAGCTGGTCAGGCACTATCACGGCAAGGTCAAGATGGGGATTGGCACCGGCTCACCGCGCAATCAGGCGGACTCCATCCTCAAAAGCACCGGGCTCGATGCCTATATCTCTGTGGTGGTCAGTGCCGATGATGTCACCAACCACAAACCGCACCCCGACACCTTTTTGCGGGTGGCCGAGCTGCTCGGCGCCAATCCCGCCAACTGTCTGGTGTTTGAAGACACCCGGATCGGGCTTGAGGCAGGCAAGGCGGCAGGGATGGATACCGTGCTGGTCATCGAAGGTGACCTGCACCAGCGCTAAACGGCTCAGGGCACGCAGGCAAACCGATAAAATGGTGTCATGACAGTGGCACCATTTTTTATTCACGTGAGCATGGCGGCAACGTCAGTGCCCGGACAGAGTTGCGATCACCGCCGGAATAGCGGCAACCGTCAGACAAAGGGCGTTGGTGTTGGCCTCATCCTGTAGTGCCTGATGAGTGCGAAGCAGCTCAAGGGCTTCGGCCGGGGTATCTGCAAAGGTGGGGGCGGCGATGGCGGCAAATCCCTGTTCGACCAGTTGACGACGCTCATCGCTATAGCTGGGTGCATTGGCATCTAGATAGGTAAGCGCCTGACCCTGCTTGAAAAAGTGATAGTTAGGCATCGATTGGCCCCGCAAAAATAAAGCGCCATTCTACTCCTTTTTGCTCCACCGCCAGCGTCAATCTGTGACGTATCAAGTGATCTATTTCACATTTTTATCAACAAACCTTTACCGATTGGGCGCCGTACAAATCCCCTTCCCACGCGGCGTCAGACAACACTCGCCACCGTCACTCGGCGCCAAACAAAACGCCTCCGACGAGGAGGCGTTGCGACTGAAACAGGGTGGTTCCCGTTACATGGCATTCGTCGATTCGAAGATCTTGTCGGCCGAGGCCTCGACAAAGCCCGGATAGAGCACGCCGTCCGCCTGCGGATAGCGCAGGGCAAACTCGTAGAAGCAGCTCGGGATAGTACGCACCCCATCGCTGAACGGCACCTCTGCTTTGTCGGCCATGGTGGAGGATTGCTCCAGCATCACCTGCGGGTCCCCTTTCACCTCGCCACCCACGCTGTTGAGCACAAAACCCGCCGCCTTGAGCGCAGCATTGACCTGATGGATGGTGTCGAAATCCTTCAACTTGTTGATATTGACCGTGAAGTGGTTGGCACGATAGCCCCATGCTGCCATCCATGCCGCGTACTCGCTCTCCGCCAGCAGGGTCTGGTAGTCGGCATAGGAGACCTGCCAGGGGGCGCCGGTGTAGAGAAATGCCGGGGTATCGGTCAGATGATCGGGCACCTGATCGGCCAGCTTGTGGATGATGGCCTGCGCCGCTGGGGAGAGTTCTTCCACCTTCAGCTCGCTGATAAACACCTTGGGAGCGTCCGGATCCTGATGCTCGAAGTGCTTGGCGTAGAGCTTCTTGGCCTTGAAGACATACTCGCCCTTCTGCTCGTAACCGAGCGCCAGGAAGTGGGCTGCCAGCTTCTCCAGCCCCAGCTTGGGCAGGTTGTAGGTACGAAACGCCACGTGATCGTTGACGATGGGCTCGCCGCCACCCAGCAGGGTGTGCACCTTGAGGGCGCTCGGGGTCACCTTGATGTAGTTGTCCCACAGATGGCTGAACAGGGTGTCGATATCCTTTTGCATCTCTCTTTCCTTTGATTGCGGGTACAGATGGGGGCACCGCTGGATGCCCCGTGTCGTTATTAGAAGCGCAGGCCGGGCGACAGTTGATCCGGCATGGCGGCTTTGCTGTCTTCGACAGAGGCAACCGGGGATATGACACAGTAGTCGGCGGCGTTGAGCCATCTCTGCTGCATTGGCATCCCCGTTTGCTCTTAAAACGTCAAACCAGGAGACAGCTGATCCGGCATAGCGGCCCTGCTGTCTTCAACGGAGGCAACTGGGTAAGCACAGTAATCAGCAGCGTAGTAAGCGCTTGCCCTGTGGTTGCCGGAAGCGCCGATACCACCAAACGGCGCGGCACTGGAGGCGCCGGTGATGGGTTTGTTCCAGTTGACGATACCGGCGCGGATCCGCTTGAAGAAATGGTGCCAGTCCGCATCCTTGTCCCCCAGCAGACCGGCCGAGAGACCGTAGCGGGTGGCGTTGCCCTGATCGATTGCGGCATCGAAATCATCATAGCGAATGAGTTGCAGCAGCGGGCCGAAGTACTCTTCGTCAGGCAGCGCGCTCACTGAGGTCACGTCGATAATGCCCGGGGAGACAAAGCCTGTGCCCGCTTCCAGGTGCTTGAGGGTAAGCAGGCTCTCGCCACCGAGGCGCTGCAGGTTGGCTTGCGCCTCGACCATGCCCTGTGCTGCCTTCTCGCTTATCATCGAACCCATGAAAGGCTGCTCAGCGGCGTCATAGAGGCCGACCTTGATCTGGCCGACCACCTCGACCAGTCGCTTGACCAGGGCATCGCCCCGCTCGCCACGCTCGACAAACAGACGGCGAGAGCACGTACAGCGCTGACCGGAAGTGATGAACGCCGACTGGACGATGGCATGGACAGCGCCGTCGATGTCGCTCACATCTTTAACAATCAGCGGGTTGTTGCCGCCCATCTCCAGCGCCAAAATTTTTCCCGGCTGACCGGCAAACTGCTGATGGAGGAAATGACCGGTGCGGGAAGAACCAGTAAAGAAGAGGCCGTCGATGTCGGGATTGCCCGCCAGCGCCTTGCCGGTCTCGACCTCCCCTTGCACCAGATTGAGTACCCCTTTGGGTAGCCCGGCCTGCTGCCACACCTTGAGCATGGCTTCGGCCACCATGGGGGTCAGCTCGGAGGGTTTGAACACCACGGCGTTACCCGCGATCAGTGCAGGTACGATATGGCCGTTGGGCAGATGACCTGGGAAGTTGTAAGGGCCGAACACAGCCACCACACCGTGGGGCTTGTGACGGACAAACGCCTTGGCGCCCGGCATGGCATTTTCAACGGTGCCGGTGCGCTCGTCGTGGGCACGGATGGAGATGGCAATCTTGCCCTGCATGGCGGCCACTTCAGTACGGGTCTCCCACAGCGGTTTGCCTGTTTCACGGGCGATGGTCAGGGCCAGCGCCTCTTTCTGCTCGCCAAGCAGGTCGGCATAACGACGCACTATGGCCAGACGATCCTCAAGGCTCATGTCCGCCCAGTGGTAGAAGGCGGCACGGGCGGCCTTGACGGCGGCATCCACCTGCGCCGCACTGGCGGCAGCCCCCTGCCAGATCACCTCGTTCTTGGCCGGATCGGTTGACTCGAACGGCTTGCCTTCACCGGCAAGCCACTGACCGTCGATAAATTGCACTAACTGGCTCATCCATTCACTCCCTGTCGCTGACAGGCAACCTCGGCTGCCTGTCTGATAATCGATTTGCTTGTCCTGTTTGCCTCAATCGAGGTCAACCACCCGCACCATGTCGCCATCCTGCACCTTGAGTGCCGCCGCCATCTTGGGCGGAATGATGGCTTCGTGCTTGTCGAGATCGACCCGGATATTGCCGTAGCAGGCGCGGTAATGCTCGAAACGGCTGTTGCAGATAAAGTGGGTCTTACCACCGATGGGCTCGCCCACCAGCACCCGCAGCTTCTTGCTGCGGCGCACGCTGCGAATATTCTTCACGTCGCACTCGACGGTGGGGCCCGCATCGAAAATATCGACGTAACCACGGTTCACGAAGCCCTCGTCCTGCAGCATCTTGATGGCGGGACGGGTCTTCTCGTGGGTCTGGCCGATAACGGCCCGCGCCTCTTTGCTCAGCAAATTGACGTAGATGGGGTACTTGGGCATCAGTTCGGCGATAAAACGCTTCTTGCCGATGCCGGTCAGATAGTCGACGGTAGGAAAATCCATCGAGAAGAAATGGGTTTGCAGCCACTCGTAGAAGGGGCTGTGACCGTTGGCATCGGAGACGCCACGCATCTCGGCGAAGACGGTCTCGTCAAACAGCTCGGGGTGCTCGGCCATAAACAGAAAGCGGTGCTTGGAGAGCAGGCGGCCGTTGAGCCCCTCGCGGGCACATTCGCGCAAGAACAGGGTGCAGAGCTCGGAGTTGCCGGTGTAGTCGTTGGAGAGAGTCAGGGTTTCAACGACGTTGTAGATGCCGAGCTTGGGTGATGAGTGCACCACCTTGCCGATGTGGTAGTTGTAAAACGGCTGGGAGAGGCCAACCGCGGCATCGATGGCACAGGTGCCCACCATCTCGCCGGTCTCCAGATCCTCAGCCACGAAGAAGTAAAGGCAGTCCCCCTTGCCGGCGGGCTTGTCGGAAAAAGTCTGGGTAGAGGCATCGATCTTGCGCTGCAGCAGCTCATCGTTGACGGGCAACGAGGTCATGCCGGTGCCGGACTCGATGGCGCAGGTCTTGAGCCCGGCAAAATCTTTTTGCTCGATGGGACGGATAACCAACATAAATGACAACTCCCTTTCATTGACGACAGGTGGGGTCCCGGCTCCTGCCGGGAGAGCTCCCCACCTCAATTTGCAATCAGGCGTTAACCACCTGGGCAACCGCCTTCTCGAAGCGGGCCAACCCCTCCTTGATGTCCGCTTCCGGGATCACCAGCGAGGGGGCAAAACGAACCACGTTGGTGCCGGCAACCAGCGCCATCAGCCCCTGATCGATGGAGGCCAGCAGGAAGTCGCGCGAGCGTCCCTTGTAGGCTTCGCTCAGGGCAGCTCCCAGCAGCAGACCCTTGCCGCGGATCTCGCTAAAGCAGTGGTATTTGGCATTGATGGCCTCAAGTCCATCACGGAACAGCTGCTCGCGCTGCTTGATGCCCGCCAGCACCTCCGGGGTATTGATCACATCGATCACCGCCTCGGCGACCGCACAGGCCAGCGGGTTGCCGCCGTAGGTAGAGCCGTGAGTGCCCACTTTCAAGTAAGAGGCGATTTCGTTGGTGGTCAGCATGGCGCCGATGGGGAAACCGCCCCCCAGCGCCTTGGCGCTGGTGAGGATGTCCGGCGTGACGCCCAGACCCATATAGGCATAGAGATCACCGGTCCGGCCGACCCCTGACTGCACTTCGTCATACACCAGCAGGGCATTGTGTTTGTCGCACAGCTCGCGCACCCCTTTGGCAAACTCGTCGGTAGGACGAATGATGCCCCCCTCCCCCTGCAGCGGCTCCATCACCACGGCGCAGGTGTTGTCGGAGATCACCTCGGCCAGCGCCGCCAGATCGTTGTAGGGAACATGGGTAATGTCACCGGGCTTGGGACCGAAGCCATCGGAGTAGGCTGCCTGACCGCCGACGCTGACGGTAAAGAAGGTACGACCGTGGAAGCCCTGATTAAAGGCGATGATCTGGGTCTTCTGCTCGCCAAACTTCTCGATGGCGTAGCGGCGAGCCAGCTTGAGGGCAGCCTCGTTTGCTTCGGCGCCGGAGTTGCAGAAGTAGACCTTGTCGGCGAAGGTGGCGGCAACCAGCTTCTTGGCCAGACGCAGGGCCGGCTCGTTGGTCATGACGTTGGAGAGGTGCCACAGCTTCTCGCCCTGGGTTTTCAGGGCCTCGACCAGCTTGGGATGACAGTGACCCAAACCGTTGACGGCGATGCCACCGGCGAAGTCGACATACTCGCGCCCTTCCTGATCCCAGACACGTGACCCTTCACCACGCACCGGGATGATCTTGGCGGGCGCATAGTTGGGAACCATCACTTCATCAAACACTTCACGTGTCACTGCCAACAACTCTGACATATAGCTCTCCTTCGATTCGGCGACAGAATAATCCACCGCCCAAAAGTTAAATCCGTGTAAACGTAGCGGGATTATCACAGAAATAAAGTAAAAAGTCTGTAACAAGACGGCCTATAAGGAACAATGTTCGATTGCTCTTGAGATTTTAGGCAACCGCATTGCATAACGACTCAGGGGGGCTTGGCAAGAGATAATTTGGGCAGGAGAGGGGGTGAATAAAGTGTCAGGGAAATTTTTTTTGCCTTCTCTCGAACTTGAGAAGGCGATCACAACTTTTTTATGAACGCGCCAGAAAGTTGGCCAGCAACTGATGGCCCTGCTCGCTCAAAATACTCTCCGGATGGAACTGAACACCCTCGACAGGGAGCGTCTTGTGGCGCAGCCCCATGATCTCGTCAAACGAGCCATCGGCATGCTCGCTCCAGGCGGTGATGTCGAAGCTGTCGGGCAGCGTGTCGCGCTCCACCACCAGTGAATGGTAACGAGTCACCCTCAGCGGGTTGTTGAGCCCCTTGAACACCCCCTCATGGCGATGGCGGATGAGCGAGGTTTTGCCGTGCATTACCTGACGGGCACGTATTACGCGGGCGCCGAAGGCCTGCGCCAACGACTGATGACCGAGACAGACGCCGAGAATGGGCAGCTTGCCAGCAAAGTGGCTGATGGCATCGAGAGAGATCCCCGCCTCATTGGGCGTACAGGGACCGGGGGAGATCACCAGAAAACGGGGGGAGAGCTGCGCTATGGCATCAAGCGTCAGTTCATCATTGCGCTTGACCACAACCTCTTGTCCCAGGGCGCCGAAATATTGCACCAGGTTCCAGGTAAAAGAGTCGTAGTTATCGATCAACAACAGCATGAGATAACCAACAGCGGAGAATTAACGATCGAGATAACGACCCTGTTCCATTTCCCGTTCACGCTGACACTCGGCCAGATAGATGGCGGCAGCAACGGCAGGGGTTTTATGGTGCTTGTCGATGGCATTGGAGACCATCAACTGCAGGGTATTGAGGTTTTTCGCCTTGCGAAATTTACGTAGCCAGTGACCTTTGTCACTCAGCTCTTCAGCAGAAATAGTTGGTTGAACAGGCATGCTTTCTCTTGGGGATATTACCCAGGTTGAAATAAAGAAATTAAACAAAATAGCTAGGCAGAAAATAAAGAAAGCCAGGCAAATACCCAGCTCTCTTCTACTACACCTTCCCAGTATGTCAGGCTCGAGGAACGAAGCCGACTACATCATATACGCTGGTCAGGGTTTTTTCAGCTCTTTCGCGCGCCTTTTGTGCTCCTTCTGCCAGAATCGCGATCAGATGGGCCTCATCCTGACGCAACTCGTGGAAACGGGCCTGGATCGGTTCCAGCAGCGCAACCACGGCTTCGGCGGTTTCGGTCTTGAGGTGACCGTACATCTTGCCTTCGAAGTGCTGCTCCAGCTCGGGGATGGAGCGACCCGTCACCCCGGACATCAGGGTCAGCAGGTTGGAAACACCCGGTTTGTTTTCCGGATCAAAACGCACCACCGCCGGCTCGTCGGAGTCGGTCACCGCACGCTTGATCTTCTTGACGATCTGCTTGGGATCTTCCAGCAGGCCGATGAAGTTGGCCTCGTTGTCATCCGACTTGGACATCTTCTTGGTCGGATCCTGCAGGCTCATCACCCGCGCCCCTTCAGTCGGAATAAAGGGCTCCGGCATGGTGAATACCTCACCATAGAGATTGTTGAAACGGGTGCAGATGTCGCGGGTCAGCTCCAGATGCTGCTTCTGGTCGTTGCCGACCGGTACCTGATTGGCCTGATAGAGCAGAATATCAGCGGCCATCAGCACCGGATAACCGAACAGGCCGACGTTGACGTTGTTCTCGAAACGGGTGGACTTGTCCTTGAACTGGGTCATGCGCGACAGCTCACCCATCTGGGTATAGCAGTTGAGGATCCAGCCCAGCTCGGCGTGCTGCGGTACGTGAGACTGGATGAAGACGGTGCTCTTCTTGGGATCGATACCGACCGCCAGATAGAGGGCGGCCGCATCCAGACAAGCTTTGCGCAGGGCAGCCGGGTCCTGACGAGTGGTGATGGCGTGCAGATCGACAATGCAGTAGAGGCAGTCGAACTCATCCTGCATGTTGACCCACTGACGCAGGGCCCCCATGTAGTTGCCGATGGTCAGTTGACCGGAGGGTTGCGCTCCGCTCAATACGATTGGTTTAGTCATGAGAGTGTTAATCCTTGTTATTCAGCCAGCCCAGCTGCGCTATTAGACCAAAAGTGCATCGAGCTGGGCAAACTGCTCGAATACCCAGTCTGGATGGGAGTCGGCGATGGGGCGGCCATAGTTGTAGCCGTAGGTAAGACCCACCACCTTCATGCCAGCCGCCTTGGCCGCCAGCACGTCATTTTCTGAGTCGCCCACCATCAGGGTGCGAGCCGGGCTCACCCCCAACTCCTGGCAGGCGTGCAGCAAGGGCTCCGGGCTCGGCTTCTTGACTGGCACGCAGTTGCCACCAAGCCAGAGTTCGAAACAATCGCTGATGCCAAGGGCATCGAGGATAGGGGCCACGAAATCGCTCGGCTTGTTGGTAACAATCGCCTGCTTGTAGCCCAAGCTTTGCAGACGGCGCAGACTCTGCGCCACCCCGTCATACATCGCCAGCCCTTGCAGCAGGCAGGCGTTGTAGTGCTGGAAAAAGATCGGTCTGGCCTTGGCAAACAGCTCGGGATCGGCCTCGCGATAGGCGAGCGCCCGCTGGATCAGCTTGTCGGCGCCGTTGCCAACCCAGGTACGGATCACCGCTTCATCGGCCTGCGCCAGACCGAGGTCTGCCAGAGTCAGATTGACTGCCAGCGCCAGCTGGGCGGCGCTGTCAATCAGGGTGCCGTCCAGATCAAACAGCACCAAATCAAATGCGCGCTCAGCGTGTGACATGAGCCAGCTCCGCACGCATCTTATCGATCACCGCCTTGTAGTCAGGCTGGCTGAAAATGGCAGAGCCGGCGACAAACATGTCGGCGCCCGCTTCGGCGATCTCGCGGATGTTGTCGACCTTCACCCCGCCATCGATCTCGAGGCGGATATCGCGGCCGCTCTCGTCGATCAGACGACGTACCTGACGCAGCTTGTCGAGGGTGCCGGGGATGAAACTCTGGCCACCGAAGCCCGGGTTGACCGACATCAGCAGGATCACATCCAGCTTGTCCATCACATATTCGAGGCAGGAGAGCGAGGTAGCCGGATTGAGCACCAGACCCGCCTGGCAGCCCATCTCCTTGATCAGGCCCAAAGAGCGGTCAACGTGATCGGACGCTTCCGGATGGAAGGTGATGAGGGAAGCACCGGCTTTGGCAAAATCGGGAATGATGCGATCCACCGGCTTGACCATCAGGTGCACGTCGATGGGGGCCTCGATACCGTAGTCACGCAGCGCCTGACAGACCATGGGGCCAATGGTCAGGTTGGGGACATAGTGGTTGTCCATCACGTCGAAGTGAACCACGTCGGCACCGGCAGCCAGTACCTGGGCTACATCATCACCCAGACGGGCAAAATCGGCAGAGAGGATCGAGGGGGCAATCAGAAAGTCTTTCATCAGCATCATCCATTGGCAGCCAGGGAGAAAAAGCGGCGCAATTTTAACGTAAAAGGCGGGCGAAAACGACTCGAATGCGGGGTAAATGGGGCAATCACCTCCCCTCCCCCAGCAACCCGGGTTATAGGACATCGGCACGGGCGCGGACTTGCCCATAAAAAACGGCGCCCCTGGGCGCCGCATGGTCTGTTACGTCAGTGGCAGCAGTTCACTGTCGCTGGGATAGTAGCCCTGCTCCGGTTCGATTCCTGGGGGATAGAGCGCCAACAACTCGGCCACCTTGTTGCGGGTGCCGCCGTTGCGACTGATGGTGCGCTTGACCAAGATTTCGTCGAGGCGGGCACCGCGATAAAGCTCACGAGTCAGCTCAATATCGTGGTTGCTGATCAGCACCGGCACCCCTTTGTGAGCCGCTGTGTGGCGGGCCAGTCGAGCCAGGATCGCCTGATCATCCAGGGTAAACCCACCGGAGGCATAGGTGGTGAAGCTCGCCGTAGTGGAGAGCGGCGCATAGGGTGGATCACAATAGATAACCCAATCCTCTTCGGCACGCTTGATGGCATCGGCGTAGCTCTCGCAGATAAAGGTCGCCTTCTGCGCCTTTTCGGCAAAGGCCCACAGCTCTTTTTCCGGGAAATAGGGCTTCTTGTAGGAACCAAACGGCACATTGAAGCCGCCCTTCTTGTTGTAGCGGCACAGTCCGTTGAAACCGTGACGGTTGAGAAACAGGAACAAGAGTGCCCGCTCGAAGGTGGTCTCGGTCTGATTGAACTGGGTACGCAGCCGGTAATAGGCCGCCTTGTGGTTGTGCTCTGCCACAAACAGCTTGCGCGCCTCGGCAATGAAACTGTCCGGCGTCAGCTTGAGGTGGTTGTACAGGCAGATCAGATCCGGATTGATGTCGTTGAGCACATACGCGTCGTAGTCAGTGTTGAGAAACACTGACCCGGCCCCGACGAAGGGCTCCAGCAACACACGCCCGGCCGGCAGGCGCTCGGCAATCTCTTCAACCAGGGAGTATTTTCCCCCGGCCCATTTTAAAAAAGCGCGTGTTTTTTTCATGGAAATCCGGTGTGTAAGAAGGCAAGACCCAAAAAGGGGGACGATTCTACCCCCTTATCCGGTATCAAGGCTATTGCTTCAGCTCTTTTTGTACCTGTGCAAACGACTTGGGCCAGGGCTGGCCTTTCAGCAAGGCTGGCGGAAGCTTGCGAATGGCACTCTTGGCCTGGGTCAGACCGGCATAATCCCCTTGCAGCACAACGTACCAGGGGCTGCCACGGAATTTGGTCTGATAGACCCAGACCTTGCCCGCCAGACCATGCTCGGCGACAAATTGATCCACCGCCTTGGTGTTGCTCGCCCCCATCAGCTGAACGCTGTAGTGGTTGCGCGGCTTCTTGTTCAAGGTGGCGACCGGTGTCAGGGCCACTTTGGGTGCTGGCGCGGCAACCGGCTCGTTGCTGGCTGTTTTGGTGGTAGCAGCAGGCGTTGCGGTTGTCGCCGGATTCAGTGCTTTGGAGGTACTGGCTGGCGCCGTGGTTGCGATTGCACCACTGGGGGCTGTGCCACTCGGGTTCTTGCCGGTCAGCTCGTCCACCACGTCAGTAGGCAGTGCGCCGCTCACCTTGGGTTCGGTCATCAGCTTTTGCACGACCTCGTCAGAGATCACCACCCGACGCCCTTCGTAATTGGTTGATTCGGTGGTCACAGTTTCGCTCTCTACCGACTTTGGCAGCACTTTCGCCTCCGGCTGCCAATCTTTCACAACCCCATTGGGATTGCTGGCTGCATCGCTGTTTTGCGCGCCTTGTGCAGCGGAATCTGTATTCGAACCGCCAGCGGTGAGGGGATCGCCTCCCGCTACCGGGATCGGCAATGCCGTGTTCTGTGCCGGATCCTGCAGTGCCGGTTTGCTTTCATTGTCAAACAGCGCAGGCAGCAGGTAGCTCAACGCCAGCAGGCCGCCAGCGACCAGCGCGATAGCGGTGGCAATCTTCTTGACAGGCAACTCCGCCTGACGCTTCTTGGGCCTTCTGTCGGTCATGATATCCTCCAGTAACTGCATGATGGTGGACGGATGTCCGTTCGCCGTTTTCAGGATCTCCTCCACTTGCGGCTTGGGCAAGAGGGTCGCCGGGATCTTGAGCTCTTTGGCTTTCTCATACAAGAAGATGCGCTGCTCGGGCGGGCTCAGTGGCGGCACTTCCAGCTCAAGGGCTGGCATGGCACGCCCTTTGAGCTGCGGTCGTTGGGTACGACACCAGACGTCACTGCCCGAGACGATAATGGCCAGCTGATGGGGAGCCGCCAGGGTATCGTTATGACGGATGATCGCCCACAACTCTCCCAGCAATTCGGCTGGCAACTGATCAGCCCGCTCTATCAGCAGCAGCAGGGTGGCAGGCTTGCTCCCCTCCAGCATGCGAAAGAAGCTCTCCGCCAGGGCATCCTGTGGATTGAAGAGCGGGCGCGCCACTACCTGTGGCAATAACAGCTGACGCACATCCACCATCTTCATGGCAGGTGTACCAATCAGGCTTACCACCCGCACTTTTTCAGGCAACACGCCGAGCAGGGATTCGCACAGGGTACCGCGACCACAACCGGGTTTACCGGAGAGAAAAATGAAAGGGTGATTGAATTCAATCAGATGCAGCAGCCGGTCAACCAGCTGCCGCTGGGAAGGAAGTTTTAGCAGTTTATTCGTCACGACCAGACTCGATCACCGCCAGCAACTCGGCATCGGACACATCCCCCACCACCTGCGCATGGCCGATGCCAACCGGCAACACCAGACGCAGCTTGCCTTCCAGCACCTTCTTGTCACGGCGCATATGGCGAATAAAGGCGGCGAAATCCATCTCGGCAGGCGCATGAATGGGCAGATTGGCGGCCAGCAGCAGAGCGCGCACACGCGCAACGTCCGCTTCGCTCATATCGCCACGGGCCTGCGCAGTCCAGGCTGCCAGCATAGTGCCGGCGGATACTGCTTCACCGTGTAGCCAGTTGCCATACCCCTGCTCGGCCTCGATGGCATGACCAAAGGTGTGACCCAGATTGAGCAGCGCACGGACGCCGTGCTCGGTCTCATCCTGACCGACCACATCGGCTTTGATCTCGCAGCAGCGTTTGATGGCGTAGGCCAGCGCGGCAGGTTCCAGCTGTTGCAGACGCACCATGTTCTGCTCCAGCCAGCTGAAGAAATCAGCATCCCAAATGATGCCGTACTTGATCACCTCGGCCATCCCTGCGGCAAATTCGCGGGCGGGCAAGGTACTCAGACATTCAGTATCGATAACAACTTGTTTGGGCTGATAAAAAGCCCCAATCATGTTCTTGCCGAGGGGGTGGTTGACAGCGGTTTTACCGCCGACAGAGGAGTCAACCTGGGAGAGCAGAGTGGTCGGGATCTGGATAAAAGGAATGCCACGTTGATAGCTTGCTGCCGCAAAGCCCACCACATCCCCGATCACGCCGCCCCCCAGAGCGATCAGTGTCGTATCGCGCCCATGGTTGGTTTCAAGCAGAGCAGACATGATCTGCTCAAAGGTCGCCAGGTTCTTGTACGCCTCGCCGTCAGGCAGGATCAGGTGTTCAACCTGAAAACCCGACAGCAGAGCGGTTACCCGTTCAAGATAAAGCGGAGCAACGACCGTGTTGGTCACTATCATCACCCGCTTGCCCTTGATGGTCGATACCAGCGCCTCAGGGCGCTGCAACAACCCGGCAGCTATCTCGATGGGATAGCTGCGTTCACCCAGTTCGACCTTCAACCGTTCCATGGACGTCCTCTAGATTACATACCGATCAGCTTTACAATTTGATTGGCAACGATTTTTGCGCTCTGGTCATCGGTGTGCACAACAAAGTCGGCAACCTCTTCATACAGGGCATTGCGCTCTTGTGCCAGACGTTCCAGCACTTCGCGTGCCGGTTCTTCGGTCTGTAGCAGAGGGCGGCGTTTGTCTCGCTGTGTGCGCGCCAGCTGCTTTTCGATAGTGGTTTCGAGGTAGACCACGATGCCACGAGCAGACAACTTGTTGCGGGTTTCGCGACTCTTGATGGCACCGCCACCCGTCGCCAGCACGATACCCTGCTGCTCTGACAATTCGCCGATCACCTTCTCTTCGCGAATCCGGAAACCTTCTTCGCCTTCAACATCGAACACCCAGCCGATATCAGCACCACTGCGGCGCTCAATCTCATGATCTGAGTCGAAAAACTCCATATGCAGTTGTTCTGCCAGATGTCTACCTATGGTGCTCTTGCCCGCACCCATGGGACCTATCAGGAAAATATTGCGTTTCTCAGCCATGTCTTTTCGTTAGTAATTACAAACTGTACGACCCCGATGAATACTGGATCGGGGTACCTATGAACCTTATCTTGCGATGGATCAGGAGGGGGATTATCTCAATAGATATCGGGACTGGCAACCGCAGCCCTTACGCCCCAGCCTCATTGGGGCGTAAGGTTATATGTGTTTTACCCTCACATGTAAAGCATTCAGAAGGCGTCGGTGACTATCTTGGGCGTCACGAAAATCAGCAACTCCCGCTTTTTGTTCTCGCTGGTGGTCTTGCGGAACAAGGCCCCCAATCCGGGAATGTCACCCAGCAGCGGCACCTTGGTCACATCGCTCTTGATGGTCTGCTGATAGATGCCGCCCAGTACCAGCGTCTCGCCATTGTTCACCAGTACCTGAGTGGTGATGGACTGGGCGTTGATGGAAACCGCATCACCGGTACCGGTCGGTACCGTTTCACCCTTGGTATCCTGGGTCACGGTCAGGTCGAGAATCACCCGATTGTCAGGGGTGATCTGCGGAGTAACCTTCAGGCTCAATACCGCCTTTTTGAAGGTAACCGAGGTAGCGCCACTGGAAGAGGACTCCACATAGGGGATCTCGGTACCCTGCTCGATCAGCGCCGGTTTCTGGTTCGCAGTGGTCACGCGCGGACTGGCGATAATCTCGGCTTTGCTCTCTTTTTCCAGCGCCGACAACTCGAGATCCAGCAAGGTGCCATCAGCCAAACGGGCGACCTGGAAGGCTAAAGTACCGGCCGCATTGGTCACCGGCAGGTTGACGTTCAACCGATCGTCTGCTGTCGGTCTGGTAATTGTCGAACCACCATTGTTGTTACCAGAGCCATCATTCCCCGCTATGGAACCGGACGTACTGTTGCCATGACCATCGTTTTTGGTCACACCCCACCGCACCCCGAGCGCTTCATCAAAGCCGTCATCAATGGTCACCATCCGCGCCTCGATAACCACCTGCTTGACCGGAATATCGAGAATATCGAGCATCCGTTTGATGCTGCTGATGACATCGGCGGTATCCTTGACCACCAACACGTTGGTTCGCTCATCCACGCTCACCGCACCACGGGGTGACAGCAACTTGGTGCTTTCGGAAGAGAGCAGGGCCGCCACTTCCGAGGCCTTGGCATAGTTTATCTGCAGATACTCGGTATAGAGCTGCGCCAAATCTGCGACCTGATTGCGGCTCTCCAGCTGTTGCTTCTCGCGTGTTGCGATCTCTTCTGCAGGCGCTACCAACAAGATGTTGTTATCCAACCGCTTATCCAGACCCCGCACCTTCAAAATAATGTCGAGCGCCTGCTCCCACGGCACCCCATCCAGACGCAAGGTAATATTGCCTGCTACCGAATCTGTGGTTACCAGGTTGAGATTGTTGAAATCAGCGATCAGCTGCAGCACGGTACGGACCGGAATATCCTGGAAGTTCAATGAGATGGGCTTGCCCTGATACTGCTTTGATGCCGTGGCCGTCGTCCGCTTTTTCACCTCGATAATGAAGAGCTTGTCTGCCTGATCGTAACGGTAATCAAACTGACCATTGATCGACAGTTCAAACAGGGTATCGCTCCCCTGCCGGGAGACTTCAACCTGTGAGACCGGCGTTGCAAAATCCTGCACATTGATCAGATTAAGCAAGCCATCCGGTACCCGAGTGCCATGAAACTTGGCCAGTACGGTCTGGCCGCGGCTGCTCACATCAACGGCGGCGGAGCTGTTATCCAGCGTGACCAGAAACTCCCCCTGGCCATCTTTACCACGACGAAAATCCACACCGGTAACCGTGTTGAAATAGGCGCCGCTCCCATTGCTTTGATAGTTGTTGAGCACCGGCTTGCTGGCAGGCTGTGTGGCTACCGGCGTAGTCACGGGCGCAACAGGCATCGACCGTGCGACGACCTGAGGATTGAGCAGTGCCGAAGGATAGGGTGTGGCCACCATCGCAGAGGGCGCTGGCACAGGAGTAGCCGAGGTTGCGGGTGCAATCAGCGCGCTCTCACCATTGATGAGCCCGGAAGAGGCCCCCTCGCCCAATGACACCAGTAATTTGTTCCCCTGTTGCTGCACCTGATAGGGAGCAAGCTGATCGAGTGCGATCTTGATATCCAGACCTGCGCCCTTACCCTCAACCTTGATATTATCTACCCCCAGACGCTGGATCGGCAGCGGGTTCACTTTCAGCGCCCCTACCGCACCGGGAACATGCAACAATAGCTGATTGGGTTGGTAAGAGAGACGATCGGTAAAGCCCGTGACCGGCTCACTGAAACTGAGCTCCACCAGCAATTGATCGGCAAGCAGCGGATTGACCTTGATCTCCTGCAGGGTTGCCACTGCCCACGCCTGACTGAGGGCGCTGGCGCAAAACAGCAAAGCCACTTTGGATACACTCTCTATTGTTGTTCTCATTGCTGTTCGTCCCTGATTATTGTTTTTCTTGCACATTGGCCATTGCCAACTGGGTTTCTCTTGTTACCCAGCACCCCTTCCCGTCCGGAATGGTTTCCAGCAAATCCACGGCAGTGTCAGTGATCTTGATGACCCGGCCCTGATCAAGCCCCATATACTGGTTGAGCCCGACCCGCATCGATTTGCCATCCGGGGTGCTGATCAAGGCCCACAACTGACCTGCCTTACCCAAAGAACCATGCATCGACAGACTGGCCAGCGAATAATTTTCCAGCACCTCTTTCTCACGATCGATCAGGGTCTGAGCACAATCCGGCTGGGCCTTGGTAGTACTTGTACTTCCGACCGTCGCCTCAGGCTGGGGAACCATGAAGGGGCTGCGCAACTCGCGTTGCTGGTAGTGCATGGGGGCAAAGGGCTTCAGCTCGGGCAAGGGCTCGATAGGTATGGGCGGCCTTGCTTTGGTCTGGGCGACATAGCTATCCATGTCCTCCTGGCCACCACACGCCGCCAGCAAGAGAGCAGGCAATAACCAGCAGATGCGTCTCATTGTTTCGGCTCCACTGTTTTACCGTTGTACTTGTAGGTCTTGGCCAGCATCGACATCGAAATCAGCTCCCCTTCATCCTTGCTCTGACCCAGAGTGAAGGAGTCAAGGATGACGATACGGGGCAAAGCGGCCATGTCAGAGGTGAACTTGCCAATTTCATGGTAAGTGCCCACGACTTCGATACGCATTGGTAGCTCGGTTGAAAACTCGTGCTTTACCTCGGGTTCCCAGTTGATCCGGTTCAATTTCAAGCCGTTGTCGGTAGCAATAAAGCTGATATCGTCCAGCAGACCGGCGACCTCATGGGTATTGGGCAACTGCTTGAGCTGGGTATCAACCAGTTGCTCAAGCTGAACCATTTGCGCCTTGTATGCCCCCAGGTTGGCAGCCAGCATCGCCTTGCTTTCAAACTGGGCTTTCAGTTCGGTCTCTTTCCCCGCTTCCTGAGTCAAACTGGTCAGTGAGTTGGCAATCACGTAGTAGTAGATGGCGCCGCCGGTCAACACGCAGCAGAAAAAGATGAAGACCCCTTTTGCCCATTTTGGCCAGCTTGCTATGTCATTGATATCCAACTCGTTGAGTTGCTGAAGGTTCATTGTTGCTCCTTGGCCACATTCCCTGCAGCCGCAGCATTGTTGGCGATCAGGAACATCATGGAAAACTGGCTCAATGACACTGGCGCAACATCAGCCGCAAAAATAGTGCTTATCTTTGCCTGACCCAACCAACCGGAACCATCAATCCGCCGCATCATGCTGGCCACCCGACCATAGGCTTCGGTCTTGCCATTTACATCAATAATATTGTTCTGCATCGAGAGGGTGTTGAGGTAAACCCCATTGGGTACCAATGAAGGCAGCTGATTGAAGAGGCGGACGGGCACATTGCGTCGCATCTGCAACTGCTCGATGAGCTGCATCCGATCGATCAATTCCTTGCGACGCTCTTTGAGCAGACGGATCTCCCCCAGTTGGGCATCCAGAATAGTCATCTCCTGAACCAGCCTCTGGTTGCGCTGCTGCTGGGCGACGATCTGGCGATCAACCAGCCAGTTGGCAAAAAATCCCAGCGCGACCGTGGCCAGCACAAAAATCCCCAGCAAGGCCCCGAACTGTTTCTTTTGGCGCTGGGCCCGGGCTTCACGCCAGGGTAGAAGGTTTATATTTGACATGGTGTGAAACTCCTCAGAGCCAACCCGAATGCCGTCATATATTTAGCACCATGTACCAGCTCGGCCTCTCCTTTCGGTTTGCCAAACAGAGCGAACAGATCCGGGTGCAATACCTCGCAATTGACCTCTTCTTTTACCTGCACCAACAAACCGGGCAGCAGACTGCCTCCCCCCGTCAGCACCAGTTTTGCGATGTCGCGATAACCGGATGAACTGCAAAAGAGCTGGATATTGCGCCGCACTTGCTGCAGCAGCGAGTTGATGTGGGGCATCAGCACATCCAGCTCATGGTCAACAGGCAAGGTACCTTTGGTTTTAGCCTGCTCAGCCTCATCCAGCGTCATGCCATAAAAGGAGGAGAGCGCCTGGCTGTACTGATCGCCGCCGAAGTTTTGCAAGCGGGAGTAGATCACCTCTCCCTTGACCAGCGCCGCAAAGGTCATGGCACTGGCACCGATATCTATCACCCCGATCGGCCGTTCACTCTCCTGCAATTCGGGCAGACAGGCCACCACGGCACGACCCAGCGCATGGGCGCCCACATCCACCACCTTGACGGCAATACCGGCTTCGGCAAGGGCGCTGACCCGGCCGTTGACACTCTCGGTACGGGCTGCACTCAGCAGCACATCCTGACGATCTTCACTGTTGTTGGTGCTCAGCACCTCAAAGTCGAGGCTCACTTCATCGAGGGGGAAGGGAATGATCTGCTCGGCCTCCAGCTGCACCTGATTCTCCAGCTCCTTGTCGCTGAGGCGGGCATCAATCTGGATCACCTTGGTAATCACGTTGGAACCGGTCACCGCAGTGGCGGCATAGTCGCTGTGAGTTGGAATAAGACGCTTGAGGGTCTTGAGAGATTGGCTGACGCGCTCGATATCCTGCAATTGATAGTCAACCAGCGTCCCTTTCGGGGTGGCAATATCGGCGACAGATTCGAGATGAAGCTTGCCGGGTCGGCCACTGAGGGTAACGGCCTTGATGGTCTGGCTGCCAAAATCAATGCCCACCAGAGGGAGGAGGGATCCCTTGTTAAAAAGCCCAAACATATACACATCCATGCGTTATTTGGTTTTATTCCTGAACAGAGTGTAGGACACCCGATCAGAGGAGTGCTTCACTCATCCTAAATGCTCTAACTATCAATGTCATAAAGTTTATGCCGAAAAGTGACCCATCTCGCTTTCTTCATGGCAAGTGGCCCTCCTTGGTTATTGCTCCCCGTAGTGCTAACCTCTCGCATCCTTTTGAGGTGGGTGGCTCGCCACAGGAAAACCTCGAATTCCCGATGGCAAAAGGGCTATACTCTGCGCCCGTTGGCTAATTTTAAGACGATTGGTAGTTCTTCCATGCTGAAATGGCTCGTTCGCCTGTTTATTGTCATGATGCTGGGTGCAGTGCTGGGTGTTGCCAGCCTCATCGGTATCTACTTCTATATCAAACCCCAACTGCCCGATGTCACCGCACTGCGTGACGTCAAGCTGGCAACCCCGATGCGGGTTTACAGCCGGGATGGAGAGTTGATCGCCCAATATGGCGAAATTCGTCGCATTCCGCTGCGTCTGGACGAAATTCCGCAACCCATGATCGATGCCGTACTGGCGACCGAAGATGCACGTTTCTATGAGCACCCGGGCATTGACCCGATAGGTATCATTCGAGCCGCATCTGTCTGGGCTGTTTCCGGCCATGCCCGTCAGGGTGCCAGTACCATCACCCAGCAGGTTGCCCGCAACTTCTTCCTGAGCAATGAGAAGACCATCATCCGCAAGATCAAGGAGGTCTTCCTGGCCTGGCGGATCGAGCAGAATCTCTCAAAAGATGAGATCCTCGAACTCTACCTCAACAAGATCCCCCTCGGTTATCGCTCCTTCGGGATCGGTGCTGCGGCACAGGTTTACTTTGGTAAAGAGGTCAAGGATCTGGGACTGGACGAGATCGCCATCATTGCAGGTCTGCCGAAAGCCCCCTCCATGCTCAACCCCATCCGCTCCCCCGAGCGCGCCTTTGCTCGCCGCAACGTGGTGCTGGGCCGGATGCTGGAAACCGGCAAGATCACCCAAGCCCAGTTTGACGAAGCGTCCAAGATGCCGATCAAGGCCCGTTTTCACGGCGCCGAAGTGACCCTGCACGCCCCCTATCTGGGGGAAATGGTGCGCCAGAAGATGGTCGAGCAGTTCGGTGAAGATGCCTATACCATGGGCCTGCACGTCTACACTACCGTCTCTGCCGAACGTCAGCGGGCGGCAAGACAGGCACTGCTCGATGGCGTTTTTGCCTATGACATGCGCCACGGCTATCGCGGCCCAACGGCTCAGTTATGGAAGGCTGGCGAGACAGCCTGGGATTACGAGCAGATTGTCGCTCACCTTGGCAAGCAGCCCACTTATGATCCGCTGATGGCGGCGGTCGTGACCCAGCTTGGTGATCGCAGCGCCACGCTGGTACTGAAGAATGGCAAGGAAGCAGAGCTCGGCTGGAACGGCATTAAATGGGCCCGCTCCTTTATTACCGACGACCGTCAGAGCTATGCCCCGAAATCGGCGCGCGATGTGCTGAAAGTCGGCGCCCAGATCTGGGTACGGGAAGAGGGCGAAGAGTTGCTGCTGGCCCAAATCCCGGACGTCAACGCCGCGCTGGTTGCCATGAACCCGAAAAATGGGGCACTGGAAGCACTGGTCGGTGGTTTCAGCTTCGAACTCTCCAAATTCAACCGGGTCGATCAGGCGCGTCGCCAGATCGGTTCCAATATCAAGCCCTTCCTCTATGCGACCGCGCTGGAGCATGGCTATACCCTGGCGTCGCTCATCAACGATGCGCCGATCAACCAGTGGGATCCGTCAAAAGGGCCCATGTGGCAGCCCAAGAACTCCCCGGCCGTTTATGATGGCCCCACCCCGCTGCGTCTGGGTCTGGCCAAGTCCAAGAACGTGATGTCGGTTCGACTGATGCGCGCCATCGGTCTGGATACCTATATCGACGGTCTGACCCGCTTTGGCTTCCCCCGCGACTTCATCTCTCCCCATGAGTCGCTGGCGCTGGGCGCTGCCGAATTCACCCCCCTCGAAGTGGTACGTGGTTACTCGGTACTGGCCAACGGTGGCTTCCTGGTTACCCCATACTTCATTGACAAAGTGACCGACAGTCTGGAGAACACCCTCTATCAGGCCAATCCTGCTATTGCTTGCACCACCTGCGAACAGCAGGCCGCACCCGAGCAGAGCACACTACCGGAGCCAACTGTTGATGGAGCCGCACAAGATGGCACGCAGACCCCTCTCGCGCCAACCATCGCCCCGCATACCATCAGTGCCCAGAGTGCGTTCCTGATCACCGACACCCTGAGCACAGCCATCTGGGGTGGCAACGGCTGGCGTGGTACCGGCTGGCGTGCAGCCCGCGACCTGAAACGTCACGATATCTCAGGCAAAACCGGTACCACCAACGAATCGCGGGATGCCTGGTTCTCCGGCTACACCCCGGACATCGTTGCCACCTCCTGGATCGGTTTTGACAACCACCAGCGTGGCCTTGGCCGTGCCGAGTTTGGTGGCGGCGCCGCGCAGCCTATCTGGATCGACTTCATGAAAGTCGCCCTCAAAAAGCTGCCGGAGCACAAAATGCCGGTTCCCGAAGGGATCATGACAGTGAAGATTGATAGCGAAACCGGCCTGCTGGCAACCAGTGGCGGCACCGACGAATACTTCAAGGAAGGGACCGAGCCGACCCGCTACGCAGCACCGAGCTCGGATGGCAATCAGGTCTACGGCGGTGACAACCCCGATGTGGAAGGGCCTGTCTCAACCGACGATATCTTCTAAGCTGCTCTTGCGGCAGAAGCAAAACCGGCAGCCTTGGCTGCCGGTTTTTTTATTGGGCCAACTGCTTGCTCATCAGCGTGGCGATCGAGGCGGCCAGCTCGTTGAAACAGGGGCGACGCACCGAGTAGTGGCGATAGAGCAGCGAGATGGTGCGCCCCGGCACAGGGTCAACCACAGGTCGATAGCTCACACCACCCTCATCATGATCGGCAGGTACGGCCAGCTTTGGCACCAGGGTCATGCCACTACCGGCGGCCACCATGTTGCGCAGGGTCTCCAGACTGGTGCCCTTGAAGCGTTGATCCTCACCTATCCCGCCAGCGAAACAGAATCCCATCGCCTGATCCCGCAAACAGTGGCCATCGGCCAGCATCAGCAATTTCTTGCCCTTTAGATTGCCGAGTGGCACCTGCCTGGCCTGTGCTTCGGGATGATGGCAAGGCACCGCCAGCCACATCGGCTCGTGGTAGAGCTGGATTGAGCCAAATCCCTCCATCCCTGGCATCTCGGCCAGAATGACGCAATCCAGCTCCCCCTCTTCCAGCCGTTTGAGCAGGGTTTGGGTCTGCTCCTCATAGAGGTAAAACTCCAGCTGGGGAAAACGCTCACGCAGGGTCTGGATAATGCGGGGCAACAGGTAGGGGCCCACGGTCGGAATAAAACCGATATGGATCTCCCCTGACATCGGTTCGGAGAAGTGCTGACCGATGCTCTTGAGCTCGCGCACCTCCTTGAGCACCCGACGCGCCTGATGGGCCATGGCATCGCCAGCCGGAGTAAACAGCACCTTGCGCGAGGTACGTTCGATCAGAATGACCCCGAGTTCATCCTCCAGCTTGCGCAGCTGGCCGCTCAGGGTGGGTTGACTGACAAAGCAGCGTTCAGCAGCTTTGCGAAAATGTTTTTCCTCATCCAGCGCCACCAGATATTCGAGATCGCGAAGATTCATACAGCAAGAGTCCTGCCTGGAAAATGGGCCATCAGCATGCACAATATCGTCCGGCGGGACAAGTCATCCGCTCGCGGTGAACCTCTCTGGCTACCTCTCCAAAACAGAAAAGCCCGATCACCTTGCGGTAATCGGGCTGTTTGACTCGCCGAGGGATTACACCCTGAAACGGCGCACCATATCCTGCAACTGGGTAGCCAAATGGTTCAACTCGTTGCACGCCTGAGCCATCTGGGTGGCACCGGCGGCCACCTCTTCGGAAGCATGGCTGATATTGACCACGTTACGGTTGAGCTCCTCGCTCACTGCTCCCTGTTCTTCGGTGGCCGTTGCAATCTGGATGTTCATGTGAGAGATGCTGCTGACCGAGCCACTGATCTGGGAAATGGACTCGCCCGCTTCCCGCGCGGTAGCAACCGTGGTGTTCATCAGCTCCTGACTCTGTTGCATGGTACTGCCGGCCTGTTCGGCACGCTGCTGTAACTCGGCAATAATGGTGTTGATCTGGGAGGTGGAATCCTGAGTGCGCTTGGCCAGAGTACGCACCTCATCGGCCACCACCGCAAAACCCCGCCCCTGCTCACCGGCACGGGCCGCTTCAATGGCGGCGTTCAATGCCAGCAGGTTGGTCTGTTCGGCAATGCCACGGATCACCTCTAGCACCATACCGATATTGCGGCTGTCATCGCCCAGTTGGCGGATCACCACCGCGGTACTCTCGATGGCACCGGCGACCCGCTCGATGCGCAGAATGGAGTCATTCACCGTTTGCGCACCAATCTCTGCCGTTTCGCTGGCCGAGGTAGCGGCACTGGCCGCATCGCTGGTGTTGCGAGAGACCTCCTGCACCGTAGCCTGCATCTCGTTCATCGCCGTCGCCAGCTGGTTCAGCTCATGTTGCTGAGCATGCATGTTGTTGGCTGACTGGCTGGCAACAGAGCTGATCTCCTCCGCAGCGGAACTCAGTTGAACCACAGAGCCCGATACTTCACTCACCAGGGTGCGCAGATTGGTCTGCATCTCACCAAACCCTTTGGCAAGGGTTCCCAGTTCATCATTGTTGAACTGCTGCATATCGATACGGGAGGTGAGATCACCAGAGGAGACACGACGGGTCTGTTCCAGTAACGCCATCACGGGGTTGCGGATCTGACCAGTCAGCAGCCAGGCAATTGCCACCACAAAACCCAGCGTCACCAGACTGACGATGACGCTCATGGTTCTGGCACTGCTGTAGAGCGCCTCCACATCTTTTGTCATCTGGGCCGCAATCTCGTTATTGATTTCCCGCAAGCGGAAGGATTTTGCTCCCACCTCCTCCAGAGCGACCCGGGTTTCGTTTTTGCGCAGACTTCTGACTCGCTCCAGATCGCCAGCAGCAAAGGCGCTCAACAGTTGGTCATGCACCGCAAAATACTTGGCCCCCGCCGCAACCACCTGCTCATAAACCTGTTTCTCTTCGCCAGTAGCGAAAGGTAAAGCACCGTATTTTTGGGCGGCCTGTTCAAACTCCTGCTTGGCCTTATTGAAGGTCAGGGTGCGATCGCTGACCTCTTGATCATCCTTGTTCAGACCACCGATGACCTGGGCCAGCTCTGAGCGGCGCGCATCCAGAATGGCAACATGCATCTGGCTGGCATAGCGGGTTGACGGCAGCAGGTTGTCAGTGATGGTTTCGGTATCACCATAGAGCTTTGCCAACTGGCTGATGGAAAACCAGGCCAAGCCCAGTACCAGCAGTGCCAGGATGGCGAATCCGGCACTCAATTTCTGGCCGATAGACATGTTTTTGAACATATGGGGGCTTCCTTGAAATGAGTCTGCACTCCCGCAACATCCGCCGGGAATGGTCACATAGAGCATAGTCTGCAAGCAGAAAGTCGAAGGCTTTCATATCGCTTCTGCATACAGGAATATCGGCTCATTCACTCCACTTCTAAAGAGACCTTGTCCGTTCACATTCTAATAACTATTCCATCAACTCAAGAAGATGCTGACGCAACCCGGCTGGATCGCCCAAAAAGTCAGCCACTCGAACAGCACTCCCCTTACCGTTGTGCATCAACCCAAGGGTGGGATAACCCTGACCGCCCAGCCGTTTCATCCAGCCCTGGCTATCTGCCAGATGTTGCAGCAAGGGGGCCTGCAGATAAGCTTGCTGGAATGCCTCGGCTGCAATCCCCTGCTCTGCCGCTAGCGTGGCTAGAAACGCTGGTTCACCAATCCAGATCCCGTCCCGATAGTGGGATTGCTGGATCCGGTGCAACATGACCAGCCCATCGCCCCCCAATGTCGTGACGGCCAAAACCGCACGGATCGGCGGCTCGGAGTCCAGCAGAGAGCCCTCCCGCAGCAGCAGTTCGTTAAAGTAGCGTTCGCCAAAATGCTGACCGGTCAGCGCCTCGATCCGCTGATCATGGGGGCGCACATAATCACGCAATGCCTCGCCCATCGGCTGACGGCGACTACCCAGCCAGAGACCGCCCGCATGCAGCTCGATCTTGAGCCCAGCAATGGTGGCTGCCGCCTGCAACAGGGGGGCGGCACCGTAGCACCAACCACAGAGCGGGTCATAGACATAATGGAGGGTGGTTTGTTGTTCGCTCATCTTCATTCTCACTTCAATCTCGGATAAAAAACCGGGCCCTTAGGCCCGGTAAAAAAACACAGGGAAAGCAGGCTCAGTGGCTTACCACTTCATCTCGCCGGTATTGACCTTGGCACCGATGGCCAGACCATCGTCAACCGGCAGTGCCGGATAGGCCTTCTTCAGAGCCTCAATCAGCTCACCGGAGTTTTTCGCCTTGGCCAGCTCCTGTTCGAAACGCTGTACATAGTCACGGGTAAAGGTCACAGCAGCAGTGCCTTTAGGAGAAGTCCCCAGGAAGTGGCCCGGTACCACGCGCTCGGGTTTCAGGGCCAGCAGGTTATCCAGCGCCTTGACCCAGTTGCTGCGAGCCGCCTTGGTCTGGCTGTCCGCCATCCAGACATGCACCCCGTGGTAGACCGGCACACCACCAAAAGCAGTCTTGATGGAAGGGGCCCAGAGGTAGGCATTCGGGGTATTCATCTCTTTGATTTCAATCTTCTCGCCATCCAGCGTCAGGTGGCTGGCGGTCATCACTTGCGGCACGGTCAGGCTCTTCGGTGCACCCTTGCCGAGGATCGGGCTCCAGTAGCTCAGCTTGGCATCCTTGGTCTTGTTGATATGGTCAACCACATGCTGGTCGGCCAGCACTTTGACATCCGGGAACGCCGCCATGACAGGCTCCAGACCGAAGTAGAAGTCGGGGTCACCGGCACTGATATAGACAGTGGTCAGCTTCTTGCCACTCTTCTTGATCATGTCGACCAGCGCCTGACCATTTTGCACATCGAACTGGGCATCGATCAGGATGGCCTCTTTGTCACCGGTCACCAGTGAGGAGGAGACCGGGAAGATCGCCTTCTCGCCAGGGTTGTAGACGGTCACGCTCAGGGGGGCGGCCAGTGCGGCGCCACTCAGCAGGGTGGTCGCCAGAGTCAGGTTGCGGATCAGGGTGTTGTTCATCATCTATTCCTCATTAAGTATTCGGGGGTTCATTTGATGGACACAGTGTATTGGATCACTTAAGGTGCAAATACAGCATAAAAAGCGCATCACTGTTGCACATATCGAACATATAGAGAGCCATACATGGATCGACTGACCGCCTTGCGGGTCTTTGTCAGCGTAGTCGAACAAGGGAGCCTGAGCGGCGCCGGAGAGAAACTGGATATGTCGCGCGCCATGGTGTCGCGCTATCTGGCCGAGCTGGAGAGCTGGATGGGCGCCCGCCTGCTGCACCGCACCACCCGTCGTCTGAGTCTGACCGGGCCAGGAGAGGAGGCGCTGAACCGGGCCCGCGCCATGCTGGCGCTCGGCGAAGAGATGGAGCAGATCGCCGTGAAGGGGGATGACGCCCCCAAAGGGCAACTGCGGATCACCAGCAGCTACTCCCTGTCAGAAGCGCTGCTGGTCGGTGCTGCCAACGACTATCTGGCGCAATACCCGGGAACGGCCATCGACATTCTGCTGCTCGACAGAACCGTCAATCTGGTGGAGGAGCGGATCGATCTGGCGGTGCGCATCACCAACGACCTCGACCCCAATCTGGTGGCGCGCCGTCTCGGCACCTGCCACTCGGTAGTCTGTGCCAGCCCGGCCTATCTGGCCCGTCATCCGATGCCACACAAGGTGCAGGATTTGGCGCTGCACAACTGCCTCACCTACACCTACTTCGGCAAGAGCCTGTGGGAGTTCAATGGACCGGATGGCCCTGAGTCAGTGCCGGTCAGCGGTAACCTGAGCGCCAATATCTCCAACCTGCTGCTGGAAGCAACGCTGGAAGGCGCAGGGATCAGCCTGCAACCCCGCTACTCGGCACAACCATATCTGGAGCGCGGAGAACTGGTGCCCCTGCTGACCGACTGGCAACCCAAGCGCCTCGGGGTATACGGGGTGTATGCCACCCGCAAGCAGATGTCGCCGCTACTGCGCAGCTTCCTCGATTTTCTGCTGGCCCGCATGGCGGCGGATCCCATCTGGCAGGAGTAAGCACTCCGCACACCCAAACATAACGAAGGGGCCGCTGCGGGCCCCTTCTTCACTCTGATCCCTTGATCAGGCTTCAAATCCGAATGGTTCTGAGTGCGGCGCTTCCGGCTGCGCACTCTCGTCCAGGAAAATATCCCGATAAGCCACATATATAGAGTAGTTGAGCGCCGGGATCACCACCAGCAGACCTACCAGCAACAGCACAGCGCCAAACAGCAACAACATGGCTGAGAGCAGCCCCCACCAGAAGAAGGGAAAAATATTGCGCCAGCAGCCGAAGAAACTCAGCCGTACCGCCTGGATGATGCCGATATCGTGGTGGTAGATCAGCGCCGGAGCAAAGGTGACCCCCATCAGCACGGGAATGATGAGCAGCATCCCCACCAGCAATACCAGCAGCAGTTGTTGCAACTGGCTGGCTGAGACCACCATGCTCTCGGGATCCTGCGTCAACAGCGGGAGCAGCCCCCACATGGAGAGCAGACCGAGACAGACGAGGCCCACCAGGCTGAACAGCAGCAACACCAGCAGACCGCCTAGCATCAGCGGGGTCAACTTGTAGCGAAAACCGGCGAAGAGATCGGCAAACTGCAGCGGCTCCCCCCGATAACCCCGAGCGGCGACCGCCACCCAACCCGCGCCCCACACCATGTAGAGCAGCTGGGAGATAAGGCCACCCGCCGGCAGTTGCTCCAGCAGCATGCCCACCATAAACCAGACCAGCACCATGGCCACGCTGATCCCCATCCCCTTGTTGAAGATATCGAACCCGCTGCGAACCCAGAGCCAGCCACGACCTGTCGTGTACCGGGCCGGAGTGGTGCGCAAAGGGGGTAATCCGTTCATATCGTCTCCTCGGAGTGTCGGTGGCATCAGTGCCGGAAGCAGATTCTAGAGCCAGGGCGGGGGCGACTCAATGGCGACGCAACCCGACCACGACATAAAACCTGACGCAGCGATGCACAAAAGGGGCGTCAGCCACGCCCCGCCACTGGCTGCCCCGACTATAACGAGGCACAATCTGTCCCCTCCTCCAACCGCACCTGTCGTGGCCAACGTGTCGTGATCACCCTTTAGTGATCGACGAATGCCGGACAGGGGGTTGTCATCCCGCTATCCCGGGCGTTTTAACATCGAGTGGTATCGTCATGAGAGTTGTGTGTTGTCTGTTGTTGTTACTGGCCAGCCAGTCAGCCCTGGCCGAGGGTTTTATCAGTCGCCTGCTCAACCATCCGGTGCCGGGCGGCGTTGCGGTGATCCCTCTTGGCGCGTCACCCACTGCCCCCACGGCCCGCTATCACGACAACCCCGTGCTGGTAGTGCGCGAAGACAACCGGTGGATCGCCATCGTCGGCATCTCTCTCAAAAACCCGCTTGGGGCACAGCAACTGACCACAGGTGATGGCCGTACTCTCGGCTTCACCGTGACCCCCAAGCACTACCGCGAGCAGCACATCAAGCTCAAGAACAGCCGTCAGGTCAATCCGCTTGCCGAGGATATGACCCGCATCAACCGCGAGCTGGCGGAGCAGACCTGGGCTTACCAGACCTTCAGCCCCAACCAGCCAAGCAACCTGCTGTTCGACAAGCCGGTCAACGGCCCCCTCTCCAGCCCGTTTGGCCTGCGTCGCTTCTTCAATGGCGAGGAGCGCAACCCCCACTCCGGCCTCGACTTCGCAGTGGGCGCCGGCACCCCGATCAAGTCCCCCGCCGCAGGCAAGGTGATCCTGATCGGCAACTACTTCTTCAATGGCAATACCGTCTTTGTCGACCACGGTCAGGGGCTCATCAGCATGTTCTGCCACATGTCGAAGATCGATGTGAAGCTCGGCCAGAACCTGCCACGTGGCGGCATCGTCGGGCGAGTCGGTTCGACCGGCCGCGCAACCGGCCCCCATATGCACTGGAACGTCAGCCTCAACGACACCCGGGTCGATCCCGCCATCTTTATCGGTGCCTTCAAGCCCTGAATCGGCAGAGCCCGTTAACAAAACATACTCTAACAAGACTGGCAGCCCATGGCTGCCTGTCTGCTATCTGCACGTCGAACCTGATTATCTATCCGGCCAGCGCGTGGGCGCCGGACTCCCGACGCATCGCCCGCCACATCACCAACACCAGCAATGAGCTGCACGTTGGCAATGCCAGCCAGACCCCCGGCACGCCCCACAGGGTCGAGAATCCCCACAAGAAACCGCCGATCAGCACCAGCTTGCCACCGGTGAGCAGGGAGGCGATGCGGGCCCGATTGATGGCCTGGAAGTAGGTGGCCCCCACCAGCAGCAAGCCCTCCATCGGCAGCCCCCAGAAGTAGAGCCAGATCCCGAGGCTCGCCACCGGCAGCAGGGTAGCGTTGTCCCCTGCAAACAGATAGACCGCCGCCTCCGGCCACAGATAAAGCGGGAACATGGCGCACAGGGCGATCCCCAACGTCACTCCGAGTGCCAGATTGCGGATCCGCAGCACCCGCTGCCAGTGACCGGCGCCCGCATTAAAGCTGGCGATGGGCTGGATACCCATGGCGATCCCCTCAAACACCAGATAGAAGAAGGCCTCGGTGTAACTGATCACCCCGTAGGCCGCCACATGCAGCGAAGTGCCGACCGCCAGCAACGCCTTGTTGTGCAGCGCCAGCACCACAGAGAGATAGAGGTACATCAGAAAACTGGAGATCCCGAGGCGCACCGTCTCGCCCATCAGCCGCAGATCTGGGCGCAGGGTGTCCCAGCTTATCCGCAGCTGGCTGCGCGGCGTGAAGAAGTGCCACAGGCAGGCGAGGCCCGTCACTGCCTGGGAGAGCATAGTGGCGGTCGCCACCCCGGCCAGTCCGAACGGAAACACCACCATCAGCAGATAGTCGAGCAGCACGTTGAGCAGCCCCCCGACTACCATGATGAGGGTGACAAATCCGGGGCGGCCATCGTTGCGCAGCAGCGAGCTGAACGCCATCGACAGCACCGCAAAGACGCCCAGCCAGGCGTAGGCCTGCAGGTAGGAGAGCCCGGCGGTGAAGATCTCCCCCTCCGCCCCCATCCAGGCCAGCATGGGCTCGCCATAACGGACTCCGATAAAACTGAGCAGTGCCGAGGCTAACAACACCATCACCAGGGCATTGCCGACGATATGGCGGGCTTTGGCCGGGTTGCCCTGCCCCAGATAGAAGGAGACCAGCGACGAGGCCCCCATGCCGATCAGCGCCCCCACCGCATAGAGCACGGCGCAGATGGGATAAGCCAGCATCAGACCGGCCATGCCATCCTGACCCAGCACATGGCCAACGAAGATGCCATCGATGGTGACATAGATGCCGGTGATCAGCATGGCCGCCACGGTCGGGGTTACGTAACGCCAGAAAAGGCGAGATAGCGGGGCTGTGCCCAGATCAACAGCTGACATATTCGACTCGGTGGAGAGAAAGCGGCCGGGATCATAGCGAAACGGCAGCACGACTTCCTGTTATTTGTGTTATGAATCATTAATATAGACTGCTTTACCCGCCTCCCTGCCCTGTTTTAGGCTAGGGCCACCTCTTCTGAACGGAAACGAGCCTCATGTTGCAACGCCTGCTCACCCTCTTGCTGCTCTCCCTTATCCTGTTGCCGCCAGCCGTGCGCGCCGACGATGCCATTGCCCAGGCCGAATCCCTGTTGCAGAGCGTGCCCAAGAGCGATACCCCGGAAAACCAGAAGCTGCGGGAGAGCTACCAGCAGGCACTGCAATTTGCCAGAGAGGCCGAGCGCTACCGTGAACAGAGCAAAGCCTATCAGCAGATCCTTATCGATTATCCCAAGGAGTCGGCGCGCCTCAAGGAGAGCCTGCACAACTATCAGCCCGCTGCTCGCCCGCCGCTGGCTAGCCTCAAGGAGGAGGCGCTGCGCCAGGCCATTGGCCTGAGCAGCAACCGCCAGCTCAACCTGCGCAAGGAGCGGCAGGGGGTGATGGACAGCCTCAACCAGCTGGAGAGCACCGGGCAGGAGTATCACCTGCGGGTGGACGATCTGCGCAAACAGCTGCAACTGACCCGCAGCCAGCTGGAGCGACTGAGCTTCAGCAGCGAATCGGATCGCCAGCAGGAGGCACAGCTGCTGCTGACCAGAATGAAAGAGCAGAGCCTCTCCGACCGGATCCAGATGCTGGAGCTGGAGCAGCTCTCGGCCCAGCAGCGCAACGATCTCGGCAAGCTGAAGCTGCAGGAGCTCAATCTGGCCATCGCTGACGAGGATGAGTGGCAAGCCAGCCTGCTGACCCAGCAGAACCAGCTGCGGAGGGAGAAGACCGAGCAGGCGCTGGAGGAGAGCGAACGGCTGCGCAAGCAGCTCACCACCGACATGCCGCTGCTGCTGGAGCAGCAACAGCAGAATCAGGCGCTCTCTATCCAGCTCGGTACACTGGAAGATCAGATTGAGCGGGTGCAAGACGAGCAGCGCAGCGTCGACAAGAATCTGTTTGAACTGAATGAGCTGGTCAACTCGGTACGCGAACAGCTGGAGTGGCTGCAGATCAGTAATGCCTACGGCGAGAACCTGCGCAGCAAACTCTCCGATCTGCCTCCCCAGTTCCCCCTCGACAAGCTGGAGTCCGCCATCGTCAGCGCCCGTATGGCCAAGTACCAGTACGAGAGCGAGCAGGATGGGCTCAAGGATACCCGCCAGCTGCGCGACAAGCTGATGGCCGAAGAGGAGGTGACGCTGGATCGGCCGCAGCAAGCTGTGCTCGACAACCTGCTCAAGGCCCGGCGCCAGCTGCTGACCCGGCTCAACGACGCCTCCGATACCCTCATTCAGGAGCAGACCCGTCTCAAGCTGCTCTACAGCCGCCAGAACAGCAAGATCGACGAGATCCGTGAGATCAGCGCCAGCCACCTGTTCTGGATGCCGGATGTGCGCCCCTTTACCCCACAGGTGATGCTCGGTATTCCTGCCGCGCTGACCCTGGCCTTCAACCCGGATAACTGGCTGCAACTGCCCTATGCCATCGCCGAGAACAGCCCGCTGAGCCTCACGCTGGCCGGTATTGGTCTGCTGGTGCTGGCCTGGAGCTGGTTCAAACTGGCCCGTCACCTGAACCTCTATTGCGACCATATTGCGCCGCGGATCGGCAAGGTAACTCAGGACAAATTCAGCCTCACCAGCCGCTTGCTGCTGCGCTCCCTGCTTGCCGCTCTCCCCTTGCCCGCCATGGTGTTGATGGTGCGCGGCCTGCTCGAAGGGGCCTGGCAATACCCGTTTGCGGTGGCGGTGGCACGCGGCCTTGGCGAGATCTGGTTTCTGCTGCTGGCGCTGGTGATGGCCCGCCATCTGACGCTGGAGCGGGGGATTTTGATCCACCACTTCCGCTGGCCCCGGGAACAGGTGCAAAAGGTGTGGGGGCAGTTTCGCACCCTGCTGCTGGTGCTGATCCCGAGTTTCTTCGTGCAAGGGATGGCCAACAGCTATCAGGAGCACGCCTTCTACGACTCCCTCGGCCGGATGGCCTTCATGATCGGTGCACTCTGGCTACTGCTCTTCTTTGCCCGCCTCAACCGGGAGCGATTGCCGCTCACCTGGGGCCAGACCGACATGACCAAGCCCCATCTGCTACACCACTTCATCTGGAACAGCCTGATGCTGGCGCCGCTGCTGGCGGTGATTGGCGCCCTGTTTGGCTACTTCTATACCTCGCGCACCCTGCTGCGCCAGCTGGAGCTTAGCCTGCTGATGGGGCTGGGTTGCCTGCTGGTCTACTATCTGGCCAGACGCTGGATGCTGATCCAGCGCCGCCGCCTCGCCTTCGAGCGCGCCAAGAGCAAGCGGGCCGAGATCCTGGCCCAGCGCGGCCGGGAAGAGGGGCATGACGAACTCAGCTCCGAGACCCCGGACGTGGTGGAAGAGACTGAGCTGGATCTCGATACCATCAGCGCCCAGTCGCTGGGGCTGGTGCGCACCTTGCTGATGCTGGGTTTCACCATGCTGGTGGTGGTGCAATGGTCTGATCTCAACTCAGCCTTCAGCTTCCTCAGCAATATCGAGGTGTGGCAGGTAAGCAGCAAGATTGGCGGCATCGAGCAGCTCTCGGCCATCACCTTGCAGGATCTGATGCTGACCGCCTTCGTCTTTATCCTGACCGTGGTGACTGCCCGCAACCTGCCGGGGCTGATGGAGCTGACCCTGCTGCAACACCTCAGCCTCTCCCCGGGTACCGGCTTTGCCCTCACGACCACCAGCAAGTATCTGGTGATCCTGATCGGTGCCCTCACCGGCTTCTCCATGCTCGGCATCGACTGGTCGAAGACCCAGTGGCTGGTCGCCGCCCTCTCGGTGGGACTGGGTTTCGGTCTGCAGGAGATCTTCGCCAACTTTGTCTCCGGCCTCATCATCCTGTTTGAGAAGCCAATCCGGCTCGGTGACACCGTCACCATCCGCGATCTCACCGGCACCGTCACCAAGATCAAGACCCGGGCAACCACCATAGTGGATTGGGATCGCAAGGAGATCATCGTGCCCAACAAGGCCTTCATCACCGAACAGTTCATCAACTGGTCGCTCTCCGATGCCATCACCCGGGTCAAACTGCGGATCCGGATCGGCCTGACCCGGGATCCGAAACTGGTGCAACGCATTCTGGAAGAGTCCATCCAGGCATCGACCCTGGTATTGGAGACGCCGACGCCAGAGGTGTTCCTGATCGAATTCACCGACTCGGCACTGATCTACGAGATCCGCCTCTACGTCAACAACATGGATCACCGGATGCCCATCACTCACGAGGTTCACTCGCTGGTGCTGGAGAAGATGCAGCAGCAGGGACTTACCCTGCCCCATCAACAGATCGACATTCACCTGAGCCGCGGCTGATCCGCGAGGTACAAGGAGCAGAACATGCAGATTATTGCCCACCGTGGCGCCAGCGGTCTGGCACCGGAAAACACCCTCAAGGCGATGGCCAAAGCGCTGGAGCTGGGAGCATCAGCCATCGAGATCGACGTGCAGGCAGCCGATTGCGAGTTGTGGGTCTTCCATGACAGGCGGCTGGATCGCTGCACCAATGGCAAGGGGGTGCTGACCGAGCAATCCCGCTCCTATCTGGAGCAGCTCGATGCCGGTGAAGGAGAGGTGATCCCGACCCTGTGGCAGGTGATGGAGATCATCGCCGGACGCTGCGAGCTGCATATCGAGCTCAAGGGCGCCCATACCGCCGATGCGGTGGCAGCCCTGACCCGACGGGCAGAGGCCGAGCTGGGCTTTACTCCCGGGCAATGGGTGGTTTCTTCCTTCCATCACCCGGAGCTGGCCCGATTTGCCGCCTTGCGGCCCGATATCCGGCTCGGTGCCCTGACCGCCAACCTGCCGCTCAACCTGGCGCAGTTTGCCGACGAACTGGGAGCCTGGTCCATCAATTGCGATGTTGATTTTATCGATGCCGCGCTGGTCGATGATGCCCATCGCCGGGGGCTCAAAGTTCTGGTTTATACCGTTGATTATCCAGAAGATTATGAAACGCTCTCTAGCATGGGGGTCGATGGAATCTTCACCAATCGACCAGATCGTTTTCTGACGCAGTGAGGGGGCGATACGCGCATGGATATCCACTGATTTAGGCACTAACTTTAAATAGCTGACCGGGATACAAAGAGTTCAACTTCAGCCGATAAACAGAGGCTTATAGCAATAACTAGATTCCACACACTTCAGACTGACGCTCACAAGGATGTAACTATGAACTTATCCATTAAAAACAAGCTTGTTCTGGCTATCGGGGTCATCATTCTGGTGATCACCGGCCTGCAGGTCTGGTACAACACCTCGCAACTGCGCAGCGAGACCCAGCGACTGGTCTGGAACATCATCGACGAAAGCTCCATGGCCAACGTCAAGGGGATCTCCCGCTGGGTCGACGCCCGGATCAGCATGGTCAGCACCACCAAGGAAGCATTCGCCAAAGAAGATGAGCCCATCAGTCATCTGGCCCAGTCCATGAATGCCGGTGGCTTCGACCTGGTCTATGCCGGTACCGCTGACGGCAAAATGATCCAGAGCAAACCGACCGACTTGCCCGCCGGTTATGACCCCCGTCAACGCCCCTGGTACAAAGACGCAATGGCTGCTGGCAAGATGACCATCACCTCCCCTTATGCCGACATCTCCACAGGCCAGCTGATTGTCACCATTGCCGAGCCGTTCCAGCGTGGCAACACCCAGGGGGTTATCGCCGGAGATGTCTCTATCAGCGCCCTTATCTCGGACATTCTGACGGTCACTACCGAGGGGACTTACGCCATTCTGGTCGACAGCAACGGCACCATCATCGCCCACCCCGATGCCTCCCTGAGTCTGAAACCCGCCACAACGCTAGCCCCCGAGTTGACCGCGTCTTACATCAATCAGATCGCTCATGACGGTACGATCAACGAGCTGGTGATCAGCGGTAAGAAAGAGGTCTTTGACTTTAACGCGATCCCCAACACCAATTGGTATTACGGCATGATGGTGGATGACGAAACCGCTTACCAGTCGGTACGCCGCATGGTCACCTCCTCACTTATTCAGGGACTTATCACCATATTGATCGTGGCTGGCTTCTCCTATGTCGCCATCAACGGCTCGCTGGCCCCTCTGAAAACCCTGGGCGAAGCGATTGCCGATCTCTCCCGTGGCAACGGCGATCTCACTCGCCGCATCAAGATTGAACGTGAGGATGAAGTAGGCGCGGTTGCCAAACACGTCAACACCTTCATCGAGCGGATCCATGTGATGGTGCAGGATATCTCCAACTCCTCCGGCCAGCTCAACCAGCAGGCCAAGTCCTCCCACAGCATGGCGGAGAAGGCCAATCAGGGGCTGGCACGCCAGCAAAACGAGATCTCCCAGATCGCCACTGCGGTACACGAGATGTCAGCCACCGCAGTCGAGGTCGCCAGCAACGCCGAGCAGACCGCCGAAGCGGCCCGCAGCTCCTCCAGCAGTTGCGAGCATGGCAAGCAGGTGATCGCCCGCAACCAGCGCTCCATCACCGATCTGGCCACCCAGGTGGAACAGGCCTCCAACATCATTCAGGAACTGGAGAAAAACGCTCAGGAGATCAACACCATCCTCTCCACCATTCAGGGCATCGCCGAGCAGACCAACCTGCTGGC
>NZ_JBFOCT010000044.1:0-2079 GCF_040907925.1 Aeromonas sp. s12 | reverse complement strand
TTTTGATGTTCGATGCTGTGAGTGCCCACACAGATTGCTTGATTCAAATTGTTAAAGAGCGACGCAACAGTGTGTTGCTGCGGGAGTGGAATTCTACTCAACCGCCTTCTCGAGTCAAGCCTTATTTTCAAAGGCTTTTCGAGGTTACCGACTTGGCTTTCTGCGTTGCCGCTTGCCCTGTCGATGGAGGCGCATTATAGGGAACAGATTCTTTCTGGCAAGCAGATAATTGCAAAAAGATGGCTTTCGCTGTTTGTTCGCTCACAAAGCCACCAACTAGCATATTAAACCGGCGAAATCAGCTCACTGCAGGCACCGCAACAGCAAAATCGTGCAGATTGTCATAGAGAGCATCGGCCAGCGCACTACCCGTTTCGGTCACCGGCTTACCGGTTCTGACCATGATCTTGTGACCAACACCAGCATTGACGGCAGCTTTTAGATCGGAAGGCTTGTCACCCACCATATAGGAACGACTCATGTCGATCCCCAGTTCCTGTTGTGCCAACAGCAGCATGCCTGGCTCCGGTTTGCGGCAATCACAGGGGGCGCCGTGATCCGGGTGATGGGGGCAGAAGTAGATGCCATCAAGATCCACATCCCGATCAGCCAGTGACCAATCCATCCATTCAGTCAGATTCATGAAGTCATCTTCACTGAAGTAGCCGCGGGCGATTCCGGACTGGTTAGTGACGACGACCAGTAGATAGCCTTTCTTTTTGAGGAGCTGCAGAGCGTCTATGACTCCGGGCAGAAAATGGAAATCATCGACTTGGCTGACATAGCCAGTGTCTTCATTGATGACACCGTCACGATCCAGAAAAATGGCGGGGTTGCTCACGGAAACTACCTCTATCAATGGTTTTGCCCAGTATCTCACAGGCCATAAATAGCCCCAAAAATAAAAGGGGTGGCCGAAGCCACCCCTTTTCATGTTTGTATATAACGAATCGATTAGGCGATTACGCTAGCTACAACACCAGCACCTACGGTACGGCCACCTTCACGGATAGCGAAACGCAGGCCGTCGTCCATTGCGATCGGAGCAATCAGGGTAACAACCATTTTGATGTTGTCGCCCGGCATTACCATCTCTACGCCTTCCGGCAGTTCGATGGTACCGGTCACGTCGGTAGTACGGAAGTAGAACTGCGGACGGTAGCCTTTGAAGAACGGGGTATGACGACCGCCTTCTTCTTTGGACAGTACGTACACTTCAGATTCGAACTTGGTGTGCGGCTTGATAGAACCCGGCTTGGCCAGTACCTGACCACGCTCTACGTCTTCACGCTTAACACCACGCAGCAGCGCGCCGATGTTCTCGCCTGCACGACCTTCGTCCAGCAGCTTACGGAACATTTCAACACCGGTACAGGTGGTAGAAACGGTATCTTTGATACCAACGATTTCTACGGTCTCACCTACTTTAACGATACCGCGCTCTACACGACCGGTAACTACGGTACCACGGCCAGCGATAGAGAATACGTCTTCGATAGGCATCAGGAACGGCTGGTCAATCGCGCGCTCCGGCTCCGGGATGTAGGTATCCAGGTGGCCAGCCAGCTCGATGATCTTCTCTTCCCACTGAGCGTCGCCTTCCAGCGCTTTCAGTGCGGAACCACGAACTACCGGCAGGTCATCACCCGGGAAGTCGTACTCGGTCAGCAGTTCACGAACTTCCATCTCAACCAGTTCGAGCAGCTCTTCGTCATCAACCATGTCACACTTGTTCATGAACACGATCATGTACGGGATACCAACCTGACGACCCAGCAGGATGTGCTCACGAGTCTGCGGCATCGGGCCGTCAGTCGCTGCTACTACCAGGATCGCGCCGTCCATCTGGGCAGCACCGGTGATCATGTTTTTAACGTAGTCGGCGTGACCCGGGCAATCTACGTGGGCGTAGTGACGGGTAGCGGTGTCGTATTCTACGTGGGAGGTATTGATGGTGATACCACGCTCACGCTCTTCCGGTGCCTTGTCGATCTGGTCGAAGGCGAAAGCTTTACCACCGAAGTGCTTGGCCAGCACGTTGGTGATAGCTGCAGTCAGGGTGGTTTTACCGTGGTCAAC
>NZ_JBFOCT010000043.1:0-20216 GCF_040907925.1 Aeromonas sp. s12 | reverse complement strand
TTGATGTTGTCGCCCGGCATTACCATCTCTACGCCTTCCGGCAGTTCGATGGTACCGGTCACGTCGGTAGTACGGAAGTAGAACTGCGGACGGTAGCCTTTGAAGAACGGGGTATGACGACCGCCTTCTTCTTTGGACAGTACGTACACTTCAGATTCGAACTTGGTGTGCGGCTTGATAGAACCCGGCTTGGCCAGTACCTGACCACGCTCTACGTCTTCACGCTTAACACCACGCAGCAGCGCGCCGATGTTCTCGCCTGCACGACCTTCGTCCAGCAGCTTACGGAACATTTCAACACCGGTACAGGTGGTAGAAACGGTATCTTTGATACCAACGATTTCTACGGTCTCACCTACTTTAACGATACCGCGCTCTACACGACCGGTAACTACGGTACCACGGCCAGCGATAGAGAATACGTCTTCGATAGGCATCAGGAACGGCTGGTCAATCGCGCGCTCCGGCTCCGGGATGTAGGTATCCAGGTGGCCAGCCAGCTCGATGATCTTCTCTTCCCACTGAGCGTCGCCTTCCAGCGCTTTCAGTGCGGAACCACGAACTACCGGCAGGTCATCACCCGGGAAGTCGTACTCGGTCAGCAGTTCACGAACTTCCATCTCAACCAGTTCGAGCAGCTCTTCGTCATCAACCATGTCACACTTGTTCATGAACACGATCATGTACGGGATACCAACCTGACGACCCAGCAGGATGTGCTCACGAGTCTGCGGCATCGGGCCGTCAGTCGCTGCTACTACCAGGATCGCGCCGTCCATCTGGGCAGCACCGGTGATCATGTTTTTAACGTAGTCGGCGTGACCCGGGCAATCTACGTGGGCGTAGTGACGGGTAGCGGTGTCGTATTCTACGTGGGAGGTATTGATGGTGATACCACGCTCACGCTCTTCCGGTGCCTTGTCGATCTGGTCGAAGGCGAAAGCTTTACCACCGAAGTGCTTGGCCAGCACGTTGGTGATAGCTGCAGTCAGGGTGGTTTTACCGTGGTCAACATGGCCGATGGTGCCGACGTTTACGTGCGGTTTATTACGCTCAAATTTTTCTTTAGACACGACGTAGTCCTTCTAGGTTAAACCCGCCTACCGTCGTAGGCGGGGAATCTTAAATTACTTGGATTTGCGCTCTTCGATCACGGCTTGTGCAACGTTGGTCGGTGCATCGTGATACTTGGCGAATTCCATGGCGTAGGAAGCACGACCCTGGGTAGCGGAACGCAGTGCAGTTGCATAACCGAACATTTCGGCCAGCGGCACCAGAGCACGTACGATCTTGCCGGACGGGCCATCTTCCATACCTTCGATCAGGCCACGACGACGGTTCAGGTCACCGATAACGTCGCCCATGTAATCTTCCGGAGTTTCAACTTCTACTTTCATGATCGGTTCGAGCAGAACCGGGTTGGCTTTCATGAAGCCAGCCTTAAAGGCCATGGAAGCAGCGATTTTGAACGCCAGTTCGGAAGAGTCGACATCGTGGTAAGAACCGAAGTGCAGACGCACACCCAGATCCATAACCGGGTAACCAGCCAGCGGACCAGATTTGAGCTGCTCACGGATACCTTTATCGACACCCGGGATGAATTCACCAGGAATGACACCACCTTTGATGTCGTTGACGAACTCGTAGGCTTTGCCTTCTTCCAGCGGGTACATGTCGATAACAACATGACCGTACTGACCGCGACCACCAGACTGCTTGGCATGCTTGCCTTCGATGTCTTTAACGGTGGTACGGATGGTTTCACGGTAGGCAACCTGCGGCTTACCTACGTTGGCTTCAACCTTGAACTCGCGACGCATACGGTCAACGATGATGTCCAGGTGCAGCTCACCCATACCAGCGATGATGGTTTGACCTGACTCTTCGTCAGTCCATACGCGGAAGGACGGATCTTCCTGAGCCAGACGGCCCAGAGCCAGACCCATCTTCTCCTGGTCAGCCTTGGTTTTCGGCTCAACCGCGATAGAAATTACCGGCTCCGGGAATTCCATACGCTCGAGGATGATCGGTGCGTTCGGGTCACACAGGGTGTCACCAGTGGTCACGTCTTTCAGACCGATGGCAGCAGCGATGTCACCAGCGCGTACTTCTTTTATCTCTTCACGCTTGTTGGCATGCATCTGAACGATACGGCCAAAACGCTCGCGCTTGTCCTTGACGGAGTTCAGCACGGTGTCACCGGAGTTGATCACGCCAGAGTAGACACGGAAGAAGGTCAGGTTACCAACGAACGGGTCGGTAGCGATCTTGAACGCCAGAGCAGAGAACGGCTCGTCATCAGAAGCGTGACGCTCGTCTTTGGTCTCGCCGTCCATTTTCAGGCCGTCGATAGCAGCAACGTCGGTCGGAGCCGGCAGGTACTCGATCACAGCATCCAGCATTGCCTGTACGCCCTTGTTCTTGAACGCGGAGCCACAGGTTACCAGGATGATTTCGTTGTTCAGCACGCGCTGACGCAGAGCACCTTTGATCTCTTCCTCGGTCAGCTCTTCGCCGCCCAGGTATTTTTCCATCAGGTCTTCAGACGCTTCAGCAGCGGCTTCAACCAGATTCATGCGCATTTCTTGCGCCTGTTCCAGCAACTCGGCCGGGACGTCTTCGTAATCGAAGGATACGCCCTGATCAGCTTCATTCCAGTTGATGGCTTTCATCTTGACCAAGTCAACAACGCCCTTGAAGTTCTCTTCAGAGCCGATGTTCAGCTGAAGGGGAACCGGAGTACCTTTCAGACGGGTCTTGATGTGCTCAACGCAGCGCAGGAAGTTGGCGCCGGTACGGTCCATCTTGTTGACGAACGCGATACGGGGAACCTTGTACTTGTTAGCCTGACGCCATACGGTTTCAGACTGTGGCTGTACGCCACCTACGGCACAGTACACCATCACGGCACCGTCCAGAACACGCATTGAACGCTCTACTTCGATAGTAAAGTCAACGTGGCCCGGGGTATCGATGATGTTGATACGGTGCGGTTGGAACTGTTTACCCATACCGGACCAGAAAGCGGTGGTCGCGGCGGAGGTGATGGTGATACCACGCTCTTGTTCCTGTTCCATCCAGTCCATGGTGGCAGCGCCATCGTGAACTTCACCGATCTTGTGACTTACACCGGTGTAAAACAGTACGCGCTCGGTAGTAGTAGTCTTACCGGCGTCAATGTGAGCGGAGATACCGATGTTACGATAACGCTCAATGGGGGTTGTACGAGCCATTGTCATCCTCTTACTAAGGCGCTTGTCCCTAGATAATTAAAGGTGCGCAGAGTCAAAAGACCCTGCGCAAGCGGATTACCAGCGGAAGTGAGCGAAGGCTTTGTTCGCTTCAGCCATACGGTGAACGTCTTCACGTTTCTTGACAGACGAACCCTTATTGTCAGCGGCATCCAGCAGCTCGCCAGCCAGACGCTGAGCCATTGATTTTTCACCACGTTTACGAGCGGCATCAACCAACCAGCGCATTGCCAGGGCATTGCGACGTACCGGACGAACTTCTACCGGCACCTGATAGGTTGCACCACCGACGCGACGAGATTTAACCTCGACCGCCGGACGAATGTTATCCAGAGCTTCTTCGAATACGGCCAGGTGCTCTTTGCCAGATTTGGTGGCAATGATGTCCAGGGCGCCATAAACAATGGCTTCTGCAACAGATTTCTTACCGTCAACCATTACTACGTTGACAAATTTAGCCAGCAGCTCTGATCCGAACTTGGGATCTGGCAGGATTTTACGCTGACCAACAACACGACGTCTTGGCATTTCAAATTCTCCGTAACTTCAGGGATTACCCAAAACTAGAAAGCTATCTAACTAGAAACGAATTAACGTTTGGCCTTACTTAACGGAGAACCATTAAGCTTTAGGACGCTTCACGCCATACTTGGAGCGAGCCTGCTTACGGTCTTTAACACCGGCACAGTCCAACGCACCACGAACGGTGTGATAACGAACACCTGGCAAGTCTTTTACACGACCGCCACGGATCAGAACAACAGAGTGCTCTTGCAGGTTGTGACCTTCACCGCCGATGTAGGAGGTGACTTCGAAGCCGTTGGTCAGACGTACACGGCACACTTTACGCAATGCAGAGTTAGGCTTCTTCGGGGTGGTGGTATATACACGAGTGCATACGCCACGCTTCTGAGGGCACGCTTCCAGCGCCGGCACGTTGCTTTTCACAACGAGCTTGATGCGTGGCTTGCGAACCAACTGGTTAATAGTTGCCATCAAAAGGCTCCTGATAATGACTTCATAAACGTGTGGAAAATCCTCCCCGCAGATACGGGGACGCGAAATTTTATGCCCTGTTGTCTGGGGAGTCAAGATTTATACAATTTGCGTCACAAAAGGGCAATTCGGATCCGTTTGATTTCACGACATCTCCTTGAATTTTCATGGAAATGTGCTTATCAGCCACCCCAGGTGCGCGGGGAACCTTTTTGCGCAATCAGTGCCACCAGACCCGCCATATCGAGCACATTGCCCACCCGATGCTGCAAACCGCGAGCTTGCAGATCTTCCTGCATCACATAAAGCGGGATACCCGCCAGCCGCGCGCTCCACTGGGGAGCCGATGCCGCAATCACGGCATCCTGCATCAGTACCAGCTCATCCTCGGGCTGAAGGTATGAGAGCGCCTCTGCCAGAGCCTGACTCTGAAAGGGAGAGTTCAATATCAGATGCAACATGGAGACCTCAAAAGCTGATGTGGGTCGAACATTGGGCCCAGCGCCGAGCCATTTCCTGGCGCGGCAGACTCTCGACGGGGATCAGCAGATCATCCACTGTCACGCCACGCTCTGCCAGCGAGTCAGCACAAACATAGACCTCTTCAATGTCGTAGAGTTCCAGCATTTTGAAGGTGGGCGCGTAGTGGCGCTGCAAAATGGCAGCAGGTTGCTGATCCTTGAGCAGTTGCAGCACGCCGTCCCCAATCAGGAAGAGGGCCAGCTCATCGGTCATGGCAGAGGTGGCCAACAAGGCATCCAGTCCTTCCCGGCCGGCGGCATGGCCATGGGGGCCACGACTGCAGATAAAGGCGATTTTCTTGCTCATGACTCCCCCTAGAACTGAACCAGCCGATCGGCGGTGAGCGCCGCCTCGGCCAACTGGCCCAGACCGCTCAGGCAAAATGGCGGTTGCAGATTGAAGTGCACCTGCCCTGCCCCCTTGGCCTCCTGCTCATCGAGCACACCGCGTCGCATGGCGGCGGCGACGCAGACGTCGATACGGATCCCCTGCACTTCTGCCAGCTCTCGCCACAGACGCACCAGGTCAGTCTCATCGGATGCTGGCAGGTGCAGACCGTTGCCGTTGCAGACCCCATCCTGATAGAAGAACAGGTGGGACAAGGTATGCCCCTGTGCCAACAAGGTGCGGGCAAAACGATAGGCGGTGCTGGCCGACTGGGTGCCATAGGCGGGCCCCGTGACCAGGATGGCAAAACTCAGACTCATAGCAGGACTCCTGTGCTGACCCGGTCCATTTTACGCCAAAAACAAAAAAGCCCCTGCCAGGAGGGGCTTGATTCAATCTGTTGATCAGAGATGGGCAATCGCCTCGACCTCGACCAGCACATCTTTCGGCAGACGAGCCACCTCCACGCAGGAGCGGGCTGGCGCCGCATCGCCAAAGTAGCGGGCATAGACCTGGTTGAAGGCAACGAAGTTGTTCATGTCGCTCAGGAAGCAGGTGGTTTTGACCACTTTGCTGGCATCGGCACCGGCAGCGTGCAACACGGCAACCAGGTTCTTCATCACCCGTTCGGCCTGCTCTTCAATGCCGCCAGCCACGATTTCCATGGTGGCAGGATCGAGCGGGATCTGCCCGGAGGTGAAGATCATCTCGCCAACCTTGGTAGCCTGAACATACGGACCAATCGCGGCAGGCGCCTTGTCGGTTGCAATCACTTCTTTAGCCATTCATCTATCCCCTTCTGGAATGAGTTACTCGTTCTCGTCTTCACCCTGCTTGCGCTGTCGGATGTAAAGATAAACGGTATGTTTTGAAATATTGAGTTTGTCCGCCACCAGATTGATCGAATCCTTGATGTCGAAAATGCCCTTCTCGAACAGCTGGGTCACGATGAAGCGGTTCTTGGCATTGTTGGCCACGGTGGGATCGCGATTGATCTCGTCGATGGTGTTATCCACCGTCTGGGCAACCAGCTCTTCCACGCTGTTGGCGAAGGTCTCTGGTGACTGACGCGCCGCCTGCTGGGGCGTCGGGAAAAATTCGGCCACGAACTCGTGGAAAGGCGCATTGATGTGCAGGTTGATGCAGATCAGCCCCACCACTTGCCGCTCGCTGTTGCGAATGGCGATGGTGCTCGACTTCATCAGCGCACCGGTACGGCTGCGAGCGAAATAGCTCTGGGTGTAATCCTGGCCGGTGCTCTCGATGTCCTTGAGCATGCGCAGGGCGAGATCGGTGATGGGCGCCCCGAGGGTGCGTCCGGTATTGAAGCCGTTGGCGATCTTGATCACCGACTCGTGCAGATTTTCCAGGGAGTGGAGAACCACTTCACAATGCTTGCCGAACAGCTCGGCCAAGCCATCGATGAGCCCATCGTATGAGCGCAACAATTCCCTGTCTTCATCTGTAAAAGTGCGGCTGATCAGCTGTTCTTCGGGAAGCATGGCTTCCTCGATACCGACAGTCATGTTCTACCCCTGTAATAACCATTCAACTTTCCCGAGTTTTAAATTGCAGGGGAGTAAAGTCAACTTTTTTTGATTTTTTACTCTACAACTTTGCTCTGGATCATCCTGAAACCCGCGCTGCGTCTACCTTTGCCGAGGAATTGGCCAACAAAAAGGGCTCCTTGAAGGAGCCCTTTTCAATCACGGATGACGAGTTACTCTTCGTCGAAGCTACCGGCTGCGTTCAGCAGATCCGCCAGGTTCTGCTCCGCTTCATCAGCGGTCACCTGCGGGGTACCAACAGCACGAGCTGCGGCAGCACGCTGGTTGATCCGGCTGTGGTGGTAGGCAAAGCCGGTACCAGCCGGGATCAGACGACCCACGATGACGTTCTCTTTCAGACCACGCAGTTCATCACGCTTGCCACCTACGGCGGCTTCGGTCAGAACGCGAGTGGTTTCCTGGAAGGAAGCCGCGGAGATGAAGGACTCGGTGCTCAGAGATGCCTTGGTAATACCCATCAGTACATGACGGTAGGTCGCAGGGGTCTTGCCCTCGGCAACCAGCTTACGGTTGGCAATCTTCACACGAGCTACTTCAACCTGTTCGCCTTCGATCAGATCGGTGTCGCCAGCAGTCAGGATCTCGCACTTGCGCAGCATCTGACGAACGATGACTTCGATGTGTTTGTCGTTGATCTTAACGCCTTGCAGACGGTAAACGTCCTGCACTTCGTTGGCGATGTAGTTGGCGACCGGGCTGATACCGCGCAGACGCAGGATGTCGTGAGCAGACTCAGGACCGTCCGCCAGCACTTCACCCTTCTCAACTTTTTCACCTTCGAACACGTTCAGGTTACGCCACTTCGGAATCATCTCTTCGTAGACGTTGCCACCATCGGTCGGGGTAATGACCAGACGGCGTTTGCCCTTGGTCTCTTTACCGAAGGAGATGGTACCGGAGATCTCGGCCAGAATTGCCGGTTCCTTCGGTTGACGTGCTTCGAACAGATCCGCAACGCGCGGCAGACCACCGGTGATGTCCTTGGTACCGCCGGACTCTTGCGGGATACGCGCTACCGCGTCACCCACGCCCACGTTGGCACCATCTTCCAGGTTCACGATCGCCTTGCCCGGCAGGAAGTACTGGGCGGCTACATCGGTACCCGGGATCATCACGTCTTTGCCGTTCAGGTCGACCAGTTTAACGGTCGGACGCATCTCTTTACCGGCGCTCGGACGCTCGTTGACATCCAGTACGACGATAGAAGAGAGACCGGTCAGCTCGTCGGTCTGACGAGTGATGGTCACGCCATCGATCATGTGTTCGAACTGCAGGCGACCTGCCACTTCGGTGATGATCGGGTGGGTGTGCGGATCCCAGTTAGCAACGGTCTCACCAGCGCTCACGGCCTGGCCATCCTTCACTTCCAGCACAGAACCGTAAGGCAGCTTGTGGCTTTCCTTGGTACGGCCCATGTCGTCCATGATGGTCAGTTCGGTAGAACGTGAGGTGATAACCAGTTTGTCATCGCTGTTGTGAACGAACTTGGCGTTCTGCAGCTTGATGGTACCGGTGTTCTTGACCTGGATGCTGCTTTCAGCAGCGGCACGAGATGCAGCACCACCGATGTGGAAAGTACGCATCGTCAGCTGGGTACCCGGTTCACCGATGGACTGGGCGGCGATAACACCGACAGCCTCACCCTTGTTAACCAAGTGACCACGGGCCAGATCACGGCCGTAGCAGTGAGCACAGTTACCGAAGTCGGTTTCACAGGTGATGGCAGAACGTACCTTCACACGGTCAACGGAGTTGCGTTCCAGCAGGTCACACAGCTGCTCGTCGAGCAGGGTGTTGCGAGCAACCAGGATCTCGTCCTCGGTACCCGGCTTGATGACATCTTCTGCCACCACACGACCCAGCACGCGCTCACGCAGCGGCTCGACCACGTCGCCACCCTCGATCAGCGGAGTCATCCACAGACCGTCGGTAGTGCCGCAATCGTCCTCGGTGATCACCATGTCTTGCGCCACGTCTACCAGACGACGAGTCAGGTAACCGGAGTTCGCAGTCTTCAGTGCAGTATCCGCCAGACCCTTACGAGCACCGTGGGTAGAGATAAAGTACTGCAGTACGTTCAGACCTTCGCGGAAGTTCGCGATGATCGGGGTCTCGATGATGGAGCCATCCGGCTTGGCCATCAGGCCACGCATACCGGCCAGCTGACGGATCTGGGCAGCGGAACCACGCGCACCAGAGTCGGCCATCATAAAGATGCTGTTGAACGAGGCCTGCTCTTCTTCTTCACCCAGCGAGTTGACGTTACGCTCTTTGGACAAGTTCTCCATCATGGCCTTGGAGACGCGCTCGTTGGCGCTGGCCCAGATATCGATAACCTTGTTGTAACGCTCGCCCGCAGTTACCAGACCAGACAGGAACTGGTCCTGGATCTCGGCAACTTCGGCTTCGGCTGCCGCGATGATGTCTTTCTTGGCATCCGGGATGACCATGTCATCAATACCAACGGAAGCACCGGACAGGGCCGCGTAGTGGAAACCGGTATACATCAGCTGGTCAGCGAAGATAACGGTGTCCTTCAGGCCCTGCTTGCGATAGCAGGTGTTCAGCAGACGGGAGATGAGCTTTTTGCCCAGCGCCTTGTTGGATACGCACTTGATCCAGTTCTGCGGATTGGCATCCAGATCAGCCTGTTCTGCAGCAGTCAGCACCTTCGGCTCGTCGATCAGGGCGTATTCCATGCCTTTCGGCAGGATCAGGCTCAGGATCGCACGACCAACGGTGGTGTTCTTCATCTCGGTGTGTTCACGCAGAGAACCGTCTTCCTGACGCAGGTATTCGGTAATGCGTACTTTCACACGAGCATGCAGATCGGCCAGACCGGCGCGATATACTTTCTCGGCTTCTTTCGGGCCGGCCAGCACCATACCTTCGCCTTTGGCGTTGATACGGGCACGGGTCATGTAGTACAGACCCAAGACCACGTCCTGAGAAGGAACGATGATCGGCTCACCGGAGGCAGGCGACAGGATGTTGTTGGTAGACATCATCAGCGCACGCGCTTCCAGCTGGGCTTCCAGGGTCAGCGGTACGTGGACCGCCATCTGGTCACCATCGAAGTCCGCGTTATACGCAGCACAAACCAGCGGGTGCAGCTGGATTGCCTTGCCTTCGACCAGAGTCGGTTCGAATGCCTGGATACCCAGACGGTGCAGAGTCGGTGCACGGTTCAACAGAACCGGATGTTCGCGGATCACTTCGTCCAGGATATCCCAAACGACAGCTTCCTCACGCTCCACCATCTTCTTGGCGGCCTTGATAGTAGTCGCCAGACCGCGGGTTTCCAGCTTGCCATAGATGAACGGCTTGAACAGTTCCAGAGCCATCTTCTTCGGCAGACCGCACTGATGCAGACGCAGAGTCGGGCCTACGGTGATAACGGAACGACCGGAGTAGTCGACACGCTTACCGAGCAAGTTCTGACGGAAACGACCCTGCTTACCCTTGATCATGTCGGCCAGGGATTTCAGCGGGCGCTTGTTGGAACCGGTGATGGCACGACCGCGACGACCGTTATCCAGCAGGGCATCGACGGACTCTTGCAGCATACGCTTTTCGTTGCGCACGATGATGTCCGGAGCAGCCAGATCCAGCAGACGCTTCAAGCGGTTGTTACGGTTGATCACGCGACGATACAGATCGTTCAGATCGGAAGTCGCGAAACGGCCGCCGTCCAGCGGTACCAGCGGACGCAGGTCCGGCGGCAGCACAGGCAGCACTGTCATGATCATCCACTCCGGCTTGTTGCCGGACTGCAGGAAAGCTTCCATCAGCTTCAGACGCTTGGTGGTCTTCTTGCGCTTGGTCTCGGAGTTGGTTTGATCCAGCTCCTCACGCATGGTTTTGACTTCACCTTCCAGATCGATAGCACGCAGCAATGCCAGGATTGCTTCGGCACCCATCTTGGCGTCAAATTCGTCGCCCCACTCTTCCAGCGCATCCAGGTACTGCTCTTCAGAGAGCATCTGGCTGCGTTCGAGGTTGGTCATACCCGGCTCGATTACGACGAAAGATTCGAAGTAGAGCACGCGCTCGATGTCGCGCAGGGTCATGTCCAGCAGCAGACCGATACGGGACGGCAGGGACTTCAGGAACCAGATGTGGGCAGTCGGGCTGGCCAGCTCAATGTGGCCCATACGCTCACGACGGACCTTGGTCTGGGTCACTTCAACGCCGCACTTCTCACAGATCACACCACGGTGTTTCAGGCGCTTGTACTTGCCGCACAGACACTCGTAGTCCTTCACCGGTCCGAAGATACGGGCGCAGAACAGACCATCACGCTCCGGCTTGAAAGTCCGGTAGTTGATGGTCTCAGGCTTTTTGACCTCACCGAATGACCAGGAGCGGATCATGTCAGGAGAGGCCAGACCGATCTTGATACTGTCAAACTCTTCGGTCTTGGTCTGAGCCTTCAAAAACTTGAGTAAGTCTTTCACGTGTTTCCCCTGTCAGGAGTCTAACCTCGGCGCCCCGGCTGCCAAAACAGCGGGGCGCCCACGTCAATTCTCGAACAATAAGAGCGAGCTCTTACTCTTCGTCCAGCTCGATGTTGATACCCAGAGAGCGGATTTCCTTCAGCAATACGTTGAAGGATTCGGGCATGCCCGGCTCCATACGGTGGTCGCCATCCACGATGTTCTTATACATCTTGGTACGGCCATTCACATCGTCAGACTTGACGGTCAGCATTTCCTGCAGGGTATATGCCGCACCGTAAGCCTCCAGGGCCCACACTTCCATCTCACCGAAACGCTGACCACCGAACTGAGCCTTACCACCCAGCGGCTGCTGGGTAACCAGGCTGTAAGAACCGGTAGAACGCGCGTGCATCTTGTCGTCGACCAAGTGGTTCAGCTTGAGCATGTACATGTAACCAACGGTTACTTTACGCTCGAAGCGGTTACCGGTACGGCCATCGAACAGATCAATCTGACCGGACTCCGGCAGATCGGCCAGCTTCAGCAGGGCTTTGATTTCGCGCTCTTTGGCACCATCAAACACTGGAGTAGCAACCGGCAGACCCTTACGCAGGTTACCCACCAGGGTACGTACGTCGTCATCAGACAGTTCGGCGATGTTCACTTGCTGGGTGTCCTTCTCGCCCAGGTCATAGACCTGTTGCAGGAAGTTGCGCATCTCGTGCAGCTCGCGCTGCTCTTTGACCATGCGATCGATCTTCTCGCCAATACCCTTGGCCGCAAGGCCCAGGTGCACTTCGAGGATCTGACCGATGTTCATACGGGATGGTACGCCCAACGGGTTCAGTACGATGTCGACCGGACGGCCGAACTCGTCATGAGGCATATCCTCGACCGGACAGATCTTGGAGATAACACCCTTGTTACCGTGACGGCCCGCCATCTTGTCACCCGGCTGGATGCGACGCTTGACTGCCAGATAAACCTTGACGATTTTCAGTACGCCCGGCGCCAGATCATCACCCTGGATAATCTTGCGACGCTTGTTCTCGAATTTCTTGTCGAACTCGGCTTTCAGCTCAACGTGCTGTTCAGCGATCTGTTCCAGTTCGGTCTGCTTGCCTTCGTCTTCGATGGCCAGTTCAAACCACTTGGAGCGATCGAGCTTGTTCAGACGATCTTCGCTGTAACCGGCGGCCAGCAGCAGGTTGCGGGAGCGGCCGAAAATGCCGTCTTCCAGGATCTTGAACTCTTCGGTCAAGTCCTTCTTCGCTTCCTTCAGCTGCATCTCTTCGATTTCTTTGGCGCGCTTGTCTTTTTCCACGCCATCGCGGGTAAAGACTTGCACGTCAACCACGGTACCGTAAACACCGTTCGGTACACGCAGGGAGGAGTCCTTCACATCGGACGCCTTCTCACCGAAGATGGCGCGCAGCAGCTTCTCTTCCGGCGTCAGCTGGGTTTCACCTTTCGGGGTTACCTTACCGACCAGAATGTCGCCGCCCTTCACTTCGGCACCCACGTAGACGATACCGGACTCGTCCAGCTTGGACAGAGCGGCTTCACCCACGTTCGGGATGTCAGCAGTGATCTCTTCCGGACCCAGCTTGGTGTCACGGGAGATACAGGCCAGTTCCTGGATATGGATGGTGGTCAGGCGATCTTCCTGAACAACACGCTCGTTCACCAGGATCGAGTCTTCGAAGTTGTAACCGTTCCACGGCATGAACGCGACGCGCATGTTCTGACCCAGCGCCAGTTCACCCAGATCGGTGGACGGGCCGTCAGCCAGTACGTCGCCAGCCATGACCGGCTCACCCAACATCACGCAAGGACGCTGGTTGATACAGGTGTTCTGGTTGGAACGGGTGTATTTGGTCAGGTTGTAGATGTCGATACCGGCTTCGCCTGGCATCAGCTCATCTTCATTGACCTTCAGGACGATACGGGAGGCATCGACATAGTCGATTACGCCACCACGCTTGGCCACTACGGTTACACCGGAGTCAACGGCCACAGCGCGTTCCATACCGGTACCTACCAGCGGCTTGTCAGCACGCAGAGTCGGTACAGCCTGACGTTGCATGTTTGAACCCATCAATGCGCGGTTCGCGTCATCGTGTTCCAGGAACGGGATCAGAGCCGCTGCCACAGATACGATCTGCTGCGGGCTCACGTCCATATACTGGATCTGGTCGGCGTTCATAAAGGTGGATTCACCTTTGTGACGGCACGGGATCAATTCATCTTTCAGACGGCCATCTTCGGTGGTCGCGGCGTTAGCCTGTGCGATCACGTACTTGCCTTCTTCAATAGCAGACAGGTAGTCCACTTCGTCGGTGATCACACCGTCAATGACCTTGCGGTACGGAGTCTCGAGGAAACCGTACTCGTTGGTACGAGAGTACACGGACAGAGAGTTGATCAGACCGATGTTCGGACCTTCAGGAGTCTCGATAGGGCACAGACGACCGTAGTGGGTCGGGTGTACGTCTCGGACTTCAAAGCCGGCACGCTCACGAGTCAAACCGCCCGGGCCCAGCGCGGAAATACGGCGCTTGTGGGTCACTTCGGAGAGCGGGTTGTTCTGGTCCATAAACTGGGACAGCTGGCTGGAACCAAAGAACTCTTTGACTGCGGCGGAGATCGGCTTGGCGTTGATCAGATCCTGCGGCATCAGGGTGTCCAGGTCGCCCAGGGAGAGACGCTCCTTGACCGCACGCTCGACACGCACCAGACCGACGCGGAACTGGTTTTCAGCCATTTCACCGACAGAACGGATACGACGGTTACCCAAGTGGTCGATATCGTCCACTTCGTCGTTACCGTTACGGATGTCGATCAGGCGCTTCATCACATCGACGATGTCGTCTTTGGTCAGTACACCTGCGCCAGTCTCGTCTTCACGACCCAGACGGCGATTGAACTTCATCCGACCTACGGTAGACAGGTCGTAACGCTCGGCGGAGAAGAACAGGTTTTCGAACAGCTGTTCTGCAGCTTCGCGAGTAGGCGGCTCGCCCGGACGCATCATGCGATAGATCTCGACCAGCGCTTCCAAACGGTTGGAGCTGGAGTCGACACGCAGGGTCTCGGACATGTAGGCACCGTGATCCAGTTCGTTGGTGAACAGAACCTCGAAATGCTTGAAGCCGGCTTGGGACAGGTTGGCGATCGCTTCCAGGCTCAGCGCCTGGTTGGCGGTCACGACCATCTCGCCAGTTTGCGGATGTGCGTAGTCCTTGGCAGCAACTTTGCCAACAACATACTCAACCGGTACCTCAATCTGGGTAACGGCGTCTTTTTCCAACTGACGGATGTGACGCGCAGTCACACGACGACCGGTCTCAACCACCACGGCGCCATTGGCCACGATGTCAAAGGTCGCAGTTTCACCACGCAGACGCTCCGGCACCAGATCCATCATCAACTTGCCATCTTTTACTTCAAAACCGATGGTCTCGAAGAAGGTGGCCAGGATTTGTTCGGAAGTGAAGTCCAGGGCGCGCAGAATAATGGATGCTGGCAGTTTGCGACGACGGTCGATACGGACAAACAGGTTGTCTTTCGCATCAAACTCGAAGTCCAGCCAGGAGCCACGGTAGGGGATAACGCGAGCGTTATACAGTACCTTACCGGATGAATGAGTTTTGCCTTTATCGTGGTCGAAGAAGACGCCCGGGCTGCGGTGCAGCTGGGAGACGATAACCCGCTCGGTACCATTGATAACAAAGGTGCCGTTCTCGGTCATGAGCGGAATTTCGCCCATGTATACTTCTTGTTCCTTGATGTCTTTGACGGTGCCGGCAGCTGCTTCACGGTCGTACAGAACCATACGAAGCTTGACACGCAGCGGCGCGGAGTAGGTCACTCCACGGATCTGGCATTCTTTTACGTCAAATACCGGCTCACCCAGGCGATAGCTGACATACTGAAGCTCAGCACTACCGGAGTAACTGGTGATCGGGAAAACGCTACGGAAAGCGGCCTCTAGGCCATATTCACCTTCCGGGTCAGCCTCGATGAACTGCTTGAAGGAGTCCAGCTGAATGGACAACAGATAAGGCGTGTCCAGTACCTGGTCTCGCTTACCGAAGTCCTTACGAATGCGTTTTTTTTCGGTATAAGAGTAAACCATAGGGTTCCTCAGCTCGCTGATAAGTGACCCACTCTGTCCCGCGGGACAGCTCTGTCTCAACACCGTTTTGTGTTGGCCCGGACGAAAGAAGACAGTCCGGATTGCTGGTGCACCGAGAGTCGTAAACGGTGTGAAATGCTCTCAGTCTACAGCGCAAAAAGGCTGGTGAACAAAAATTCACCAGCCCTAGCCTGTTTTATCAGGCTAATCTACATAAATGCAGATTATTTGATCTCAACAGAAGCACCGGCAGCTTCCAGCTCTTTCTTCAGAGCTTCAGCTTCGTCCTTGGACACGCCTTCCTTCAGGTTAGCCGGAGCAGCTTCTACCAGATCTTTGGCTTCTTTCAGGCCCAGACCGGTAGCGCCACGAACGGCTTTGATAACGGCAACTTTGTTGGCGCCAGCAGCAGTCAGAACTACGTCGAACTCGGTCTTCTCTTCTACTGCTTCAGCAGCAGCCGGGCCAGCCATTACGGCAGCAGCGGCAGAAACACCGAACTTCTCTTCCATAGCTTCGATCAGCTCAACAACTTCCATTACGGACATGGAAGCAACGGCTTCGATGATTTGGTCTTTAGTGATAGACATGACAAAAATTCCTGATGTTGAATAAACTCAAACAGCCTAAATAGGCGAGAATCAAGCAGCAGCTTGTTTCTGGTCGCGAACAGCAGCGATAGTACGAACCAGCTTGCCAGCAGAGGCTTCTTTCATAGTCGCCATCAACTTCGCAATTGCTTCTTCGTAAGTCGGCAGCGTGGCCAGACGATCAATTTGTGCTGCGGCGATAAACTCACCGTTAAAAGCGCCAGCCTTGATTTCGAACTTTTGGTTCGCTTTGGCAAACTCTTTGAACAGACGAGCAGCAGCGCCCGGGTGTTCGTTAGAGAAAGCAATCAAGGTAGGACCGGTAAATGCGTCGTTCAGGCACTCGTATTCGGTACCTTCTACCGCGCGACGCAGCAGGGTGTTACGCACAACGCGCATGTACACACCGGCTTCACGAGCGGTTTTACGCAGGACGGTCATCTTGTCTACAGTTACACCGCGAGAATCGGCAACAACTGCAGAAAGAGCGCCTTTGGCAGCTTCGTTGACTTCAGCAACAATTGCCTTTTTGTCTTCGAGTCCCAATGCCATTGGCTTAACTCCTGGATTGAATCCGGGTCTATTGACCCAGTACTGACACATCCCCCCTACCTTTACAACAGAGGGGAACGATGCGGTAGCAGGATTCCAGAAGAGAAAGAATCTTTCTCGCTGGGTTTCCGGCACCGTCTACGCAGGAAACATTAAGGCTTTTTAGCCTCCTGCGGTCTTGGACGGAGGTCGAAACCCCCAACCAATCAAGGCGCAAAATTATAGATTAAATTTTGCGCCTTGTAAAACCCATCAATTAGGCCTGAGCTTCCAGAGAAGCTTGGTCTACGGCAACACCGGCACCCATGGTGGTGGAGATGCTGACTTTCTTGATGAATTGACCTTTGGCGGAAGAGGGCTTGCCTTTTTTCAGGGCAACCAGCAGAGCTTCCAAGTTTTCTTTCAGCTGAACTTCGTTGAAAGAAACCTTACCCAGAGTGGTATGGATGATACCATTCTTGTCGTTACGATAACGAACCTGACCAGCCTTGGCGTTCTTGACAGCTTCGGCAACGTTCGGGGTTACAGTACCAACTTTCGGGTTCGGCATCAGGCCGCGCGGGCCCAGGATTTGACCCAGTTGACCAACAACGCGCATGGCATCCGGGGATGCGATAACTACGTCGAAGTTCATCTCGCCTTTCTTAACCAGATCGGCCAGGTCATCCATACCTACCAGGTCAGCACCGGCAGCTTTAGCTGCTTCGGCGTTTGCACCTTGAGTAAATACGGCAACGCGTACATCACGACCGGTACCGTGCGGCAGTACAGTAGCACCACGTACGTTCTGGTCAGATTTACGAGCGTCGATACCCAGGTTGACAGCAACGTCAACGCTTTCAACGAACTTGGCGGTAGCCAGTTCTTTCAGCAGGGCAATGGCTTCGTTGATGGAGTACTCTTTGGTACCGTCAACTTTTTCGCGAATAACGCGCATACGCTTGGAAAGTTTAGCCATTGTCTTAATCCTCCACTACCAGACCCATGGAACGAGCGGAGCCTGCGATGCAACGTACTTTTGCATCCAGATCGGCACCAGTCATATCCGGCTCTTTGGTCTTGGCGATTTCTTGCAGCTGAGCAACGGTCACCTTACCAACCTTGTCTTTGTTTGGCTTGGAAGAACCAGACTTGATGCCAGCAGCTTTCTTCAGCAGGAAGGAAGCAGGCGGAGTCTTGGTTTCGAAGGTGAAGGAACGGTCGCTGTAAACGGTGATCACGACCGGAGTCGGTGAACCTTTTTCCAGCTTCTCTGTACGAGCGTTGAACGCCTTACAGAATTCCATGATGTTAACACCGTGTTGACCCAGTGCAGGACCAACGGGAGGAGACGGGTTGGCTGCACCAGCAGCAACCTGCAGCTTGATATAAGCTGTGACTTTCTTAGCCATTAGGAAAATACCTCAAAAATGGGTTCTAGCGCCTCGGAGACTTGCTCCTGCAAACGGCTCCCCAACTAATAAAGGGGCTGCGAATTATAGAGATATTCGCTGCCCCTGACAACCGTTAAACGTACAGAATTCAATCAGCCTTTTTCGACCTGACCAAAATCCAGTTCAACAGGAGTAGAACGACCGAAGATCAGTACAGAGACCTTCACGCGGCTCTTCTCATAATCTACCTCTTCAACGGTACCGTTGAAGTCGGCAAACGGACCATCGGCAACTCGCACCATTTCACCCGGTTCAAACAGGGTTTTCGGACGCGGCTTGTCGTGGGCATCCTGCAGACGGTTCAGGATGGCATCGGCCTCTTTGTCGGAGATCGGTGCCGGACGGTCGGAAGTACCGCCGATGAAGCCCATTACACGCGGTACGTTACGTACCAAGTGCCATGTGGTTTCATCCATGATCATCTGGACCAGGACATAACCCGGGAAAAACTTGCGCTCACTCTTGCGCTTCTGGCCAGCACGCATCTCGACCACTTCTTCGGTCGGGACCAGTACTTCACCGAACATGTCTTCCATGCCATGCATCTTGATATGTTCACGCAGGGACTTGGCTACACGGCCTTCATAGCCGGAAAAAGCCTGCACGACATACCATCTCATACGTTGTTCACGTTGTTCAGTCATGGCTTATCCTTACACACCGGTAATCAGGTTGACCAACCAGACCAAGGCACCGTCCAGAACGAACAGCAGCAGCCCCATCACGGCGGTCACCGCCAGCACAATCAGGGTTGTCTGAATGGCTTCCTGACGGGTCGGCCATACGACCTTGCGGACTTCCAGGCGAGACTCACGGGCGAATGCCAGTGTTGCCTTTCCCTTGGTGGTTTGCAGGGCTACTGCACCAGCAGCAGCAATGACAACGACCACACCCAGGGCGCGGACGGCAGCGACAACATCGTTGAGCAGGTAATTACCCACTACAGCGGCCGCCAGGATAATGAAAACCAGGCCCCAAAGCAGGGTATCCTTGCTTCCGCCCTGGCTCTCAGAACTAACACTCATACAACCCACCTGTATCTGACGTAACCAAAGACACAAAAGCCCCGTACGAGACGAGGTATATGGCAGGGGCGGCAGGACTCGAACCCGCAACCATCGGTTTTGGAGACCGCTGTTCTACCAATTCGAACTACGCCCCTACACAAGAAAGCCCCTATTATAGGGGCTTTGCTTTATTTATGTAAGCCAAAGATTAAGCGATAACTTTAGCTACAACACCAGCACCTACGGTACGGCCACCTTCACGGATAGCGAAACGCAGGCCGTCGTCCATCGCGATCGGCGCAATCAGGGTAACAACCATCTTGATGTTGTCGCCCGGCATTACCATCTCTACGCCTTCCGGCAGTTCGATGGTACCGGTCACGTCGGTAGTACGGAAGTAGAACTGCGGACGGTAGCCTTTGAAGAACGGGGTATGACGACCGCCTTCTTCTTTGGACAGTACGTACACTTCAGATTCGAACTTGGTGTGCGGCTTGATAGAACCCGGCTTGGCCAGTACCTGACCACGCTCTACGTCTTCACGCTTAACACCACGCAGCAGCGCGCCGATGTTCTCGCCTGCACGACCTTCGTCCAGCAGCTTACGGAACATTTCAACACCGGTACAGGTGGTAGAAACGGTATCTTTGATACCAACGATTTCTACGGTCTCACCTACTTTAACGATACCGCGCTCTACACGACCGGTAACTACGGTACCACGGCCAGCGATAGAGAATACGTCTTCGATAGGCATCAGGAACGGCTGGTCAATCGCGCGCTCCGGCTCCGGGATGTAGGTATCCAGGTGGCCAGCCAGCTCGATGATCTTCTCTTCCCACTGAGCGTCGCCTTCCAGCGCTTTCAGTGCGGAACCACGAACTACCGGCAGGTCATCACCCGGGAAGTCGTACTCGGTCAGCAGTTCACGAACTTCCATCTCAACCAGTTCGAGCAGCTCTTCGTCATCAACCATGTCACACTTGTTCATGAACACGATCATGTACGGGATACCAACCTGACGACCCAGCAGGATGTGCTCACGAGTCTGCGGCATCGGGCCGTCAGTCGCTGCTACTACCAGGATCGCGCCGTCCATCTGGGCAGCACCGGTGATCATGTTTTTAACGTAGTCGGCGTGACCCGGGCAATCTACGTGGGCGTAGTGACGGGTAGCGGTGTCGTATTCTACGTGGGAGGTATTGATGGTGATACCACGCTCACGCTCTTCCGGTGCCTTGTCGATCTGGTCGAAGGCGAAAGCTTTACCACCGAAGTGCTTGGCCAGCACGTTGGTGATAGCTGCAGTCAGGGTGGTTTTACCGTGGTCAAC
>NZ_JBFOCT010000042.1:0-3041 GCF_040907925.1 Aeromonas sp. s12 | reverse complement strand
TTCCAGCGTGGCAACACCCAGGGGGTTATCGCCGGAGATGTCTCTATCAGCGCCCTTATCTCGGACATTCTGACGGTCACTACCGAGGGGACTTACGCCATTCTGGTCGACAGCAACGGCACCATCATCGCCCACCCCGATGCCTCCCTGAGTCTGAAACCCGCCACAACGCTAGCCCCCGAGTTGACCGCGTCTTACATCAATCAGATCGCTCATGACGGTACGATCAACGAGCTGGTGATCAGCGGTAAGAAAGAGGTCTTTGACTTTAACGCGATCCCCAACACCAATTGGTATTACGGCATGATGGTGGATGACGAAACCGCTTACCAGTCGGTACGCCGCATGGTCACCTCCTCACTTATTCAGGGACTTATCACCATATTGATCGTGGCTGGCTTCTCCTATGTCGCCATCAACGGCTCGCTGGCCCCTCTGAAAACCCTGGGCGAAGCGATTGCCGATCTCTCCCGTGGCAACGGCGATCTCACTCGCCGCATCAAGATTGAACGTGAGGATGAAGTAGGCGCGGTTGCCAAACACGTCAACACCTTCATCGAGCGGATCCATGTGATGGTGCAGGATATCTCCAACTCCTCCGGCCAGCTCAACCAGCAGGCCAAGTCCTCCCACAGCATGGCGGAGAAGGCCAATCAGGGGCTGGCACGCCAGCAAAACGAGATCTCCCAGATCGCCACTGCGGTACACGAGATGTCAGCCACCGCAGTCGAGGTCGCCAGCAACGCCGAGCAGACCGCCGAAGCGGCCCGCAGCTCCTCCAGCAGTTGCGAGCATGGCAAGCAGGTGATCGCCCGCAACCAGCGCTCCATCACCGATCTGGCCACCCAGGTGGAACAGGCCTCCAACATCATTCAGGAACTGGAGAAAAACGCTCAGGAGATCAACACCATCCTCTCCACCATTCAGGGCATCGCCGAGCAGACCAACCTGCTGGCGCTCAACGCTGCCATTGAAGCGGCGCGTGCCGGTGAACAGGGCCGTGGCTTTGCGGTAGTGGCCGACGAGGTGCGCGTTTTGTCACAGCGTACCCACAGCTCGACTGTCGAGATCCGCAGCATGATCGAAACCCTGCAACGCAATACCCAGGGAGCGGTCAGCACCATGCACGAAGGCCAGCAGCTGGCCCAGAACAGCGTGGATGACGCCAACAACGCCACCCATGCGCTGGAGCAGATCACCACCTCGATCAACCAGATCTCCGACATGGCGACCCAGATCTCCAGCGCAGCCGAAGAGCAACGAGCCGTCACCGACGAGGTAAGCCGCAACATTCAGGCGGTCAAAGATGTCTCGGACGAACTGGCGTTGGATGCAGACAGTTCACGTCATCTCTCTGAACAACTTAAAAATATTTCGGATGAACTGAGTAATCAGGTCGGTATGTTCCGCATTTGAGTATGAGTAAAGGGGGCGTATATGCCAAATGCCACTCAGTTAAGGCTCCAGAGGCCGCTCCCCTGATGTGTAAAAATCCGAAACCTTTTGATTTGGTTTCGGATTTTTTATGCTTATCGACTAAGGAAGAGGCGAACAAGTTGATTGCTCCTTCATCATAATCAGCCTACTCACGTTTATAATTTCATTACTCCATTCGCACCGTCCTAAAAACATCCGATTACATCTCTATCTTGTTGATATGAAACTGATATATCCATAGCTTACATTAAGTAACGTTAAAAACGTTTGCCATAGTTCTTACATGTGATTGAATATTCGCCGCTCAATTTTTGAGCATGCAAAGGTTATGGATATTAGAATGGATAGTGCAATGTTGTTGCCTGCGGAAAATGCGGGTCATACGAGCCCACCTCGTATGACCCTTTTATTATCTCGTCTGCAATTTGGGGCGAAGATGAATGTTTTGATGGGACTTATGTTGTTGTTAAGGAAGGTGCGAATAAGCGGGGAAATTCTTCTCGGCTGACGCAGTCATTTCATTTCTTCATGTTTGAGCCGATTTTTTCTCCCGTAAATGCCTTGAATCAGCCTATTTAGACCGTTTCTTCGCCATTTAAGGCGTTATTCCCAGTTTTTAGTGAGATCTCTCCCACTGACGTATCATTTGGTCCGCCCGAAACAGGTTGGCCAGCGTGAATAACATCGCCAGTTGGTTATCGTTTTTCAGCAACCCCTTGTATCTGGCTTTCACGAAGCCGAACTGTCGCTTGATGATGCGAAATGGGTGCTCCACCTTGGCCCGGATGCTGGCTTTCATGTATTCGATGTTGATGGCCGTTTTGTTCTTGCGTGGATGCTGTTTCAAGGTTCTTACCTTGCCGGGGCGCTCGGCGATCAGCCAGTCCACATCCACCTCGGCCAGCTCCTTGCGCTGTGGCGCCCCTTGGTAGCCGGCATCGGCTGAGACAAATTGCTCCTCTCCATGCAGCAGATTACCCAGCGGATTGAGGTCATGCTCGTTGGCCGCGGTGGTGACTAGGCTGTGGGTCATGCCACTCTTGGCATCGACACCAATGTGGGCCTTCATGCCAAAGTGCCACTGATTGCCTTTCTTGGTCTGATGCATCTCCGGATCGCGTTGCTGCTCTTTGTTCTTGGTCGAGCTGGGTGCCTCAATGATGGCATCGACCAAGGTGCCTTGGGTCATCATGACGCCTGCTTCGGCCAGCCAGCGATTGATGGTCTTGAACAATTGGCGGGCCAGTTGATGCTGCTCCAGCAGGTGGCGGAAATTCATGATGGTGGTGCGGTCCGGCAAGGCGCTATCCAGGGATAACCGGGCAAACAGACGCATGGAGGCGATTTCGTACAGAGCATCTTCCATCGCGCCATCGCTCAGGTTGTACCAATGCTGCATGCAGTGAATGCGTAGCATGGTTTCCAGCGGATAAGGTCGCCGGCCATTACCAGCCTTGGGGTAAAACGGCTCGATGACTTCCACCATGTTTTGCCATGGTAGAATCTGCTCCATGCGGGACAAGAAAATCTCTTTTCTGGTCTGACGGCGCTTACTGCTGAATTCACTGTCGGCGAAGGTGAGCTGATGACTCATGATGAACCCT
>NZ_JBFOCT010000041.1:0-20662 GCF_040907925.1 Aeromonas sp. s12 | reverse complement strand
CGCGAATTCAACTTCGAAGTGCGACACTCGCCTATGCCGCCTGACGGTACTCTTCGAATACCTTGACAGGCTGCCTGAATCCGAGACATTTCCGAGGTCGTAGGTTGAGCCACTGCTCCGCTCTCCTGACATCCTCGTCCGTGACCTCTCTCAGGTCTGTTCCCTTTGGGATAAACTGCCTCAACAGCCCATTGCTGTTCTCGTTCAGACCGCGCTCCCACGAAGAGTAAGGGTGCGCAAAGTAAGTCTCGGCACCCAGCGCTTCCTCTATCGCCTTGTGTTCGGCAAACTCGCCGCCGTTGTCAAAGGTGATGGTATGCACCTGCTCGATGTAGGGAGTTAACATCTCGATTATCGCATCCCGCACCACCCCAGCCTGTTTGCTCGCGACCCGCTTGACCAGATAGAGCCGGCTCTTGCGCTCCACCAGGGTGACCAGTGCACCTGTGCCTTGCTTGCCCAGCACCGTGTCCGCCTCCCAATCACCGAGCCGCTCCCGGCTATCGACGATAGCCGGCCGTTCATCAATAGAGCGGGCTTCCTTGATGGGAGAACGCAGGCTGCTCGCCCCCTTGCGGTAGCGCTTGTGGCCCTGGCGCAGATGGCGGTACAACTGGCCACCCCGGGCTTTGTCGGCGGCCACATGGCGGTATATCCACTCGTGACTCACCATGAGGCCTATCTGCTTGCCCACCGCGCTTATCTGCTCCGGGCTCCACCACCAGGCGAGTGTCAGCTCGACAAACTGGATGACATCGGCAGATAGCCGAGATTTGGCCGCACTGGCCCGTCGGTGGGTGGCGTGCTGATGCGCATTGTCTGGCTGGTAGCCCTGCGGCCCGGCGTTACGACGCAGCTCCCGGTAGAGGGTGGAGCGATGAACGCCAATGGCGCGTGCGGTGGCAAGGATGGACATCCCCTGTGCGCGAAGCACCGATAACTGGTATCGTTGCCCCTCGGTCAACTGCTGATAGCTCATGGTGATACTGCTTTTACTTTGGCGAGCAGAAGGGTACCACCAATCAGCAGTTGGCCACCTCTCGCCATTCATCCATGAGTGTCGCACTTATTATCTGAATTCCCGCTATCGTGATGGACCAGGGGCGGGGCGTTCCAAAAGAACTGTTAAAAAAGCGCGTCTGTCAAATGATATTAGAGAGTGGGTTACTAAAATTTTGAGCCGTTACTAAAATAGATCGCTATTGGTATTGCTGTTACTATCAAAAACACCGGTCTTAAGCCGGTGTTTTGTACGCTTATCCAGTCTATTTGTTAGATATTAGTGTCATTCATATCAACTTGGCTGGAATCGTGATCTGGTTAACATTCAAAATTCTGAATTAATGATAATAATGCCGCTTGAATATCTGTATGTAACAGATATTGGGGATACATTGCAGGATATAAGTATGAAATATATTGTTGTTGAAGATCATGTTGTACCTCAGCTTTTCACTACTGCAATTGAGGCTTACGAGTTTGAGCACAGAGCGCACCTAAAAGGAAAGGGGGCTATTAACCTTGAAACATTTGGCCTTTTGTGGGGGTATTCAATTCCTCAGAAAGGTGAAAATCCCGCTCGAATTGTATCTACAATGGCTACTGTTGAAACATCTGCATTAAGGCATCAAGACTGGGTACGGCCAGATCTTAATTCGATAATAACAAAAAAGGAGTTTTTTACGAAATACTGGCCTAATATAGAGCTGGTTGGCACATTTCACTCTCATCCATATGCAGATTTAGATACTGTCAATGAAATTAAGGGGTGGCGTGCATCGGATGGTGACAAAGATTTCTGGCCGTGGTTTCATGAGTATGTATCACCAGAGCAACCCCTATTGGCGCATATAATTGTAACCATTACTAAGCTTGAGCGGAAAGGATGGGCGTATCCGGATCGATTAAGGGGTAATGAGAGGAAAATGGGCTATGCACTGTCAGCTGATAATAGAAAGCTGTGGCTGCGTTCATATGGAAGTCAAATAGATTTTGATGATAATGGTGAGGAGACGTTTATTTTTAAAGATGATCTTCAAATGGAGATCCCCTCCCTTCAAAACAGATTTTGGGAAAATTCGTAATTTATTTTTTGGTTTACTGCAACGAGTTAATAATTATGTGTAGCTAATTTTGTCATCAGGCACCGGCCATGAAAAGGGCGGGCTCGCACTTTGTTAAGGAAATTCGAACAGGCCGACCGTCTGTGATCTAATCACGTCTCCATGCATGCGGCGCGCTCGGTGAGCGCCAAGGATGCGCGAGTCAATCCCGACCGGGAATCACATCCCTTGCTTCCCCATGCATCAAAATACGTAGGAGGCCCCGCAGAGGCGCGAATTTCCTTGCGTGCCAAGGACTCATAGTTGACTCATATGCGTAATCTGTTGGTCGCTCACAGTTTCAAATCGATGACCTGCCGACTGGCACAGCAGATGGGATAATCGCGTCCTCCCGAATTACTCCCCATCCTAGACGTCGAGCTGACCTGTACTCACAACCACCTTAATTAAAGTTCAAGACTTCTGCCTAAGATAGGTGTTTGATATGATTCATCTGACGCTTAAGTCTCTATGAAACTTAGCTACGACACTCTTGGGTGAGCTAAACGACTCTATCGCTACGTTTTTGTGCTTAGCAGTAAATTGAAATATGGATTTGTTGACAGATTTATCTGCAAAAGGAGGCCTAATGCAGACGTGGAAGTTCAGCATCAAACCTGAAAGCGATGAAGGGTATGATCCTTTTATTAAGTGCAAAGAGCTTGGCATGGTCGGAATAGGATGGTCTCATGGTTACGAAAATGAGCAGCCTAAGAACTTTGATGAAGCACAACTGTTAATAAAAGATACGTGGAATATCACGGATATCCCTAGACCAATTCAAATACTGTTTGATGAAATTAAACCTGGAGATCACCTTTGGATGCAAAGAAACGGTCACTACTATCTTTGCATTGCCGGGGATAAAAAATACATTGCAAGGGAAATATGTGAGGATTTTTATCATTACGATCTAGGTCACGCTATCGAGGCAAAATGGATCGAGGTCCCTGATGATTTAGTTTGTGGATCAGTACAAAGGGGAACTATTGCTCGGAGAATGGTTCAAAGAATTAACCTATCCGAAGCGGAGGTAAGACTTAATCGATATCTATTAACTCATCTATGTAATGACTTATCTCGCCTTCCAAGCATTGATATAGCGGCAATTCGTAGTGTTTTGGATACAATAGATCAAGATTCATTGTTTGGATTGCTATCTCCTGATGATGTCGAGGACATTGTTGCCTCAAAACTTCAGACGGAAGGTTGGATTTTGATAAAATCTACTTGCTTTCGCTCAAAACCTCACTTCGAGTTTTCCATGACAAATAGTGATGGAGAAACAGGCTTAGTTCAAGTGAAGTCGGGAAGGTGGCCATCTACGCTTAACCCTGCTGATTATGAAGAGTATCTGCGTGGAAATAACAAGGTTTTTTTATTCTCAACAAATCCAGATTCTTATCAAGGTGGAAGTATAGAAAATATCGTTTGTTTGACTAAAAATGAACTTATCGAGTGGATGAAAATGCACTGTAATTTGCTTACTTCTACAGTAAAGTTGAAATTGTCGTTACAAAACGGTTAACAAATTTTTTTGTACAGATCTAGTTATCACCTGACACCGGCCTCAAACCGGTGTCTTGTTTACGCTACTTTCGTGCGCCATTCCTTTGGTATCAATTTCAGACCCTTTCACCATGCTGCATCTATCACCCTACCTGATTACTAGCCCGCTCCAGCACATCCTCCAATGAGCTCGCCTGGGAGGGACTAATCGTGCAACCAAGTACCCAATCTAGCTAACAATTGGTTGCGTAGGTCTGATGATTGCAGCTGATTTCGTTGAACTGTTGGCGGCTGTAGCCGATGAGCTTGCAGGCTTTTCTGACGTTATTGAGCTCTTTGGCGAGCTCTAGCAGGCTGAGTTTATGACGTGCTACTTTCTCGTTGGTGGTCATACGGTGACTCCGGATAACACGGTAGGGGTACCGTTTTGTTATCCGGTTTGAAGCCGTATGACCACTCCCTTTTGTGGGCAACTGTCAGGTGAATACTATTTCCATACATGTCAATTTGAGCCTATAACGGGTATTTCTACCGCCTCCACCAGGTTCTTTTTCTAGGCAGTTTTTTTCCAGTAGATCAGTAAGGTGGCGCGTGGCTGTAGATTTGCTCACATGAGCAATTTTTTGATACTGGCTGGCACTAATGTACGGAAGGCCGTCCTGTGTGTAACCGTCGAGCAAATGATTCAGTATCATCACCTGTTCAGAGCACAATTGGTCACTAGCGTGTAGCAGCCAGAAGCGGTTTCGAGCAAGCGCATGGGTGCATGATTGTTGGGCCTGTTCTAGCGTGACGGTGAGTGTGTCCAAAAACCAATCCAGCCAAGGGGTGATATCCAGACCACCTCTCTGGGTCTGCTCCAGAGCGCGATAGTAAGCAGCTCGACGCTCAAAAATCACTGTCGACATGGCATACATACTGATGCTCTGGTTGTCGGCCTGAGAGAGTGCTAGATCGGTGAGGGCTCGGGTAATCCGTCCGTTACCGTCATCAAACGGATGTAACGTGACAAACCAAAGATGACAGATGGCGGCTCGCAGTAATGGGTCTAGGCAGGGATCATCGAGACTAGTTCTGAACCAGTCGATGAAAGTGGCTAATGCCTGCCCTAGTCCCTCACGTGGTGGGGCCTCGAAATGCACGATCAGTCGATCTCGCGCACCGGATATAACCTGCATCGGCTCATCACCACGCAGCTGGCCAACACGTATCTGATGCGATCTCCGGTCATCTGCGGGAAAAAGCCAGCGATGCCATTGCAGCATGCGTTCAAGCGTCAATTGCTCATCACTGCTAATTGCATCCACAATCATCGCGGCCAGTCCCTCGGATCTAACTGAGGTAGGGTAGGGTGACTGCTCCACTATCCCGAGGCGACATGCCAGAGATGCACGTAACGACTGCGCGTTCAGTTGCTGATTCTCGATGGCCGAGGACGCGACGATATTGGCCAGCAGCGTATCTAGGGCATGTGTCTGATGCGCCAGTGTTGTGCTGTGAGCTGACAAATGAAGGCCCTGGAGTAGTCCCAGATTGCGGTGTGCCAGACGTAGTCGTGGAAGTAATAGCCTCTCTTGCCAGCAAAAATGTGGCCAGTCCTCATGTTGCCAGATCCAGTCTACTGTCATCGATAATCTCGTTAATTCTGCGTCGCGGGCAAGCAGTGCAATGCCACAAATGAGCCGAATTGACACCTTATTCGGCTCACGGTATGAACCGATAATAGCCCTCATTCGGCTCATTCCACAACTCACAGCGCTGATTGACAACTGGCTGGGAACACTATTGATAGGCCAGGATTGCTTGACCAATTCCGTAAAACAGTTACCTCTGCGGTGACTGGTTTATGGCATCGGATCTCGGCTTGTAAAGACTTACTCTTCGTGCAGTTATTCAGCAGGGACAGCCTACTGCTTGATCCATGCATGCATGCAGGCTGTGGTTGGATACCCCGGTTTATCGTGCAACGGTAGTCACCGACCACACGTACTCTATGACTTGTTTAATCGCTTCGATTCTGATTGTTTCCGGATAAGGCTGGCAGATCATACATCACCAATAGTTGCCTCATTCAAGGCTGTGAGGTTTTTAAAGTACTGGGGGCGATTCAGGGATACCTCCACTGATACCGGTAAACTCCGCTAACATCGGTGCAATATGGTAGAGTGGTATCTCGAATTGCTAATGAAGTTTCTCGGATTTTCAATTAGATATGAATTATAGGTGAGAGTTTTTCCAGCCTTTACCAAGCTAGCTTTCTGTCTTCACTACCCACGGAAACTATGGCGTGACAAGAACGAACATCTGAGAACACAGCCAAGAGCGATTAGTTAACAGCAGGAGAAGATATGTCACTTAAGGCTATTGCTGCCGAACTCGGAATTTCTGTCACCACTGTCAGCCGAGCGCTTGGTGGGTTTTCTGATGTCTCGGCAGAGACCCGTATGCGTGTGGAGATGGAGGCACAACGTCGGGGTTACCGTCCAAACACCCAAGCAAGACGACTTAAAACTGGGAAAATTGATGCGGTTGGCTTTGTGTTTCCTGAACATGCCGTACCATTTAACAGCAGTGTGTTCATGGATATGGTCAGTTGTATAAGCCGTGAACTGGCCAAGCATGATATCGACTTACTGCTGATAGCTGATGATGAGGGGGCTGACAGTCACAGCTATATGCGTTTGGTCAAAAGCCGCCGGGTTGATGCTCTGATTGTGGCTCACACGTTGGACAACGATCCGCGCCTGATACACCTTCTTGAGGCTGGCATACCGTTTCTGGCTCTCGGAAAAGTGTTGTCCGGTCTTCCCTGTGCTTGGTTTGACTTTGATAACCATGCGGGCACGTGGCATGCCACGCAGCATCTCATTGCACTTGGGCATCAGCGAATTGCATTACTTAGTGAGGATAGTTCCCGGGCCTATGTCATGGCTCGACGCCAAGGTTGGCGAGATGCCCTAAGTCTACATAGCTTGCCTGAGACTTGGCTACGTTTAATTACCCCTACACGACGCGCTGGTTACCAAGCTGTGAACGAGCTAATGTCACTTCCACTTCCCCCTACCGCCATTATTACCGATAGCGACTTGAGTGGTGACGGTGCAGCCATATCGCTGTTGCTTTCTGACCATCTATATGGAGAGCATGCAGTCTCTCTAGTTGTCTACGACGGTTTGCCACAGGACAGTATCATAGAATTGGATGTGGCAGCCGTTCTTCAGTCAACAAGAGAGCGTGTCGGCCGTCAGGTTGCTGACATGATACGTAAACTCATCACAGATGTTTCTCCGGAAACGCTGCAAGTGCTCTGGCAGCCGGATTTTAATCCGGGTAAAACAGCCCTTCCCCCTTCGTCTTAGTTTTAACCAGATCACACATCCGAAACGTTTTGGTTGATGGCCGAAACGTTTCGGATCAACAGTAGGACATACTCGAAAACGGAGATGTCTTATGGAACCGACGTACCGCAGGCTGAGCAGCCCCCACTCAAACCTGATTATTAAAACTCACCCTTATGCCGAGATAGTTTGGTGGGGATCCGCTCTGCAACACTTTAATCCAGATGACTGTATTAGCCTCGAAAGACCGGTTGCGAATGGTCGTCTAGATATAGACACGCCGTTGACCTTAATGGCTGAGAACGGACTAGGACTTTTTGGCTCTCCAGGGCTGGAGGGACACCGAAATGGTCTCGATGCATCGCCAGTGTTCAGAACCGTCAGAGTCGAGCAGATCGGAGAAGTACTCACTCTGACGAGTGAGGATTCGGTGGCGGGCCTACGGATGGTGAGTGAGTTGATACTGACATCTTCAGGCGTACTGAAAATGCGGCATGCCCTAACGAACCTCCGTGAAGGGGATTGGCAGGTTAATCGTTTCGCGATCACTTTACCTGTGGCTGAGCGAGCGGGAGAAGTGATGGCCTTTCATGGACGCTGGACACGCGAGTTTCAACCGCACCGGGTCCGACTAACACATGATGGTTTTGTCTTAGAAAACCGCCGGGGCAGAACGTCCCATGAGCATTTTCCAGCGCTGATTGCAGGTACTCCTGGCTTTTCTGAACAGCAAGGTGAGGTGTGGGCTGCACATCTGGGCTGGAGCGGAAACCATCGCATGAAATGTGAGGTCAAAACTGACGGGCGACGTTACCTTCAGGCGGAAGCCTTATGGATGCCTGGAGAGAAAGCACTTAAGCAGGATGAAACCCTGTATACCCCTTGGTTGTACGCCTGCCATTCCCCTGATGGTCTCAACGGCATGAGCCAGCAATATCACCGTTTTTTGCGTGATGAAATCATTCACTTCCCTGATCAGAAACCTCGTCTGGTGCACCTCAACACTTGGGAAGGTATTTATTTTGACCACAACCCTGACTACATCGCGCAGATGGCTGAGCGCGCAGCAGCACTTGGTGTCGAGCGATTCATTATCGACGATGGCTGGTTCAAAGGGCGCAATGATGATCATGCAGCCCTAGGTGACTGGTATCTAGATGAACAGAAATATCCAGATGGGCTAATGCCAGTGATTAATCATGTGAAATCTCTTGGCATGGAGTTTGGAATTTGGCTAGAACCCGAAATGATCAATCCAGACTCTGACCTCTTTCGCCTGCATCCCGATTGGGTGCTATCAATGCCGGGCTATACACAACCAACCGGAAGACACCAGTACGTTCTCAACCTGAATATTCCCGAAGCTTTTACATACATTTATGAACGTTTTTTATGGCTACTGGGCGAACACCCTGTTGACTATGTGAAGTGGGACATGAACCGTGAACTTGTCCAAGCGGGGCATGAAGGTCGTGCAGCGGTGGACTCACAGACCAGACAGTTTTACCGGCTATTGGAGCTTTTGAGAAAACGTTTCCCTCGAGTTGAGTTTGAATCCTGTGCTTCTGGTGGCGGGCGTATCGACTTTGAGGTGCTTGCTCGCACACATCGTTTTTGGGCTTCTGATAACAATGATGCCTTAGAGAGATGCACCATACAGCGTGGGATGAGTTACTTCTTCCCTCCGGAGGTTATGGGAGCACACATTGGTAGCCATCGTTGCCATGCCACCTTCCGGCAACACAGCATTGCTTTTCGCGGCTTGACGGCTCTTTTTGGGCATATGGGCCTAGAGCTGGACCCGGTGACAGCAAGTGAAGACGAATCTGCTGGTTACTGTCGATATGCTGCGCTCTACAAAAAATGGCGTCAGCTTATTCACACCGGCACGTTGTGGCGGGTTGATATGCCAGACGTTGCAACTCAGGTTCAAGGCGTCGTGAGCTCAGATCAAACGCAGGCGCTTTTTCTCGTGAGTCAGCTCGCGATGCCTGATAACACCTTACCGGGAACCCTGCGTATCCCGGGGTTGGAAGCGCAGGCCCGTTATCGCCTCCACGTTGTTGATCATCCCGATCTTCAACTGGTTGGTGAGGGGGGGCATACCATGCGTAGGTTGCCAGAATGGATGTGCCAGAACACCGAGGTCTGCGGAGAATGGCTAGCACTGGCTGGTATTCAGCTTCCCATACTGGATCCGGAAAGCGCCATGCTAATAGCTCTTGAGCGTTTGGCATAATAAGACCTGGGCCGGTCTCGGCCCTTTCTATTCTATCCCGAGAGGATAAAAATAATGAATGCGCCTAGTACTCATAAGAAAAAGGATTTCTGGATTTTCGGCCTGTTCTTTTTTCTCTACTTTTTCATTATGGCAACCTGTTTTCCATTTCTACCTGTTTGGTTGTCTGACGTTGTTGGATTAAGTAAAACAGATACCGGAATTGTTTTTTCATGCTTGTCATTGTTTGCAATTAGTTTCCAGCCTCTGCTGGGGATTATCTCAGATCGTCTTGGCCTAAAAAAACATCTGATGTGGCTCATTAGCCTGCTTCTGGTACTGTTCGCCCCTTTCTTTCTGTACGTGTTTGCTCCGCTCTTGCGGTTTAGCATCTGGGCTGGAGCTCTGAGTGGTGGATTATATATCGGCTTTGTTTTTTCAGCTGGGGCCGGTGCCATTGAGGCGTATATTGAACGTGTCAGCCGCAGCAGCGGGTTTGAATACGGTAAGGCTAGGATGTTCGGTTGTCTAGGATGGGCTCTCTGTGCCACCACGGCAGGACTACTCTTCAACATTGATCCATCCCTGGTGTTCTGGATGGGTTCAGGCTGCGCGTTATTGCTGGTTCTTTTATTGGCGTTGGCGCGTCCAGGAACCAGTCAGACGGCGATGGTCATGAATGCGTTGGGCGCGAACTCCCCCGTGATTTCCGGAAAAATGGTATTTAGTTTATTTCGTATGCGTCAGATGTGGATGTTTATGCTCTACATGATTGGAGTTGCCTGCGTTTATGACGTTTTTGACCAGCAGTTTGCTACATTCTTCCGATCCTTTTTTGATACACCAGAGGAGGGGATTAGAGCATTTGGTTTTGCCACTACGGCTGGCGAGATTTGCAATGCCATCATTATGTTCTGTTCTCCTTGGGTGATTAACCGCATCGGTGCTAAAAACACGTTGATTGTTGCTGGACTGATTATGGCTATCCGCATCACTGGGTCGGCCTTTGCTACTACAGCAACTGAAGTAGTTATCCTGAAAATGCTACATGCTCTAGAAGTGCCATTCCTATTGGTCGGCGCGTTCAAGTATATCTCAGGTGTTTTTGATATCCGGCTATCAGCATCTATTTATCTGATCGGCTTTCAATTCTCAAAACAATTGGCAGCGATATTCCTCTCAATCTTTGCAGGTCACCTGTATGACAGTATTGGATTCCAGAGCACCTATCTGGTACTGGGTGGAATCGTCTTGGCTGTTACCGTCATATCTATATTCACCCTGAGTAATTCCCGCAAATCGGTAACTTCTTCAACAGAACCTACAATAGAACTTAAGGAGGTCCGCGTATGAAACAACGTATTGCGACTGCACACTCTGCACTTGATTCACTCCTTAGTCATCGCGGTGTTACTTGGTATCCATCATTTCATTTGGCTCCTCCAGCCGGGTGGATGAATGACCCGAACGGGCTTATATATTTTGGTGGACGCTATCATGCGTTTTATCAGCACCACCCTGCAAGCGAGCATCAAGGATCTATGCACTGGGGACATGCCACCAGTAAAGATATGCTGCACTGGCAACACGAACAGATTGCACTGGCTCCAAGTGAAGAATATGACAGAGATGGGTGTTTCTCTGGTTGTGCTGTGGACGATAATGGAGAGTTGTCGCTGGTCTACACTGGCCATGTCTGTCTGGAAGAGCGAGGGGATGACAGTCTTATCCGTGAGGTGCAGTGTTTAGCTACTAGTCGTGACGGAATTAATTTTGAAAAACAGGGATGTGTGCTGACCCCACCGGAAGGAATCATGCATTTTCGTGATCCGAAGGTCTGGCGGGAGAATGGATTTTGGTGGATGGTTATTGGCGCACGAGATGCTTCTGATACCGGTCAGGTACTTCTATATCGCGGTACGTCACTGCGGGACTGGCATCTGGAACGGGTACTAGCGCACTCGGCCTCTGGGTCAAGCTATATGTGGGAATGCCCGGACTTCTTCCACTGTGGCGACCACCACTGGCTAATGTTCTCTCCACAGGGGATGAAAGAGGAAAAATTCCGATTTCGCAACCGTTTTCAGAGTGGTGTGTTGCCTGGTCACTGGCAACCTGGAACTGCATTTGCCGTAACCGGTGAATTCGAAGAACTTGACCACGGGCATGATTTTTATGCTCCGCAATCTTTTGTCGCTGATGACGGCAGACGAATCATAATGGCTTGGATGAACATGTGGGAGTCCCCAATGCCTACCAAGCGCGAAGCGTGGGCGGGCTGTTTGACACTACCGAGAGAGCTTTATGAACGCAATGGGCGTTTGTGCCAGCGTCCTGTCAAAGAAGTTCAGTCTCTTCGTAAAGCCCGCCAGCCGCTACTATTTGAGAAGCTTAGCGGTACACATTTGCTCACTGAAGATGCGAATGCTGTAGAGCTTGAACTGACTTGGCATACCGGCGACAGTCAAGCAGAACACTATGGAATCCGTTTGGGGGAAGGGCTCCGGCTCTATGTAGATAACCAAGCTGGACGGTTGGTACTCTGGCGTTATTACCCGGATGAGGGACTGGATGGTTATCGCAGCATTGCTCTGCCTGATGGGGTTCATCTGACACTTCGTGTTTTCCTGGATCTCTCGTCTGTGGAGGTATTTGTTAACGATGGGGATGCGACCTTGTCCAGTCGTATTTACCCGCAGCCAGGAAAGCGCCAGTTGTCGCTGTATTCAGCGCATGGAGAAACTGTATTGATGGGCGGCTCTCTGTGGACGTTGGCTTGAAAAATGGTACTGCTGCTAAAAGCGGCAGTATATTTGGTTCAATAATGCTGAAATAGTTAGTTTGATGAGCCAAATATAAATGTCGTGAGCAGATTTATATCAAAATCGAGAGAAATATTCAGGTGCAGCAGTGGGTTACTGATTTGTGCCGTAGAGAGTGACTGTTTTTAAACATATAGATATGGCTCATTCCTTAAACCTAAAATGTAAACAATGGCCCATCATCTCATTCTCGTGGAGCAAGGACAGAATGATAGTTCTGTACAGGTCAACTATGTCTTATAGGTTGCACCACTGACTGTGGTGCATGTTTTTCATTTATCTATCAAGCATTTTTTATTAGTTATTTTACATTTTTCTATGTATGGTTTTATCTTCTTGAGAGTCATGTATGCAGCCTGGTAGTATTAATTTCTGTTAATAAAAATCGTTAGAGGTTCACGATCTAGTGATGTGGTAAAGTTGTTTTAATTTAACCCCGCGTGGAAATCAATGGTAGTAATAAAGTAGTAATAAAAAATGGGTGATCGCCTATTGAATATTATCTTTTTATATATGTGGTAGATAAGTTTTAGTGACCTTTGATGTCAAGGTTTGGATAGTTTAAAAGCAATTCTTTTTTTACTTCTTGCACATTTAAATTTGATCTTGATATGATCATATGACCAGTGTCTATGAACGCATCCGTATTCTTGCCATTAATCTTATCTATTGCATTTTCTACACCAACAAAACCTATTTTATATGGTTTTTGGACAGCTAAAGCAGTAAATACATTATTTTCTAACCCATCCAGCAATCTCTGGTTAATATCAAAGCCAATATTCACCATCTCTTTGTTAGGTGGTGATTGTTCTAATGCAAGTAATAAGCTAGGGAAGGTGCGAATAAGTCACCAAGTACAAAAATACGCCTTTGTAAGCATTTGAATTAAATCGACTAAAATTTTCAGTTTTGTTGTGGAGGGTACTTGTTCTCACCCTCCCTAGCCTAGGTTGGTGAGCTGACTCACCTTTGACGATGGTTATGGCTCGAGAATCGCTAAAGCGTGATTTTCTAGTGTACAACCTCCAGCATCTCAAGATACGAGATATATTTTATTATATGTCCCCCAGTTTTCCGGGGGATTATATTAGTAACTCCAACAATTACGGCCTTTTTCCTTGCTACGATATAGGGCTGCATCAGCAAGTGATATTGCCTCTATGTAATTACGTTGGCCTTTCGTTACACCAATACTAAGCGTCACGGTACAGTTTTTTTCTCGCCATTTTAGTTTACATACCTGCTTCTGAAGCCGATCTAAAAGTTTAGGAACTATCTCTGAATCAACCATTAGGATTGCTGCAAACTCATCACCTCCAATTCTGTACACATTTTCTAGACCAAGAACTGATACTAAAGTATCAACTACTCTGCATAAAACTAGATCACCAAGTTGATGGCCATAGTTGTCGTTTATTTTTTTAAAGTCATCAAGATCTATAAGTATGAGTGTATAATCTGAAGAAGACATATCAATCGCTTCTAGGTCTTGGTTGAATGCTCTACGATTGAACACACCTGTAAGAGGATCTAATCGAAGTTCTTTTTGATGAATATGATACTTTTTCTCAAGAGCCTCTATCTCATCTAGATTTTTTCCAACAAACCAAGAGTAAAGTTTTTTATCATTCGATACTCTTTCAATTTCATTGCCGTCAATCTGCTGAATTCTATCTGATATCAATGTTTGTTCATGTTTGAATATACGAATTAATAGCATGATTCCAAACCCAGCCAACAGCGCAATAGCTGTTGTTGGGAAAAGTACTTTACTCATTTCTGATTTTAGTATGTCTGTAAAATGACTAGGTGGTAAATATAGCCCCAATTGCCATTCTGACCCAGGTAATTCATGTAAAATTAAAGAGCCATTCCAAGTCTTTGCTAAAGAAAAATAATTTTTTGGTGATAAGGTTGTATTTGCATCTAGCAAGTTAGGGTTTACAATTGAAATTAAGTTCTGTGATGGTTTATGTTCTAAATATAAAGATGCATTAAGCTCTCCGAGGGAATATCTAAGAGTTTGATGTAGTGATTCTAAAGGGGCATCAACTAATAATAAACCAAGTATTGTACCAGTGGAATCAATAACTTTCTTTCCAAAAATCAATACTGAGCTGTTATCTACTTTTTCATATATACCAACCCAAGATGGTTCATCAGTACTCTTATTAAGGAGGTCAGCCCATGGTCGATGCTGAGGCTTAAAGTAACCTATAGTTGTTTGTAGTGGATAACTTTCAATTGTATTTGAATTTAGATCGTAATAATGGATAGCGTGCTGATTTGGCATTTTAATACGATGTACAATTGGCCAGTATTGATTAATAGCAGATTCTCCACTTCTTAAAGCATCTAGATCTAAATGTGCAGACAGAACTTCCAGTTGAATCTTGTTGGTATTGAAAATCTTTTTTAAATACGATTTTTCAAGAACGGTTAACAGGTGATTGTAATTAACCAAGTGCAATCTAACAACATGCTTGTAATTAACTATAGCCATGTAAGTAGTCAGCATTAAAGTTAGCAGTATTATAAGTGACAACGCTTTGAAGAATAAATAATTTAATCTAGATTGAGATGCTCTCACTTTGTTTACCCCTCCTACGTTCAATTAGATGAACAAAGATAAATGATATTCCGCTAACGATAGCGATAAAATTTCCTGCGCTTTGTATACCATTATTCTTGGAATAAGGTGCGCCACTATTTCTACGTGTTTGATATGTTTTTATCTTAAAAAGACAAAAGTTATTTTTTAAAAAAATAGCGGCATTATATTCTATCCAAAAATTTTGCTAGTGGTTCTGGGCGGGAAATTTGATATCCCTGAATTCTTTTAACTCCGCAAGAAATAACAAAGTCTTTCTCCCATTCGGTTTCTACTCCTTCTGCGAGCACTTGGCATTTGGCCAGATTCCCTATCTGAACTAGTAGTTTATATAACTGCTGACCTTTATATGTAGAGCAATCTTTCAATAATGAACGGTCAAGCTTTACTTTATCAAATGGGTATTTCATTAAGTGTGGGAAAGACGCGAATCCAGCCCCAAAATCATCCATGGCAACATTAATCCCAAGCGACTGTAACTTCTTAATGGTATTAGATAATTCTACCGTGTTATCAAGTAAAGTTTCTTCAGTAATCTCAATCTCAATTTTATTCGGGTCAACCTCAAAAAATTCTATACGAGATGTTAAGTAGCAAACAAAATTACGTTGGCTAAATGTGGAAGCGGAAATGTTAAGCGCGACACGTTCTAATCTATTTAATGGCATTTTCTGCATGTCAGCTAATACTAGGTCAATAACAATATAATCGAGCATTGGCATAGCATCTAATTGTTGAAAATCAGATATAAAACTCGGACCACAGAGTTCTCCTGACTCATCAAGATAACGAATGAGAGCCTCTACACTTAACGGTGAGTTTGAGCTGGACTCTTGGCATTGGTAGTACATTAAGAATTTTCCTTTTTTTACCATACCTTCAACTCGTATTTGTGCTTTTGCTCGCTCTTGATTGTTACGTGCGGAGGACCTAATCTCTGCTAGCAGATGACCAAGAGTGATCCGTTTGATATCACAGCCATCATTCCGTTCATTTATACCCGTGCCTGCAAACGAAATATAAAATGGTTTATATATATATATGCCAATTGTTATTATAAATAATTGCAATAGCGAACCATCGATACTATTACCCATCGCTATATACCCACTCAACAATGGTGGTGTCATCCAATCTATAGTTGTAATTATTGGGTTTACAAGGCCAATAGATATAGCAAAATAAGCAATGCCAAAACTAATTAATGGTACAAAAATAAATGGTATTATGAGTAGTGGGTTGAAAATTATAGGTAGCCCAAACAATAAGACTTCATTTATATTAAATACAACCATTGGCAAAGCTGCCAGAGCTAGCATTGTATGATTACGGTTCTGTGAAAATAATAGAATGCAGAATAGTAAACAAATGCTGTTGCCAGACCCCCCCATGGAGAGGAATGCATCGTAGAACCCTTGGCTAACAATATTTACAGGCACTATTCCAGCATGTGCATCAGCAAGGTTATGTTCTGTAGCTTGATAAAGCATTTGTTTTATTGGAAGTAGGAAGTTATGCCCATTAATACCAATTGAACCTAACAAGCCTAATATGGTCTGATATAGAAGTCCGCCTGACCAAGTTAATGGATTAAGTCTATATTCGCCGAAGTTCTCAACAGATAAATTAAATATATACTTACTAAGTGTAGATAGACCAAGTACTAGAATTGCAAAACAAGAAAACCGAGCAACATGCAAAGAGATGGCTAAGGGGAAATCGAGTGAATGTGGAACAAGATCTCGTAATGTAACCTTCTTGCAGTAGATTAAGGTTAAAATCGGGCTTGCTAAAGCCAATATAGTGTTATTTGGGAGGTAAAAAACAGGGGAGTATAAGTTGTTTGCATGAGATAAACTATAGAATAGTATTATTGCGTATACAATAAAAGCACCACTATTTATAGATGTTTTGTGAGATAAATAGTAACTAGTTAACACACAAAGTGCAAGAGGATAAAAATTAATTAAAGTGTGTGAAAGTTGAATTAGTAGATCTGATATAGTAGCATAATTTGCGTGAGCAAAGCCCTGCCCAAGCAAAACACACAATGAGTTTGTAAGTGTTAATGGTAATAGAAGTAGTGCAATTGCTGAAATGTCATATATATATGAGCTAAAAGCATGCTGAAGCTTATCTCTATTTTCTTTTAAACTGTTCTTAATAAACAATTTAACCTCTGTATTGAATTGTTTTATAATGTATTTAATCAGGTGAGAGTCGATGTGGCTTTTTAACAAGATTGGGTTGTTATAACTTTTGACTTTCCATTATGCAGTGTATGAGTCATTTACCCCTGACATTAATAGACATGGCTATATTTACGGTAACTACTATTGTTTCATTGTTGTGTCTGGTTGAAATATAATAATAAGTTCAACCTGAAGTCATGCCAATCATGGACATTATAATAATAAATAGGACTGTATGAAGTACAGTCTTAATATAAGATGAGTTATTCGTTGTATGCATTTTATTTTTCAATTCTGTACATCTCTCTTGTTTTTTTGTGTTTAATTGAGTATGAGTGGTCGGAAAGTATACATAGGAAATGCTGAACGCCGACTGTATGAATGGGGGGTTACAGACTGTACAGATCTACTTATCACCTGAGACCAGCCTCAAACTGAGGTCTTGGTTACTAGATTGGCCCCTTAAAGATCCAGACACTTCGCCCCTCTTAACTTAAGAGGTAGTCTTGAAACTATGTGCAGTACTAGTCACAACGAGAAGATGGTCGAAGTATTAACAGGGGCAGAGCGCCGTCGACGCCGGACTCCGCAAGAGAAAATCGCTATCGTGCAGCAGACCTTTGAGCCTGGGATGACCGTCTCTCATGTCGCTCGCTTGCACGACGTCAACGCCAACCAGCTTTTCAAATGGCGCAAACAATTCCAAGAATGGTCGCTCACGGCGATCACCGCCGGTGAGGATGTTGTTCCTGCCTCCGAGTTGGCTGCTGCCATCAAGCAGGTCCGAGTGCTCCAGCGTCTGCTCGGGAAGAAGACCATGGAGAACGAGATCCTCAAAGAAGCCGTGGAGTATGGCCGAGCAAAAAATGGATTGCGCATGCGCCCTTGTTGCCGGGGGACGACGATTAAGTGGTGTGAGCCAAGCCCTTAATGTATCGCGTGCTCAGCTATCCGTTCGTGTTCATCGAAAACCAGGTTGGCAAGATGGTCGTCATCATCGCCTGCATGATGATGCTGCCTTACTTGGCCGGATCATGGAGGCGATGGCTGAGCTTCACTCCTATGGCTATCGTCGAGTCTGGGCGCTGTTACGGCGTCAGTCAGAGGCAACACGACAGCCTCTGGTAAACGCCAAACGGGTATATCGCGTCATACGCGATCATGGACTGCTGCTGGAAAGAATACCGGCTGCACCATTGACCCTGCGGGCACATAAGGGACGTGTTGCCGCCAAGGAGAGCAATCGACGTTGGTGCTCAGCGAGCTGTAGCTGACGCACAACTTTCTTATTGGTGGTCATGCGCTGATTCCAGATAACACGGTAAGGGTATGGTTTTATTATCCGGTGTGAAGTCGTATGACGACTCCCTTTGGTGGGCAACTGTCAGGTGAATACCGTATCCATACACGTTTCAGTCCATGCTATCCAATTGACCACCAAGCGCAATCAGTTTAGCTAATGATGGCTTAGTTTTAATAATTTGAGCTTATGGATAAGTTTATGCAATATACTGACTATTCAAAAACGTAAACCTCTCTGCAATCCTGTAGATAATAGATTGAGCATTCAAAATTTCATTACAGAAAAAATCAATGAATTGGAAGTGATTTACTCAAATCTTATTGATTTTAGTAATGCTAGGATGAGAATAATATGAGAGGATTGATGAAGATATGATAGATGGAGGCATTGCATGCCAGTTGCACCTTTGATTAGTCCAAAGATATTTGAGATTGCCCCTGGATTTCGCGCTATAAGTATTACGGTCTTGGCGTCAGAAATAATTGATTCTGATGTAGCGACTCAGGCACTTTTAGACTCATATAAGTGTGTGCATGAGGATAATCCTACTTGGGCCGAAGCACACCTTGCTGCATGGGGAGAGGTATTTAAGACGTTTGGTGCAAAACCGAAGAGAACGCCATGCTCTGCCGAGGCTTTACGTAATAGAGTCCTAAAGGATGGTGGGATCACAAGTGCAGATCCTATCGTTGATCTCTATAATGCCATCAGCATTAAATATGCAATTCCTGTCGGTGGTGAAAACTACGAAGCATATGTTGGGATACCACACCTAACAATTGCTGAAGGTACAGAAGCATTTGATACAGTCAAATCAGGCCAGCCAGCAAATGAACCACCAGAGAAAGGGGAAGTCATTTGGAGAGATGAAGCAGGAGTAACCTGCCGTAGATGGAATTGGCGTCAAGGTGTAAGAACTCGACTGGATGAGCATGCAAAAAAGATGTGGTTCATTTTAGAAAGTCTGCCAGAAATGCCGCGTGAGGCCCTACAGGCTGCTAGTGATGACCTTATTTCTGGTCTCAAGAAAATGATGCCAGAAGCGCAAATTGTATTTACATACGTTGAAGATAAAGAATAAATAAGTTTATTTATCGCGTTTCTCTATATCTCAACCTTCTTCTGCCAAAGAGAAGGTTGAATTTTGATTAATTTCATGGCTAGGGAACACAAGAGATGTTTTCAGGACTAAGTGCTTTTCCCCTGACGCCCGTCAACCATCACGGCATCGATGAAAGGGCCTATATCCACCTGATAGAGCGATTAGCTCTAGCCAATGTTGACTCGATTGGCGCACTGGGTTCTACAGGAAGCTATATCTACCTAAGCCGTGAGGAAAGGGCCAAAGCGGCGTCACTTGCTGTCAATCATGGGAAGGTGCGAACAAGTCCCTGATATGAGATCATGTTTGTCATCTGGAGCCATGGAACAGGGTTCATCATGAGTCATCAGCTCACCTTCGCCGACAGTGAATTCAGCAGTAAGCGCCGTCAGACCAGAAAAGAGATTTTCTTGTCCCGCATGGAGCAGATTCTACCATGGCAAAACATGGTGGAAGTCATCGAGCCGTTTTACCCCAAGGCTGGTAATGGCCGGCGACCTTATCCGCTGGAAACCATGCTACGCATTCACTGCATGCAGCATTGGTACAACCTGAGCGATGGCGCGATGGAAGATGCTCTGTACGAAATCGCCTCCATGCGTCTGTTTGCCCGGTTATCCCTGGATAGCGCCTTGCCGGACCGCACCACCATCATGAATTTCCGCCACCTGCTGGAGCAGCATCAACTGGCCCGCCAATTGTTCAAGACCATCAATCGCTGGCTGGCCGAAGCAGGCGTCATGATGACCCAAGGCACCTTGGTCGATGCCATCATTGAGGCACCCAGCTCGACCAAGAACAAAGAGCAGCAACGCGATCCGGAGATGCATCAGACCAAGAAAGGCAATCAGTGGCACTTTGGCATGAAGGCCCACATTGGTGTCGATGCCAAGAGTGGCATGACCCACAGCCTAGTCACCACCGCGGCCAACGAGCATGACCTCAATCCGCTGGGTAATCTGCTGCATGGAGAGGAGCAATTTGTCTCAGCCGATGCCGGCTACCAAGGGGCGCCACAGCGCAAGGAGCTGGCCGAGGTGGATGTGGACTGGCTGATCGCCGAGCGCCCCGGCAAGGTAAGAACCTTGAAACAGCATCCACGCAAGAACAAAACGGCCATCAACATCGAATACATGAAAGCCAGCATCCGGGCCAAGGTGGAGCACCCATTTCGCATCATCAAGCGACAGTTCGGCTTCGTGAAAGCCAGATACAAGGGGTTGCTGAAAAACGATAACCAACTGGCGATGTTATTCACGCTGGCCAACCTGTTTCGGGCGGACCAAATGATACGTCAGTGGGAGAGATCTCACTAAAAACTGGGAATAACGCCTTAAATGGCGAAGAAACGGTCTAAATAGGCTGATTCAAGGCATTTACGGGAGAAAAAATCGGCTCAAACATGAAGAAATGAAATGACTGCGTCAGCCGAGAAGAATTTCCCCGCTTATTCGCACCTTCC
>NZ_JBFOCT010000040.1:0-12238 GCF_040907925.1 Aeromonas sp. s12 | reverse complement strand
AGGGTTCATCATGAGTCATCAGCTCACCTTCGCCGACAGTGAATTCAGCAGTAAGCGCCGTCAGACCAGAAAAGAGATTTTCTTGTCCCGCATGGAGCAGATTCTACCATGGCAAAACATGGTGGAAGTCATCGAGCCGTTTTACCCCAAGGCTGGTAATGGCCGGCGACCTTATCCGCTGGAAACCATGCTACGCATTCACTGCATGCAGCATTGGTACAACCTGAGCGATGGCGCGATGGAAGATGCTCTGTACGAAATCGCCTCCATGCGTCTGTTTGCCCGGTTATCCCTGGATAGCGCCTTGCCGGACCGCACCACCATCATGAATTTCCGCCACCTGCTGGAGCAGCATCAACTGGCCCGCCAATTGTTCAAGACCATCAATCGCTGGCTGGCCGAAGCAGGCGTCATGATGACCCAAGGCACCTTGGTCGATGCCATCATTGAGGCACCCAGCTCGACCAAGAACAAAGAGCAGCAACGCGATCCGGAGATGCATCAGACCAAGAAAGGCAATCAGTGGCACTTTGGCATGAAGGCCCACATTGGTGTCGATGCCAAGAGTGGCATGACCCACAGCCTAGTCACCACCGCGGCCAACGAGCATGACCTCAATCCGCTGGGTAATCTGCTGCATGGAGAGGAGCAATTTGTCTCAGCCGATGCCGGCTACCAAGGGGCGCCACAGCGCAAGGAGCTGGCCGAGGTGGATGTGGACTGGCTGATCGCCGAGCGCCCCGGCAAGGTAAGAACCTTGAAACAGCATCCACGCAAGAACAAAACGGCCATCAACATCGAATACATGAAAGCCAGCATCCGGGCCAAGGTGGAGCACCCATTTCGCATCATCAAGCGACAGTTCGGCTTCGTGAAAGCCAGATACAAGGGGTTGCTGAAAAACGATAACCAACTGGCGATGTTATTCACGCTGGCCAACCTGTTTCGGGCGGACCAAATGATACGTCAGTGGGAGAGATCTCACTAAAAACTGGGAATAACGCCTTAAATGGCGAAGAAACGGTCTAAATAGGCTGATTCAAGGCATTTACGGGAGAAAAAATCGGCTCAAACATGAAGAAATGAAATGACTGCGTCAGCCGAGAAGAATTTCCCCGCTTATTCGCACCTTCCCTAACCCAAGACGCATGCGGGAAATCAATGACTATGTTTTCCACTGGGTTTTATCACTCATTACACCGACATCCTGTCTGAAAAAATCTGATGGGCTAACCATACCAGAAAGCTTTAAATGAGCCCATCATTGTGATCACCCTCCTCGAACCTGAACGAGCCCCCTCAGGACGACTTGCTCGATAACTACTTACTACCGTTCATACAATCTGAACGTTAAGGTTTGTCTACGATGAAGACGATGGCCTGAGCTTTAAAGCCATAAGTGTCTGAATATATTATATTTTCAATGGTGTGTGTCACACTGCATCAAATTTATAGTAACAATAGCCAAAGCCCCGAACACATCTACAGAGACACCTTCAGGCACAGTGTTCAGATCTAATCGCCTGGCCTCCCCAAACAACCTAGTGGTGTGCTGTTCGAGAATCTCATCCAGCTCTAAAGATGAGATGGATCTTCTCCAGCGAGGGTGAGCCTTAAAGTCCTCTATAACGCAGTGTTGCAAGCATAAATGTGGGACTTCGACCCACCCGCCTGAATCAACGGAGGTATGTACCTTGGCTTGAAAAATGACTCTGACCATCGTGAAACATCCAGATGCAAAAACTGGGAGACTTGATGATATGAGGTTAGTTCATTAATGACAAACAAGTTAACTGCGGAATGGCTTTTTGCTAGGATGGTCGAATAAAACTAGGCTGTGTTCTCAAAATGCTGGTTTTCTGTCCACACATAACTCGCGCAAGTAGCGAAGGCAGAATGCCAGTTTGATAAAGGCTGCAAAACTCTTGGCTAGCTTTTCATATCTCGTTGAAAACCGGCGAAACTTCTTCAACCAACCGAAGCACCGCTCCACGACATTGCGCCTGCGGTAATGCACCTTGTCCAGTACCAATGGACGCCCCTTATGGCGCCGTTGCTGGTCGCTGCGTTGCGGAATGACCGCTTTTATCCTTCTCCGCCGTAGCTCGGCTCGAAAGGCTTTGCTGCTATAGGCCTTGTCTGCGGCAAGATGCGCTGGCCGTGTTCGGTAGCGACCTGATGACGTTGGTATCCTCGCCATGGCCAACGCGCTTGTTGCATAGCTGATTTCTGCTGATTGCCCCGGTGACAGGCAGAAGCTCAGTGGTAAGCCATGACCGTCCGTGACCAAGTGAATTTTGCTGCCGAAACCTCCCCGCGAACGGCCAAGGGCTTGATTCATTGAGGTGTTTTTTTACGTGCACCGGCAGCATCTTTGGATGCTCTGACATTGGAGCCGTCCAGGCACCACAGGTCGAAATCGATGAGCCCTTCTTCATTGAGCTTGAGTTGCAGCGCTTCCAGAATGGCATCAATCCGGCCTGCATCCTGCCAACGCCGGAAGGTGTTGTAGACCGAATTCCATGGTCCGAAACGTTCTGGAAGGTCTCGCCAAGGAGCTCCGGTGTGGAGTATCCAGAGAATGCCATCGAGCACTTGGCGCGTTTCACGGGTAGGGCGCCCGATCAGGCTTCGAGAAGGAAACTGGGTGTAGTGGTCAACTAAATCCGGACACTTGGTTAGGCCGATCCTCGGCTCTTGCTGGCGGCATCCCGTCATTGTATTGATGTGGACGCCGCCAGTTGTAGTAATCCATCAAGTAATAACTGATATCCCGCTTTGCTTCCCGCAAGTGCATGTATCCCGTGGCCGGCAGCCACTCCGTCTTCAAACTCCTGAACAACCGCTGCATCGGGGCGTTGACGCTCCTATGTCAACAGGCTCGCGCTGAGTCAGCTAAATCGGCCAAGATCAAAGGGTAGAGTTCCCTGACGATATAGCGTTTCAAACAACGCTGGATCTCTTTCGAAGATAAGCCTTGGGCGCTACGTCGTGCGACGTAAGATTGGGTTTGTGGATCTCCCCGCATCCGGACCATTGCAATCGTCCATAACGCATTATTTGCTGCACGGTTACCACCTCGGTTTAAGCGATGTCGTACGGTCTTTCCAGAGGATGCGGGTAAAGGGTTAACCCCACAAAGTGCCGCAAGCGATGCTTCATTTCTTAACCGTTCCGGGTTATCGCCAGCCGTTGAAAGCAGCACCGCTGCGGTTTGAGGGCCGACGCCAAATTGCTCGCGCAGACGACGAGCATGTTGATGGGTCAAGGCATCCAACATGGCATCAAGTTTTTCAACTTCGTCTGCCAATAGCAGCCAACGCTTGGCCAGCAGACACAGGGTAGTCGTTAACGTATGCAGGAGTTCAGTGGTACCCAATGACCTCACTCGTGCGCATCCCTTTGCACAGTCAGCGGGCTTGCTTTTCCAGAGTCGTTCACGAACATCCTGGGGGGCACTGACAAGCAATGATCTGAGTTGATTCATTGCCTGAGTTTTGGCTTTGACGGCGCTGCGTCTGGCTACTGATACCACTCGCATCATTTCTGCCGCGCCTGACTGGGTCTTTGCTATCGCGTTAGCACTACCGGAAAGAACGGATCTCGCTGCACTTTCAGCATAAGTAGGATCCGATTTCCCCTGAAGCCTGCGTTTGGAGCGGTCAGGGCGATTAACTTCGAACACTTCGATACCATGCTTGCGCAGTACACTGGCCAAGCCAGCACCATACGTGCCTGTGCCTTCAACGCCTGCTCTCTTCAAGCACCCGAAAGAGTTTGCCCAGGTCACGAGTCTCTCATATCCGCTGGTATTGGTCGTGACCATCAAGCATCCCAACTGGTGCCCTTGTGCATTAAGCAAAACCCCGACATGGGTATCCATATGGGTGTCTACACCAAGGATAACTTCAGCTTTGTTTCTGGAATTGTTCATGGCTCATTCCTCCAAGGAATATGCACTACCAACCCCATACGCAGGACAGGACACTCAAGATGCAGCACAAGGCTCCTATTAGGTCACAGACGCTGGGCCCAGCAATGCCAGGGAACATCAGCATCCAATCGACAGGTCAACGCAAAGGCATTATGTTCGCCAATCCCAGCACGGGTCAGATTGGGCTGATGTTCTTGAGCATAATGAACTGAGTATCCCAACAATTACCACGCCGACTCATGCTCTGGGTCATGCGATAGCGCCACAGTCGTTGCCGAAATACCCTACTGCCATATTGGCTGCCCTGGTCAGTGTGAAATAGCACACCGGATGGGCAACCCCGCTGCTGATAGGCCATCTCCAGTGCTTTGATTGCCAATTCTGCATCAGGTTTATCAGACATCGCCCAGCCCACGACCCGCCGGGTGTGCAGGTCAAGCACTGCGCCTAGGTAATACCAACGACCCGCGGCCCAGACATAGGTGATATCGCCACACCACACCTGATTGGGTTGCTGGACATCAAATTTACGGGCCAGCAGATTGGGAATATCCGGTCGCTCAGACCGGGCGACCTGATAGCGATGAGCGCCCGGTTGCTTGGATACCAGACCGGCTTCCTTCATCAGACTGCGCACTTTGAATCGGCCAATCTGATACCCCAGCTCTCGCATCATCGACATCAAGGTGCGGCTGCCCGCTGAGTTCCGACTTTCTTTGAACAAACGGCGCAACTCACAGCGCTGCTGCATACGCTCACGGTTAATCGCCCGCCTGCGGGCCAGATAATCGTAAAAACAGGAAGTGGGCACATCGAAAGCGCAGCAGACCAAGGTGATGGGGGCTTGCTCCCTTAATCGGTCTATCAGCGCGTACGTGTGAACTCGTCCGCCATCAAGAGAGCAGTAGCCTAATGGGATGGTCTGCTCTATCCACCCCGCTATGCTGGAGCCAGCATCAAGGAGGCTCATCATGACTCAAGCGCAGATTTACATTTACGGGATCGATTTAGGCAAAAACTGGTTTCACCTGGTGGCGATGGATCGCATGGGGCATGTATTGACCAAGCAAAAGCTCACTCGTTCACAACTGAAACAGTTCATCAGTACGACTCCACCCTGTCGGGTTGCCTTCGAGGCATGTCCTGGTTCGCAATACTGGGGACACCTGTTCCAACAGGCGGGGTTCGAGCCCAAGATTATTCCCGCTCAATTTGTTAAGCCCTACCTCAAATCGAACAAGAATGACTTCAACGATGCCACCGCCATTGCCGAGGCTGGTAGCAGAGGCACTATGCGCTGTGTCCCGTTGAAATCTCATGAACAGTTGGCATTGCAGGCGACTCATCGCGTCCGTCAGCGTTTCATCGTCGAACGAACCGCCACTGTCAATCAGATGCGAGCGTTGCTGCTAGAATATGGGCTCACCGTGCCAGTCGGCAGAAAAGTCTTCGAGCGTTCTCTGCCGACGATCCTTGAAGATGCCGAGAATGGCTTGCCTGACTTTATCCGCGCCCTGGTATTGCGTCTGAGAGAACGGTGGCAACAGCTGGATATTCAGATTGATGACATGAGCCTCATGCTCGGACAAGCCTCGAGCACGTCGAGTTTGTGCCAAAAAATCAGTACCGTCCCCGGCATTGGACCAATTGTCTCAACCGCGTTGATTGCCGCAATTGGCAATGGCTCACAATTCAAGAAAGCCCGCGACCTGTCAGCCTGGTTGGGGCTGGTCCCCAGGCAATATTCAACGGGCGGCAAATCTTCGCTCGGCGGGATCAGTAAGCGTGGCAATAGCTATTTAAGGCAAATGGTTATTCAGGGCGCCAAAGCGCTGAAAATTCACATGAAGCGTGACAAATCATCGTTAGGCGAATGGGTCGCCAGGCTAGAGGTCGGCCATCACAACCATGTGATACTTATCGCCCTGGCCAACAAGATAATGCGAATTTGCTGGAAAGTGCTGACATCCGGCAGGGATTACCAACCGTATCCCAACACAAGTTCAGCCGTTTAACTGATAGAACTCATACCCGGTTTTGCGAGCCAAAAACAGATGACAGAAGCGTTTACCCCACGACGTTGCAGCCTGGCTAAAAAAGCAGTCTCTCGAGACTGGTAGCTTTATTAGGACGATGACGTGCGGATCCCATCAAGGCCAGAGCCGGAAAACGGCTCACAGACAGGCCGGATACATTGACGCAAACGACTTCTGGAAATCAGTTCAAGCTTGCAGATAAGGAGCAGACCATACATAATTTTAGTATGTCCTTTTCACGTTCGAGTCGGTTGATACGGGCTTCCAGCTCCTGGATTTTCTGCTGCTCCGGAGTCAGCGCTTTGCTGATTGGGGTTGTGCCACTGCGTTCGGATTGCAGTTGCTGAACCCAGCGACGAAGCACAGTTTCACCGACATCCAGTGAACGGCTTGCTTCGGGAACAGAATACCCCTGGTCGAGCACCAGGGATGCTGCTTCGAGTTTGAATTCGGCAGTAAATGAGCGACGTAATCTTGTCATTGAACACCTCAGGTCATGGTGGCGACTGTACCACCTAAAATGGTGTCCGGGATGATTAGACCACTACAGGGGCTCGATAAGCCCCCATTGTGCATCAGTCAGCTGATAACGGCGGGACACGGAATGGATCTTAAGCTGTTGAGAAGATGTGAGATTATATCTTCATCACTTTAAGAACACAGCCTAGGGGGATTCTAGGCGAGCTCTTGTTTGTCGAGCGAGCGACAACCACGCTACCAAGAGTGCAAACACTGCTCCTGTCATCAAAGATGAGATGGCTCGAAATCATAGGTCTACCTACTGTAATATACTGTCAGTACATCAGATCTACAGATGCACAGTATATGTTGGCAGCGTACAGTGCCCACACAACAAGGAGATGTTGATGCAAAGCCCTGTAGTACCGGATAACGAACGGCTTCGCTTAGACGCATTGCGCCGTTTAGCGATACTTGATAGCCCCGCAGAGGAGCGTTTTGACCGGATTACCAGGATGGCTCGCAACATGTTTGATGTGCCCATCGCATTGGTTTCATTGGTGGATGAAAACAGACAGTGGTTCAAGTCATGTTGTGGGTTGCCGGTATTGGAGACACCGCGAGACATTTCTTTTTGTGGTCATGCAATTCTCGGTGAAGAACTGTTTGTAGTTGAAGATGCGGCCCAAGATCCACGATTTTCTGACAACCCCTTAGTCACGGGGGAACCACACATTCGCTTCTATGCAGGCCATCCACTAGAAGTTGGGAACGGTTTGAAGCTGGGTACATTGTGCATCATAGACTCTAAACCCAGGGGTTTTAGCCCACGAGACCAAGCGCTGTTAGCTGATTTGGCATCCATGGTTGAGAGTGAGTTACAAGCCGTTCAGAGAGCAACCATAGATGAATTGACGGGGATAACTAACCGTAGAGGATTCATGCTGCTCGCCGAAAAAAGTTTGAAATATGCATTTCGTGTAAAACACACAGCGGCCTTACTTTTTTTAGATCTAAATCACTTCAAACTAATTAACGATAAGTTTGGTCATGACATTGGCGATGACGCGTTGCGACATATGGCCGAGTTGTTATGCCGAGTATTCCGCGATGCTGATATATTCGCTCGCCTTGGTGGGGATGAATTCGTTGTCCTTTTACCTGGCACTGGTAGTGAACATTGTCAGAGAATTAAAGAGCGGCTGAATCATGCAATAGATGACTTCAATAGTCATAGTGGTAAGCCATACCAGTTGTCATGCTCCTTAGGAATTGTGATTTACGATGCTAGTATGCCGCCTAATTTAGATCAACTACTGCGGCACGCAGATGAAGAGATGTATTCATGCAAAGTGAAACGATAAATAGCTGTCGCCAAAAATACAACTATCTGAGCATTTCTTAGAGAAATCATTTTTATACTGGTAAAGAAGTAATTGACCGTATGAAACAAGATACCCTAATCATGGGGATCTTGTTTATTTTATTCAGTGTCTGTGTATAATTTTAATTACTTGTCTATGAATATGCATTGATGGCTTGCTACTCGAATTCCTATACATTAGCTTTCAGCAGAGCAAACCATTTTGGAAGAAACACTATTTAAGTGGCGCGAGCCCATATCTCGTGAGAAATGTCACCAACAGTATTTTAATTTCATTTAGCATGGCGAATTTTTTAACGTGAGCTATATTAAAAGTGGGATGTGTCAATGTGGGGTATGTATGTTTTCACAATACAACATAAGAAACATATTGTTAATTTTCCTTGCGACACTTTCTTCATGCGTTATTGCTGTTGATACCAAAATTGTTCTAGTTAGTTCAGAGGACACTTATCATTCAAAGTATGGGTGCTGGTTATATAATATTTATAGCGAGGCATTTTCTAGATTGGGATATAAATTTCTATATCAGGGCGTTCCTGGTGGAAGAGCACCGATCCTCGCGGAGAATGGCAGTGTTGATGGTGAAATTCATCGGGCATTTGAATACCAACAGCAAACAACCAACTTGATCAGAGTGAATGAATCACATTTCAACGTGACTATTGAAGCTTATGTGTATGACAATAAATCAAAATATAATTCTTGGCATAGCCTAGATAAGGAAGGATTAAGAGTTGAATTCAGGCGAGGCTCAAAACGCGCCGAAGACGCACTTTCCAAGCTTATTACCTTCCCCCTGCCGACAGAGGTAAACACAACTGAGCAGGGATTGAAAAAACTGATAAAAGGACGCGTTGATGTATTTGTGGAGCAGACTCTGGTATTTGATAGGAGCAAGCAAGCATTGCTTGCGGAATCGACCGAGTATAATAAAATATATTCCGCAGGAATTGTTGATACCTTGGCAGGCTATGCGTATCTTAATAAAAAACACTCAAGGCTAGCGAAAGATTTGGCCTTAATGCTAAAAAAAATGAAAACCGAGGGTAGAGTAGAACAACTGCAAGAGCAGTTTTGCTATTATGATTAATTTAAAATCCAGTTCGTGCCATGGTGCTTTACAAGCGTCTGGGGTGCTCGATGATAGCCTCGCCTTCATAGAACAACACGAATGAGTTTCGATTGCCCCCCTAGTGATGGTCTCATTAGAAAACCAAATGTGTGTATTTTCGCATACCCGCGCTAAAAATCTGTCATCCGTAATCCAGCATTCTATTTAGTTATATCCAAATGAGTGTCATAATAGCATCGCTTCGGACACAACGTAAAAGGCCGCAAAGATGCAACCGTTCTCTGAAACCAGTGATCCCCACTTTCTTCGCTTAGATGCATTGCGCCGTCTCCAAGTGCTTGACTCCCCAACAGAGGAACGTTTCATTCGTATAACAAGAATGGCTCGCAACATGTTTGATGTGCCTATTGCCCTGATCTCATTCGAAGACAATGAACACGAGTGGGCCAAGCCTTGTTATGGCCTAAACATCCATGAACCTCTTCCTAATATCTCTTTTTGTAAAAATGGATTTCTCAAAGAACGCATGCTTGTTATTGAAGATGCAACCAAAGATCCTCTTTATTATAATAATCCAATGGTTCAAGGGGAGCCATACATCCGATTCTATGCTGGTCATTCATTAGTAATAACTGATGGATTGCATATCGGTTCGTTGTGCCTTATAGACCGTAAGGCTAGGGCTTTTGGAGAAAAGGATAGAGCTTTATTTACCGACTTGGCATTAACAGTTGAAAGCGAGTTACGTGCAGTTCAAATGGCGACAATAGATGAGTTGACGGGGATAACCAACAGGCGAGGTTTTATTCTTCTGGCTGAGAGGTACTTGCAACATGCATACAGAACGAAAAGGGGCCTTTCATTATTGTTTATAGATTTGAATCATTTCAAATCTATAAACGATCGATTTGGTCATGATGTTGGAGATGATGCATTGTGCCAAGCCGCCAGCTTGATCAACTTGATTTTTAGAAATGCTGATATCTGTGCTCGATTAGGTGGTGATGAATACGTGGTTTTACTCCCAGAAACAAACATTAACTATATTGAATCAATCAATAATCGAATAAATCAGATCTTTGATGAGTTCAATAAGCATAGCGGTAAGGTATATAACCTTTCTTGTTCTATAGGCTATGTGGAATATGATGCAACTACACCACCAGATCTAAACTTGTTACTCCGTTTGGCGGATGAGGCCATGTATCGTTGCAAGCAGAATTTATAAATCATATGCACCCTATGGGCATATGATTTAAGAGAGTCGTTAACTAGTATGGCAATAATCTGCAACAATAAAAATATCAAGTTAATTTTTATTTATGTACATTTTTAAATTATAGTTACTTAATAGTTCGGTTATGTGCCCATACAGTAACAGCAACTCTAGAATTTAATTTTAGTTTTCTTAGAATGTTTCTCACATGTATTTTTACCGTCCCATGAGATATATATAATAATTTTGAAATGACTTTGTTTGAGTGACCTTCAGCAAGAAGTTTTACTACATCAATTTCTCTATGGCTTAATGATTCAATAATGCCAACATTACTATCTGATAATGAGATTGACATTACTTTATTGTTTGACTGAGGACTTTCAATTGATGTATCAGCACATATGCTCTTAATGAAGCCAATTAAATCAAGCGGTTCAATATTTTTTGAAAGATATCCATTGGCTCCGAACCTAAACGCTTCTACAACATCAATTTCCAAATCTGACTCGGTGAAGATAACGACCTTGCTTTTTATTTTCTTTGCTCTGATTCTCTTCAGCGTTTCTAATCCATTAAGCACTGGCATTTGAAGGTCAAGCAATATTAAATCTGGTTCATATTCTACTGCCAGATCTAATCCTTCTTTACCATTGCCAGCCTCTGCAATCACCTTCATAAGGTGATCTGTTGAGAGTGTAGCTTTGACTCCTGCCCGCAATATAGCGTGGTCATCTACAAGCAATACTTTTAATGCTTGCATTTCTTCGATTGAAACTTTGTTATCCATAACTACATTCTCAATACCATGCTAGCGTCACATTACACCATACGTGCATAAAAAACACTATAAATCAACACGTTAACCAATATGCAGGATGCAACTCTATAATGGCCCATAGCTATGTATCTTTATCATTTTAACCCCAGTCGTTTGGCTAGGGAAGGTGCGAACAAGTCCCTGATATGAGATCATGTTTGTCATCTGGAGCCATGAAAAAGGGTTCATCATGAGTCATCAGCTCACCTTCGCCGACAGTGAATTCAGCAGTAAGCGCCGTCAGACCAGAAAAGAGATTTTCTTGTCCCGCATGGAGCAGATTCTACCATGGCAAAACATGGTGGAAGTCATCGAGCCGTTTTACCCCAAGGCTGGTAATGGCCGGCGACCTTATCCGCTGGAAACCATGCTACGCATTCACTGCATGCAGCATTGGTACAACCTGAGCGATGGCGCGATGGAAGATGCTCTGTACGAAATCGCCTCCATGCGTCTGTTTGCCCGGTTATCCCTGGATAGCGCCTTGCCGGACCGCACCACCATCATGAATTTCCGCCACCTGCTGGAGCAGCATCAACTGGCCCGCCAATTGTTCAAGACCATCAATCGCTGGCTGGCCGAAGCAGGCGTCATGATGACCCAAGGCACCTTGGTCGATGCCATCATTGAGGCACCCAGCTCGACCAAGAACAAAGAGCAGCAACGCGATCCGGAGATGCATCAGACCAAGAAAGGCAATCAGTGGCACTTTGGCATGAAGGCCCACATTGGTGTCGATGCCAAGAGTGGCATGACCCACAGCCTAGTCACCACCGCGGCCAACGAGCATGACCTCAATCCGCTGGGTAATCTGCTGCATGGAGAGGAGCAATTTGTCTCAGCCGATGCCGGCTACCAAGGGGCGCCACAGCGCAAGGAGCTGGCCGAGGTGGATGTGGACTGGCTGATCGCCGAGCGCCCCGGCAAGGTAAGAACCTTGAAACAGCATCCACGCAAGAACAAAACGGCCATCAACATCGAATACATGAAAGCCAGCATCCGGGCCAAGGTGGAGCACCCATTTCGCATCATCAAGCGACAGTTCGGCTTCGTGAAAGCCAGATACAAGGGGTTGCTGAAAAACGATAACCAACTGGCGATGTTATTCACGCTGGCCAACCTGTTTCGGGCGGACCAAATGATACGTCAGTGGGAGAGATCTCACTAAAAACTGGGAATAACGCCTTAAATGGCGAAGAAACGGTCTAAATAGGCTGATTCAAGGCATTTACGGGAGAAAAAATCGGCTCAAACATGAAGAAATGAAATGACTGCGTCAGCCGAGAAGAATTTCCCCGCTTATTCGCACCTTCC
>NZ_JBFOCT010000004.1:0-68448 GCF_040907925.1 Aeromonas sp. s12 | reverse complement strand
CAAATTGTTAAAGAGCGTCACGCTTGTCGCGTTGAGGAGGCGCATATTACGCTTCTCACTTCGAAAGTCAAGCGATTGTTTTCGCTTTTCTTTCGGCGCCCACTTCGCTAGGAAGCTGGCTCATCAGGTTGGCGTGTTCCGCCGTGCTGGTAGGGGCGCATTATAGAGAGCCGCGCCGGGATGACAAGAGGAAAACTGCAAAAATTGGCACTTTTTACAGATTTCCGGTTCAACCGTTGTTTTATTAAACAAAAGCCCCGCATCGGCGGGGCTGTTTCGGGCAAGAAACCCTGATTTCACATCACGCTGCTACCTTTTCGACCAGAATTCGCGTGCAAAGCTGCGCACCTTTTCCCAATCGGTAAACTCAATGTCCTTACTAGTGTCAGTACTGCCACCGGTAATCTTCATGATCAGCTGGATGATGCGAGTCTGCCACCAGTTATAGCGGGAGTACTGCAGCGCGCCGGCAAACACCCCCAGAGTTTTCGGCTTCCAGGGGGAGAGGCGCAGGAACTTCTTCATATAGGCATTGGTTTGCGGCGTCTGCTTCTCTGGCTTGCGGGCCGTCAGGTTGACACAGAAGAAGGCCGCATTGGCCACCTCCAACTGCTCCTGATGAGCGTGAATAAAGCTGAACAGGCTGGGGTGGAAGTTGCCATAACGGATAGAGGCGCCGATCAAGACCTTGGCATACTTGCTGAGGTTGCACATCGGCAAGGTATGCAGGTCATGCATCACCACTTCGCATCCCGGCATCTGCTCCAGCATGACATCGACTATTTTGCGGGTTTGGCCATCCCGAGAGGAATAAAGTACCAGAATCTTGTCCATAACAACCTCAACTACGCCAGAATGCAGGAGTAAACAGTACCAGAAGCGTGAAAATTTCCAATCGGCCAAACAACATAGCCAACACCAGTACCCACTGGGCCGCCGGTGAGATATTGCCGAAGTTGGCAGAGACTTCTCCCAAACCTGGGCCTACGTTGGTGAAAGCCGCAGCCACAGCGGTGAATGCGGTCACTTCGTTCAGCCCCGTCATCAGCAACAGCAGCATGAACATAAAGAAGAGAATAATATAGGTGGCGAAGTAGCCCCACACCGCCTCGACGATGCGCTCGGGCACCGCCCGATTCCCCAGCTTCAAGGTATAGATGGCTCTGGGGTGAACCAACCGCTTCAACTCACGCATCCCCTGCATGAACAGGATCATAAAACGCATCACCTTGATACCGCCCCCAGTACTGCCCGCGCAACAGCCGATAAAGGCGGAGAACATCAGCAGCATGGGCAGGAACGAGGGCCAATCTGCATAGGTCGTGGTGCTGTAGCCGGTGGTGGTCCCCAGAGAGACCGCCTGGAAAAGACCGTGGTTGAGCGCCTCTTGCCAAGTGGCGTAGTGTCCGTGGGTCAGCAAGGCGACAAAGCAGATCATCACCAGGGTCGCCTGAATGGCCAGGAACACCTTGAGCTCCGAATCATAGAGGTAGCGCCCGAGCCGCACCGGACGGTGAGAGAAGACGGTAAAGTGGAGCGCAAAGTTCACGCTGGCCAGCAGCAGGAACACCACGGTAATCAGGTTGATGACCGGACTGTTGAAGAAACCGATGCTGGCATCGTGAGTGGAGAAGCCACCGACCGACAGAGTCGAGAACGAATGGCACACTGCATCGAACAGCGTCATTCCGGCGAGCCAGTAGGCCAGCGCACAGAGTGCGGTGAGCAGCAGATAGATGAACCAGAGCGCCTTGGCCGTTTCGGCGATGCGCGGCGTCACCTTGGTATCCTTCACTGGCCCCGGGATCTCGGCGCGATAGAGCTGCATGCCCCCGATACCCAGCAGTGGCAGAATGGCCACCGCCAGTACGATGATCCCCATCCCCCCCAGCCACTGCAGCAACTGGCGATAGAACAGAAACGCCTTGGGCAAATTATCGAGCCCGGTCAGTACCGTTGCCCCTGTGGTGGTCAGGCCGGAAAAAGATTCGAAGAAGGCCTCCGAGACCGACATGTCCGGCACGTCGCTCATGATAAAGGGCACAGCCCCCACACTGCCCAGCACGGTCCAGAACAGCACCACGATGAGGAAACCCTCTTTCGAGCGCATCTCCTTCTTGTGATAGCGATTGGGAAACCAGAGCACCACGCCGAGCAGCAGGGCGATCAGAAAAGAGCTGACGAACTCGGCACCACCACCATCCCGATAGCCAAAGGCCACCAGTGCAGGCAACAGCATGGTCGAGCTGAACAGCGCAACCAGCAGGCCAACAATGCGAATAATGCTCAGAATGTGCATTACAGCTCCCTTTCCCCAATTAAAGAGCGATGGATTCTAGCCATCTAAGGGGCTGAGGGATACCCGCCCATGAGTCCGGTCGGTCAATTCACGGTCCACCTGAGCCCAAACCGAGGACTCCCACGCCACCTGCAAGGTGACCTGCTGACCGTAATCGGCCGCCAGCAATTCGCCATTATGGCTACTGATCAGCGACTCGACCGTCCCCATGTCACCGTAATCGCAGTGAATGAGAGAGGGAGTGCGTGGCACCTTGAGCAGGGTGGGCAGTTGCTTGAGGGCGGCACCGACGCCGCCTCCATAGGCTTTGACCAGCCCACCGGTGCCAAGCTGGATGCCGCCGTAGTAACGCACCACCACGGCACAGATTTCACCGAGCCCCGAGCCCATCAACTGGGCCAGGATCGGCTTGCCCGCAGTACCGGAAGGTTCGCCGTCATCGCTGAAGCCATAAACCTGACTATCTTGCGGCGCACCAGCCACAAAGGCCCAGCAGTGGTGGCGAGCGGCCGGATGTTGGCGCTTGATCTCGTTGACCCACCCCTTGGCCGCCTCGACGGTCGGGGTGTGGGCGATCAGGGTAATGAAGCGACTCTTCTTTATCTCTTCGGTCAACTCCAGCGGGGCAGCCGGAATGGAGTACGCTGCCGCCATCAGAGTCCTGCTTGTCTGGTCATGTTCTCCACCCCGTTGGCGTGCAGCACCACGTTGTCTTCGATGCGGATGCCGCCGAACGGACGCAGCGCCTCCACCTTGTTCCAGTTGACCCGCTTGCCCTGTTCACCCTGACGCAGCGGCTCCAGCAAACTGTCGATGAAGTAGAGGCCCGGCTCGATGGTGAACACCTGACCCACCTCCATCACCCGGGTGCAGCGCAGATAGGGGAACAGCTCGGGCGCCGCCAGGTGGGTACCGCGCTCATCCTGCATGAAACCACCCGCATCGTGCACCTGCAAACCGAGGAAGTGGCCGAGGCCGTGAGGGAAGAAGACGTTGGTCACCCCGGTGTTGATCATCTCGTCTACCGACATGTCCACCAGCTCGGTGGCTTGCAGCAGGCGCGCCAGCTTGTGGTGCATCTGCAGGTGCAGCTCGCTGTAGCGGCGTCCCGGTTTGATCTCCTTGATGATCTCCTGCTGCTGCTCGTCGAGGGCAGCAATCAGATCGGCAAACTCGCCACGCCGCCACGCCCAGGTACGGGTGATGTCGGAGGCATAACCGTGGAAATCGACGCCCGCATCGATCAGGAAGGAGTGGCGCTCCGCATCCGGCACCCGCACGGCAGACAAATGAGTGTAGTGAAGGATGGCCGCATTGCGGTTGATGGCGACGATATTGCCGTAGGGCGCCTCATTGGCCCCCTGCCCGACCGCTTTCATATAGGCCAGATTGATCTCGAACTCGCTCGCCCCCGCCATAAAGGAGTCCTTGGCGGCAATATGGCCGCGTACCCCGATCCGGTTCGCCTCGCGCAGACACTCCAGCTCGTAGGGGGTTTTGTAGGCGCGGTGATAGTGCAGGTAGTTGAGCACAGCCTCTGGATTGGGCTGGGTCAGCCCCAGCAGATCGGCCACTTCCAGATGGCCGCCAAGATAGGCCCACTCCTGCTTGTTGGCAGGTAGATGGTCGGCCACCTGTTCCGGTCGGGTCAGGAAACGGATATCAAAGAACTCGACCCAGAAGGCATTGGGCAGATCCGCTACCTTGTGCCAGAAATCCACCGGGCGGTAGAACAGCAATACCGGCTTGTTCACCCCGTCCACCAGCAGCCAGCAGTGGGGATTGTCCAGTACCGGCAACCAGGCCTTGAAGTGCGGGTTTACCTTGAACGGGTAATCCTGATCATCGAGGAAGATGCGGTGGGTCTGGCCGGAGTGGATGGCCAGTCCGCTGAGCCCCTGTTGTTGCAGAATGTCGCGGGTGCGCTGCTGCAAGGTATCGAGGTGCTGGGCAAAAAGTTGGCTGTAGCTGCTCATGGCGTCCTGCTCCGAGGTGAATGTGATTGCAGCATAACATCAAGCGCTTGGCGGCTCGACCCGTCAAGCTGCCGCTTCGTGAGGTAACGCATACGTTACAAACGTGTTTGTTATCAACACAAAACCAATCATTAACAAATCAAAAACAATTCAATACACTGCCGGTAGATACATGAAGTCAGGGATTACTCATGGACAACCTCTGCCTGTGGCAACCGGATCCGCTCGGGATGCAGCAATCCAACCTCTACCGTTTTATGGCGGAGGTGAACCGTTTCCACGGCTTGCAGTTGCAGAACTACCCGCAGCTTTATCAATGGTCGGTGGAGAAGACCACCCGTTTCTGGCCGCTGGTATGGCAGCACTGCGGCGTCAAGGGCGAGCTCGGCAACATAGTGGCGGAGAACCGTCAGGATATGCAGCGCACCCGCTGGTTCCCCGACAGCCGCCTCAACTTCGCCGAAAACCTGCTGCGCCGCCAGGACGAGAGCCCGGCCATCATTTCCCGCATCGAAGGGAGCCCAAGTCGCACTTTGAGCTGGGGTGAACTGGGGGAACAGGTTGCCCGGCTGGCTCAGTGGCTGCGTCATCAGGGGATTGGTCGTGGCGATGTGGTCGCCGCCTATCTGCCCAATATTCCGGAAACCGTGGTTGCCATGCTGGCAACCACCAGCCTCGGGGCGATCTGGACCTCCACCAGCCCCGACTTTGGCGAGGCCAGCGTGGTGGAGCGCTTCGGCCAGACCCGGCCGCGGGTGCTGTTTGCGGTGGATGGCTATCGCTACAACGGCAAAGCTATCGACATTCAACAGAAGGTCGCCAGCGTGGTGAGCCAGATCGGCAGCATCGAGCAAACGGTGATGATCCCCCTGCTCGGCAACCCGCTGCAGCTTGGTCACGACTGGCAGCAAGTGCTGGCGAGCCAGTCGGACGCCAGCCTCCAGTTCGAACCCATGGCCTTCAATGATCCGCTCTATATCCTCTACTCCTCCGGCACCACCGGCAAACCCAAGTGCATCGTGCACGGCATCGGCGGTACCCTGCTGCAACATCTGAAAGAGCACCAGCTGCACTGCGACATCAAGCCGGGGGAGCGGATCTTCTACTTCACCACCTGTGGCTGGATGATGTGGAACTGGCTGGTGAGCGCCCTCGCCTCCGGCGCAACTCTGGTGCTCTATGACGGCTCGCCGTTTTACCCGGATGGCAATGTGCTGTGGGATCTCGCCCGTGACGAGCAGGTCAGCTTGTTCGGCACCTCGGCCAAGTATCTCGATGCGCTGCACAAGCAGGGTTACGCCCCCATCAAGAGCCACGATTTGCCGCACTTGCGGCTGATCTGCAGCACCGGATCCGTGCTGTCGCCGGAGGGGTTCGACTACGTCTACCAGCAGATAAAGCAGGATGTGCAGCTCAGCTCCATTTCCGGTGGCACCGACATCTGCTCCTGCTTCGTCATCGGCAACCCGCTCAGCCCGGTCTATCGCGGCGAGAGCCAGGGGCGTGGCCTCGGCCTCGCGGTGCAGGTATTCAACGAAGCGGGCCAGCCGGTGCAGGGGGAGAAGGGCGAGCTGGTCTGCACCAAGCCGTTCCCGGCCCAGCCCATCTACTTCTGGGGCGACGAAAATGGCGACAAGTACCACGCCGCCTACTTCGAGCGGTTCGACAACATCTGGTGCCACGGCGACTGGATCGAGCTGACCCCGACCGGTGGCATTCTGTTCTACGGCCGCTCCGACGCCACCCTCAACCCGGGCGGCGTGCGCATCGGCACCAGCGAGATTTACCGCTATGTCGAGCAGCTCGACGAGGTGGAGGAGAGCATCGTCATCGGCCAGCAGTGGCAGCAGGACGAACGGGTGGTGCTGTTCGTCAAGCTCAAGGCGGGCTGCAAGCTGGACGAACCGCTGCGCGAGCGGATCCGTCAGCAAATAAAGCAGCACTGCACCGCCCGCCACGTGCCCGCCCGCATCCTGCAGGTGGATGCCATCCCCCGCACCAAGTCCGGCAAGATCGTCGAACTGGCGGTGCGGGAGGTGGTGCACAACAGGCCCGTCAACAATACTCATGCCCTCGCCGATCCCGAGGTGCTGAACCAGTATCGCAACCGGCCGGAACTGGCCAGTTGATAACAAACCCACATCCATCCGAGGCGCCGCAAGGCGCCTCTCTTTTGCCCGTTTTGTGATGAAGAGCTTTTACTCGAGATCTGTTAAACAAATGTTTTAAATAGGTGTTGAAAATGTCTCCTTTTGGATCAATAGTGAGCCTCGCCCCCTGCTGGGGATTAAGGAGCACCACTCCCCACTGAGTGGGAACAAGGAGACACTCTCATGATCTACCAAGGCGAAACCCTTTCGGTCAGCTACCTCGAAAACGGCATCGCCGAGCTGAGGTTTGATGCCCCGGGTTCAGTCAACAAGCTGGATCGCGCTACCCTGCTCTCCCTGAGCGAAGCGATCGCCGCATTACAACAAGAACGTGAACTAAAAGGTCTGATCCTCACCTCCGGCAAAGACGCCTTTATCGTCGGTGCCGACATTACCGAATTCCTGGAACTGTTCGATCTGCCGCAAGAAGATCTGCTCGGCTGGCTGAAAAAGGCCAACGACATCTTCAATGCCATCGAAGATCTGCCGGTTCCGACCCTCTCCGCCATCAAGGGCCACGCTCTGGGCGGCGGCTGCGAGACCATTCTCTCCACCGACTTCCGTCTGGCCGACACCAGCGCCAAAATCGGCCTGCCCGAGACCAAACTCGGCATCATGCCGGGCTTTGGCGGCACCGTCCGTCTGCCGCGGGTGATCGGCGCCGACAACGCGCTCGAGTGGATCACCACCGGTAAGGATTACCGTGCCGATGACGCCCTCAAGGTGGGCGCCATCGACGCCGTGGTCGCCCCGGATGCACTGCAGAGCGCGGCGCTGCAGATGATCAAGGACGCCATCGCGGGCAAGCTGGACTGGCAGAGCCGTCGCGCCGCCAAAAAAGCCCCGCTGCGCCTCTCCAAACTGGAAGCCATGATGAGCTTCACCACCGCCGCCGGCATGGTTGCCGCCGTGGCGGGCAAACACTATCCGGCGCCGATGACAGCAGTGAAAACCGTCGAAGCCGCCGCAGGTATGGGCCGTGACGAGGCACTGGTGGCCGAGGCGCAAGGCTTCATCAAGCTGGCCAAGACCGATGTCGCCAAGGCGCTGGTCGGCATCTTCCTCAACGATCAGCACATCAAGGCGCTGGCCAAGAAGGCGGCCAAACAGGCGAGCAAGGCCACTGGCCACGCCGCCGTATTGGGTGCCGGCATCATGGGGGGCGGCATCGCCTACCAGTCTGCCAGCAAGGGCATTCCGGCGGTGATGAAAGACATCAACGAGAAGGCGCTGGCACTTGGTATGGGCGAAGCCACCAAGCTGCTCAACGGCCAGCTCGAAAAGGGCCGCATCGATGGCATCAAGATGGGCCAGGTACTCTCCGCCATTACCCCGACCCTCAGCTATGACAACGTCAAGCATGTGGATGTGGTGGTCGAAGCCGTGGTCGAGAACCCGAAAGTGAAAGCCGCCGTACTGGGCGAAGTGGAAGGGATCATTGGCGAAGACGCCGTGCTCGCCAGCAACACCTCCACCATTCCCATCTCCCTGCTGGCCAAGGGGCTGAAGCGCCCGCAGAACTTCTGCGGCATGCACTTCTTCAACCCGGTGCACCGCATGCCACTGGTGGAGATCATCCGCGGCGAGCAGACCTCCGATGAAACCATCAACCGCGTGGTGGCCTATGCCGCCGCCATGGGCAAGTCCCCTGTGGTGGTCAACGATTGCCCGGGCTTCTTCGTCAACCGGGTGCTGTTCCCCTACTTCTTCGGCTTCAACAAGCTGGTCGCCGATGGCGCCGACTTCGCCGCCGTCGACAAGGTGATGGAGAAAGAGTTCGGCTGGCCCATGGGCCCCGCTTACCTGCTGGACGTAGTCGGTATCGACACCGGTCACCATGCCGGCGACGTGATGGCGCAGGGTTTCCCGGCACGCATGAGCAAGGAAGGTCGCACCGCCATCGACGTGATGTACGAGGTCAACCGCTTCGGTCAGAAGAACGGCAAGGGCTTCTACGCCTACGAGCAGGACAAGAAGGGCAAGCCGAAGAAGGTGGCTGACGCAGCTAGCTACGAGCTGCTGGCCCCCATTGCCAAGCCGAAACAGGATTTCGACAAGGACGCCATCATAGCCCGCATGATGATCCCGATGATCAACGAGGTGGTGCTCTGTCTGGAAGAGGGCATTGTCGCCACGCCAGCCGAAGCCGACATCGCACTGGTCTACGGTCTGGGCTTCCCTCCCTTCCGCGGCGGCGTGTTCCGCTATCTGGACACTATCGGTCTGGATCGCTACGTGGCCATGGCCGACCAGTATGCCGACTTGGGCCCGCTCTACCGCGTCAGCGACAAGCTGCGTGAGATGGCCGCCCAAGGCAAAACCTTCTACTGATTGCGGAAAGGAGATCCATTCATGAAAGACGTAGTCATTGTCGACTGTATCCGGACCCCGATGGGCCGGTCCAAGGGCGGCGCCTTCCGCAACGTGCGTGCAGAAGATCTGTCCGCGCACCTGATGAAATCCATCCTGCTGCGCAACCCCAACCTCGACCCGAACGAGATCGAGGATATCTACTGGGGCTGCGTGCAGCAGACCCTGGAGCAGGGCTTCAACATCGCCCGCAACGCCGCGCTGCTGGCCGGTATTCCGAAGCAGGTGGGGGCGGTAACCGTCAACCGTCTGTGCGGCTCCAGTATGCAGGCGCTGCACGACGCCTCCCGCGCCATTCAGGTGGGTGATGGGGATATCTTCATCATCGGCGGCGTCGAGCATATGGGTCACGTGCCGATGAGCCACGGCGTTGACTTCCACCCAGGCATGGCCAAGTCGGTGGCGAAAGCCTCCGGCATGATGGGGTTGACCGCCGAGATGCTAGGCAAGCTGCACGGCATCAGCCGTCAGCAGCAGGACGAGTTTGCCGCCCGCTCCCACCGCCGCGCCCACGCCGCCACCGTGGAAGGGCGTTTTGCCAAGGAGATCGTCGGGCTGGAAGGCCACGACGCCAGCGGCGCCCGCTTCTTCTACGACTATGACGAGGTGATCCGCCCGGAGACCACGGTCGAAACCCTGAGCCAACTGCGCCCGGTGTTTGATCCGGTCAACGGCACCGTCACCGCCGGCAGCTCCTCGGCCCTGTCCGATGGCGCCGCCGCCATGCTGGTGATGAGCGCGGATCGCGCCAAGGCCCTCGGCCTCACGCCGCGCGCCAAGGTACGTGCCATGGCCATCGCCGGCTGTGACGCAGCCATCATGGGTTACGGCCCGGTGCCGGCCACCCAGAAGGCTCTCAAGCGTGCCGGTCTGACTGTCGGTGATATCGACCTGTTCGAGCTGAACGAGGCGTTTGCCGCCCAGTCCCTGCCTTGCGTGAAGGATTTGGGTCTGCAGGATCTGGTAGACGAGAAGGTAAACCTGAACGGCGGCGCCATTGCGCTGGGCCACCCGCTCGGCTGCTCCGGTGCCCGCATCTCCACCACCCTCATCAATCTGATGGAGGAGAAGGATGCCACCCTGGGGGTTGCCACCATGTGTATCGGTCTGGGTCAGGGCATCGCCACCGTGTTTGAACGGGTGTGATAACCAGCCGGATCGACGGGATGCACTACTGAGAGTTGTCCCTTTTCGGGGCCAGTCTGACTGGCCCCTTTTCAAGTCTGTGACGATCGCCACACGGGGTGCTCGTCAGTGGTCAGAAGCTGTCTGTTGGCCGTCCCGTTTGGGTCGGCCTTTTTTCGTTTTAATCTTATCAATAGGCTGTTATTGCCTTAAACCTCACATTAGATAGGGGGCTTGCTTGCTTTTTACTCCCCCGACAGGTTCAATCTGCACAAAAAAATGGGTGGATGCACATACATATGTCAATGAGCAAACAACTGCTGATCGTCGATGACGACCAAGAGATCCGCGAGCTGCTCAATGAGTACCTGACCCGGGCGGGCTTTCAGGTATTGACGGCGGCGGAGGGCAACGAGATGCGTCAGCAACTCGCCCAGCACAGCCCGGACCTGATTATTCTGGACATCATGATGCCCGGCGAGGACGGTTTTACCCTCTGCCAGCAGATCCGTCGTGACTCCCAGGTGCCCATCATCATGCTGACCGCCGCCTCCGACGAAGCGGATCGGGTAATCGGTCTGGAACTCGGTGCCGACGACTATATCGCCAAGCCATTCAGCCCCCGCGAACTGCAGGCACGCATCAAGGCGCTGCTGCGCCGCGCCGAATTCCGCCAGCCGGAAAAAGAGAAAGAGCCGAGCCGCCGCCTGCGTTTTGCCGAATGGACCCTCGACACCCTGAGCCACCAGCTGACCCACGATGATGGCAGCCTGCTGGACCTCTCCGGCAGCGACGCCATGCTGCTCGGCATGTTCCTGCAACAGCCCGGCGTGGTGCTGGATCGGGACACCATCTCGGATGCCACCCGCGGCCGCGAAAGCCTGCCGATGGAGCGCGGCATCGACGTACAGATCAGCCGTCTGCGCCAGAAGCTGGGCGACAACGGCAAGAGCCCGCGCATCATCAAGACCATTCGCGGCAGTGGCTACATGCTGATTGCCGAGGTGCACGAGCTGCCATGAGCAACAAGTGGTCCTGGGGGGCGCTGGTGCCCCGCTCCCTGTTGTCACGGATGATCCTGCTGTTGTTGCTGGCCATCCTGCTCTCCCAGACCATTCTGACCGGCATCTGGATGCAGCAGATCCAGAAGCGGGAGCTGGAGGGGATGCTCAGCACCACCCGCAACCTCGCCATGTCTGCCGCTTCCACCGTCAACTTCTTCAAATCCCTGCCGCTGCAGTATCGCCATATCGCGCTGGACCAGCTGCGCAACATGGGGGGCAGCCGCTTCTTCGTCTCACTCAACGAGGAAGAGATACACATCAACGCCATCCCCGACAGCGAACGCAAGACGCAGGTGCTGGAGGAGGTTCAGGGAGTGCTGACTCGCAAGCTCTCCGACGCCATGGCGATCAAGGTGGACTTCTCCCGACCCGATGACCTCCACGTCTTCAACAACGACACCCTGCTGGCGGATCTCCCCTCCTCCTGGGCCCGCTACACCCTGTCGCTGGAGCCGCTCAATCCGCCGGTATTGGTGACACAGATTGAAATTGAAAAGGGGGAGTGGCTCTATCTGGCGGCCCTGCTGCCCGCCCCCTACATGACCCTCGACGATACCGTGATGCCGAGCAATCAGGTGCGTTTCATCGCCCTGATGACGGTGTTCCTCTGCTTCTTCACCTTTATGCTGGTGCGCTGGCAGACCCGCCCGCTACGCCGTCTCGCCAAGGCGGCGGTGAATCTGGGCAAGGATATCGACCAGCCTTCACTCAAGGAGGAAGGAGCATCGGAAATCGTGGCGGCGACCCGCGCCTTCAACATCATGCAGCACCGCATTCGTCGCTATATCGATGATCGGGAACGGCTGTTCAGCTCGATTTCCCACGACCTCAAGACCCCCATCACCCGGCTGCGGCTGCGGGTCGAACTGCTCGACGACGAGGTACAGATCGCCAAGTTCAACAAGGATCTCGACGAGCTGGAGCTGATGGTGAAAGGAGCTTTGCAGACGGTCAAAGAGACCGACATTCACGAGAATATCGAGGAGATCGACATCAACGCCCTGCTTGAGCAGATGGCGGAGTCGATGAACCTGCACGACGAGCGGCTGACCATCGAAGGCCACTGCAAGTGGCCCTACCGCGGCAAACTGCTGGCGCTCAAACGCTGCATCGGCAATCTGGTGGACAACGGCATCAAATATGGCCAGCAGGTGCGCATCATCATCATGGATGACGAGGAGATGCTGATCCTCTTTATCATGGATGAGGGCCCCGGCCTGCCGGACGATCAGTTCGAGCGCATCTTCGAACCCTATTACCGGCTCAGTACCGATCAGGCTGGCACCGGCCTCGGCCTTGGCATCGCCCGCAACATAGCCCACGCCCACGGCGGCGATCTAGTGCTGGAAAACCGTCCGCAAGGTGGCCTGCAGGCCACGCTCTCCCTACCAAGGCAGTAACCTTATGAAGTGGTTGTCTTTTTCTGTCATCGCCCTGCTCTCTGCTCCCGTTGCAGCCTCCCAGGTGGAAGTGCTGCACTGGTGGACATCCGGCGGCGAAGCAAAAGCGGTCGAAGTGCTCAAATCCGAGTGGACCAAACAGGGCAACCAGTGGAACGACTTTGCAGTGCAGGGCGGCGGCGGCAAGAGCGCCATGACGGTATTGAAGAGCCGGGCACTGGCCGCCAACCCGCCCGAAGCGGCCCACCTCAAGGGTTACGAGCTCAAGGAGTGGGCCGGGCTCGGCTTCCTGCGCGATCTCACCCCCATGGCCGAACACCTCGGCTGGTACAGTCAGATGCCGCCCATGGTGCGTGCCACCCTCAGCCAGAATGGTGCCCTGATGGCGGTGCCCACCGGCATCCACCGGGTCAACTGGCTGTGGCTCAACCGCAAGATCTTCGAGCGCAACAAGCTGACTCCGCCCACCAGCTGGGCCCAGTTTGTCACCGTCGCCGACCAGCTTAAAAAACGGGGCATCACCCCGCTCGCCATCGGCAACGAGCCCTGGCAGCTGGCGGTACTGTTTGAAACGGTGGCGCTCGGTGAGGGGGGCAAGGAGTTCTACCGCAAGGCGTTCCTCGAGCAGGACAGCGCCACCCTGACCGGCCCCGACATGGTGCGGGTGCTGACCCGTTTCCAGCAGCTGCGTACCTATGTGCCGCAAAAATACGCCGGTCTGAAGTGGCATCAGGCCACCAATCTGCTGGAGAGCGGTGGCGCCGCCATGCAGGTGATGGGGGACTGGGTGAAGGGTGAACTGAGTGCCGGTAACTACCGGCCGGGTGAGGATATCGCCTGTCTGCCGAGCCCGGGCAGCGCCGGACTGTTCAGCTACAACCTCGACTCCATCGCCATGTTCAAACAGCGGGATCCGGCCCAGCTGCAGGCGCAGGGCGATCTGGCCCAACTGCTGATGACGCCGCAATTCCAGGAGGAGTTCAATCGGGTGAAGGGGTCTATTCCGGCTCTGACCAATCCCGACATGAGCAAGTTCGACCGCTGCGCCGTCCGCTCCTATCAGGATTTCCTGCTGGCGGAAAAGCAGGACAACCTGCTGCCCAGCATGGCGGAAGGGATGGCAACGCCGACCAATATGCGGCAGGCGATCCTCGATGTGCTGAGCAACTTCTTCAACGACCCCAAGGCCAACCCAGAGCAGACGGCGCTGCATCTGGAGCGGGCGATGCGCTCGACCCGCTGATCCGGGTACATTGCCAAACGGCAGAAATGACAAAGGCGGAATTGCTCCGCCTTTGTTGTTGAATCGCCATCCGATTCAGGATTGATCGTTCTCGTCCTCATCCTCGTCATAGTAATCGCTGAGCTCGATCCAGAGCCCCAACCCGACCATCACCATGGAGCCGAACCAGGTACCGGTATTCCCGATCGGGCTGCCCATCACTATCATGGCGAAGGACAAGAACCCCATGCCTGCATAGGCTTGTAATCTGCCGTAGGAGACCTGCATATTCACCTCCTTGTTGAATATGGTTCAATTTTTATATTACTCGTCCGGCGCAAGCTGGATAGGGTTGAATAACATTTCGGTTACATATGCTGGTTAATGGGTCGTTTGTTTGATTATTTTTTAGCCCTGAGTATCATTGGCAGCCGAATAGGTTGAAGGTTGATAATAGATGAGTGATTTATTCTGCGGCGCAACTCATGAGTTGGACGCAATCGGGCTTCGTTGCCCGGAACCCGTTATGATGGTTCGCAAGAAAGTGCGGCTGATGGCGGATGGCGAGACCCTGCTGGTCAGCGCCGACGATCCTTCAACCACCCGCGACATCCCCAGTTTCTGCCGCTTTATGGATCACACCCTGGTCGCCAGCGAGACAGAGCAGGCCCCCTACCGCTATCTGATCCGCAAGGGTCAATAAGCCCCCGTACCGGAGCACTCCATGACAACCATTACCCGAATCGGCACCACCCAGCGTTGGTCAGACGTGGTCATCCACAATGGCACCCTCTACGTGGTGGAAGTACCCGTCAGCGAAGAGGCCGACATCCACCAGCAGACCCGCGAAGTGCTGGCAAGCCTGCAACGCCTGCTGGAAGCCAACGGCTCCGGCGTCGACAAGATCCTGATGGCCAATATCTATCTCAAAGACATTGGTGACATCGCGGCCTTCAACGAACAGTGGGATGCCTGGATTCCGGCAGGCACCGCCCCCGTGCGCGCCTGCGTACAAGCTCGCCTGGCCCACGAAGGCTACAAGGTGGAAGTGCAGCTGACTGCAGCTGTCTAAGAGGCGCTTATCCCCCTCATCCCCGCCCCTTCTCCCACGAGGGGAGAAGGGAGCAAACAACAAGGCGTCATTGCTCGCCACGGCGCCAATAGAAAGGCCCCGCCATTACTGGCGGGGCCTTTTCGTTACCGAAACCTGAGCGACTTAGGCGGTCGGGGTCAGGGTAATGGTCACGCGGCGGTTCTGGGCTTTGCCAGCGGCGGTGCTGTTGGTAGCAACCGGCTGATCCGGGCCCACGCCGGTGGTGGAGATGCGGCTACCTGCAACGCCCTGACCAATCAGCTGGGCGGCAACGGCATCGGCACGATCGCGGGAGAGCTTCATGTTCAGGTCGCGGGAACCGGTACTGTCGGTGTGACCGACCACGTTCAGGCGGGTCTTGTCGAACTCGGCAACCACCATGGCCACGCCGGAGAGGGTGTTGGCACCGGCCGCTTTCAGCTGGGAGCTGGAGCTGTCGAAGGTGACGTTATTCGGCATGTTGAGGATCAGCTCATTGCCATTACGGGTCACGCTGACGCCGGTGCCCTGCAGCTTCTCGCGCAGCTTGGCTTCCTGCACGTCCATGTAGTAGCCGATACCGCCACCCAGCGCCGCGCCGGCAGCAACGCCGGTCAGGATGCCCTTCTTGCGGTCACCCTTGCTGGAAGAGAGCGCACCTACGGCCGCACCGGCAGCGGCGCCAGCCAGCGCGCCCCAGGCACCTTTGGAGGTCTGGGATTCACCTGTGTAGGGGTTGGTGGTACAGCCGCTCAGGGCAACGGTCAGTGCCAGAGCAGGCACCAGGATCTTGGCTCGCATGAAAAAACCTCTGTGAAAACAATCCGGCACCATGCCGGGGGCCGGATTGTAACGCGCTGGCACGCCATTGTCTGACGCAAGCCTGAACAGATGGCGAGAGTGGTGTTTTTTTGGCCAATCGGCGGGCTATCAGCGCGGTAACTGACACTCGGCGTGGCAAGGACAGCTGACCAGATGATCGTTCACCATCCCCACCGCCTGCATAAAGGCGTAACAGATGGTGCTGCCGACGAAGTTGAAGCCGAGCTTCTTGAGCGCTTTCGACATGGCATCCGACTCCGGCGAGGTCGCCGGAATATCGCCGTTGCCCTGCCGCTGGTTGACGATGGGGGTGCCGCCAACAAAGCCCCACAGGTAGTCGGCGAAGTCGATCCCCTGCTCCTGCAACGCCAGATAAGCGCGGGCATTTCTGATGATCGACTGCACCTTGAGCCGGTTGCGGATAATGCCGTTGTCCTGCATCAACCGCTCTACATCCTGCTCGTCGAAACGGGCAATCTGCACCGGATCAAAGTCGGCATAGGCGCGGTAGTAGCTCTCGGTACGCTTGAGGATGGTGATCCACGACAGCCCAGCCTGCTGGCCGTCGAGGCAGAGCTTGGCAAACAGCTCGCGGGCGTCATAGACCGGCCTGCCCCACTGTTTGTCATGGTATTCAATGTATTCCGGGTCTTTGGTCACCCAGGCGCAGCGCAGTTCCATTTCCTCTCCCTCGTTATTTCAGCGGTTTGCCCGACCCTGCCCACTCTGCAGGCGGCACTGCTCACATCATATACCGGACATCCCGCCCGACCAGCCACAGCGCAGCACCATCCCGCGAATCCGCTGCAATTTCGCCTATTATCCGACCATGCCAGACGGTATACTCCCTCGGTTCACATTCAGCAAATCTTGCTCTGATTTTCACTTCGCGCGAAAAAAATTATGCAAAAATTCGATGTCAAAACCTTTCAGGGCCTGATCCTGCAGCTGCAGGACTATTGGTCCCGCCAGGGCTGTACCATCATTCAGCCGCTGGATATGGAAGTGGGTGCCGGTACTTCCCACCCCATGACCTGTCTGCGTGCCCTGGGCCCGGAGCCCATCGCCTGCGCTTACGTGCAACCGTCCCGCCGTCCGACCGACGGCCGCTACGGTGAAAACCCGAACCGCCTGCAGCACTACTACCAGTTCCAGGTGATCATCAAGCCTTCCCCCGACAACATTCAGGAACTCTATCTGGGCTCCCTGAAAGAGCTGGGCATGGATCCTGAAATCCACGACATCCGCTTCGTGGAAGACAACTGGGAAAACCCGACGCTGGGTGCCTGGGGTCTGGGTTGGGAAGTGTGGCTGAACGGCATGGAAGTGACCCAGTTCACCTACTTCCAGCAGGTTGGCGGCCTCGAGTGCAAGCCGGTCACCGGCGAGATCACCTACGGTCTCGAGCGTCTGGCCATGTACATTCAGGGCGTGGACAGCGTCTACGATCTGGTCTGGTCTGACGGCCCGCTGGGCAAGACCACCTACGGCGACGTGTTCCACCAGAACGAAGTGGAGCAATCCACCTACAACTTCGAACACGCCGATGTGGAGTTCCTGTTCCACTGCTTCGAGCAGTACGAGAAGGAAGCCCAGAACCTGCTGGCACTGGAAAAACCGCTGCCGCTGCCTGCCTACGAGCGCATCCTGAAAGCCGCTCACTCCTTCAACCTGCTGGATGCCCGCAAGGCCATCTCGGTCACCGAGCGTCAGCGCTACATCCTGCGCATTCGCACCCTGACCAAGGCCGTGGCAGAGGCATACTACGCCTCCCGCGAAGCGCTGGGCTTCCCGATGTGTCAGCGCAGTGAGAACAAGCAAGGTTAAGGAACGGACATGGCACAACATACATTTCTGGTAGAGATCGGTACTGCTGAGCTGCCGCCCAAAGCCCTGCGCTCCCTGGCCGAAGCCTTTGCCGACAACTTCAAAGCCGAACTGACCAAGGCCGATCTGGCCTTCGGCGACGTCGAGTGGTTTGCCTCACCGCGCCGTCTGGCGCTGAAGGTGAGCGAGCTGGCTGGCGAACAGCCGAGCAAGAGCGTCGAGAAGCGCGGCCCGGCCGTGGCGCAGGCGTTCGATGCCGAAGGCAAGCCGACCAAGGCCGCCGAAGGCTGGGCCCGTGGCAACGGCATCACCGTTGAGCAGGCCGAGCGTCTGGTCACCGACAAGGGCGAGTGGCTGGTTCACACCGCCAAGGTCGAAGGCCGTCCGGCCAAAGAGTTGCTGGGCGAACTGGTTAGCCAGGCGCTGGCCAAGCTGCCGATCCCGAAAATGATGCGCTGGGGCGACAAGACCATCCAGTTCGTGCGTCCGGTCTTTACCGTGACCCTGCTGCTGGATGGCGAGCTGGTTCCCGCTCACATTCTGGGTATCGACTCTGCCCGCATCCTTCGCGGCCACCGCTTTATGGGCGAGAGCGAATTCACCATCGACAACGCCAGCCAGTACCCGCAGATCCTGCAGGAGCGCGGCATGGTGATTGCCGACTTCATGGCGCGCAAGGCCAAGATCAAGGCTGACGTCGAAGCGGCCGCTGCCGCTTTCGGTGGCGTAGCCGATCTGGACGACGCCCTGCTGGAGGAGGTCACCGCACTGGTCGAGTGGCCTGTGGTGCTGACCGCCAACTTCGAAGAGAAGTTCCTGGCCGTTCCGGCTGAAGCGCTGGTGCACACCATGAAGGGTGACCAGAAGTACTTCCCGGTCTACGACAAGAACGGCAAGCTGCTGCCGAAGTTCATCTTCGTCACCAACATCGAGTCCAAAGACCCGAGCCAGATCATCAGCGGCAACGAGAAGGTGGTTCGCCCCCGTCTCTCTGACGCCGAGTTCTTCTTCAAGACCGACCTCAAGCAGACTCTGGCCTCCCGCCTGCCGCGCCTTGAAACCGTGCTGTTCCAGCAACAGCTCGGCACCGTCAAGGCCAAGGTCGAGCGCATCGAGACCGTCGCCGGCTTTATCGCCGAGCGTATCGGCGCCGACGTGGCTCAGGCCAAGCGTGCCGGCCTGCTCTCCAAGTGTGATCTGATGACCAACATGGTCGGCGAGTTCACCGACACCCAGGGTGTCATGGGGATGCACTACGCCCGTCACGATGGCGAAGACGAAGCAGTGGCCGTGGCCCTCAACGAGCAGTACATGCCGCGCTTTGCCGGTGATGCCCTGCCGTCCGGTCTGGTTGCCTGCGCCGTCGCGCTGGCTGACAAGTTCGACACCTTGGCTGGTATCTTCGGCATCGGCATGCTGCCCAAGGGTGACAAGGACCCGTTCGCCCTGCGTCGCGCCGCCATCGGTGCCCTGCGCATCATGACCGAGAAGCAGCTGGATCTGGATCTGGTTGAACTCGTTGAAGAAGCGGTACGCGTCTACGGCGACAAGCTGACCAACAAAACCGTCGTTACCGACGTAGTCGACTTTATGCTGGGCCGCTTCCGCGCTGCCTATAAGGACGAAGGCATCGGTGCCGACGTGGTGCTGGCCGTACTGGCCCGCCGCCCGACCCGTCCGCTCGACTTCGATCGTCGCGTCAAGGCCGTCAGCCACTTCCGCACGCTGGATGCCGCCCTGGCACTGGCTGCCGCCAACAAGCGCGTGAGCAACATTCTGGCCAAGGTCGAAGGCGAACTGCCGACTGCCGTCAAACCGGAACTGCTGGTCGATGCCGCCGAGAAGGCGCTGGCCACCCAGGTTGCCGAACTGCAAGCCGAACTGGCCCCGCTGTTCGCTGCCGGTGACTATCAGGCTGCCCTCACCCGTCTGGCCGCCCTGCGCGAGCCGGTCGACACCTTCTTCAACGAAGTGATGGTGATGGCCGACGACGAGGCCCTCAAGGCCAACCGTCTGGCGCTGCTGAACAACCTGCGCAACCTGTTCCTGCAAGTCGCGGATATCTCGCTGCTGCAGTGATTAGGGTTGAGTAAGTGATATTAAAAACGGCACCTCTTGGTGCCGTTTTTATAAAACAAACGGAGATGAACAAAAAAAAATTTTAACTCCATCTACCCCATATGAAGTTAATAATATCAATCAAACTTTATAATACTAGCTATCTATTGGTCGATAAGTACATTGACTGAGATCAGCAAGTTCTTTCTTCGTACTTTGTGGCGTTGGATTAAAACTGGCCATCATTTTGTCATTGACATATATATCGAAGTTACTTGCAGTGTTAATGACATGGATAAATTGCTCCCATGCAATGTCCCCACTTCTGAACCCAACGCCTTCTGGGATAAGGTATGAATTCCCATCAACAACAATCTCCACTTTATTGTTAGATGATGGAGATAAATCATTTCCATTTCCTAGTCTAAAGCTAGCCGATGTTTTTTCACCTGTTTCTGTATAACCAAGATCACACATAATGGTGAACTCATCCCCTGATTCATTGTTAATGTTAAGCGCTAAAAAGCCCTGTCCAAATTCGCCTTTCCATATATTAGGAACTGCATATGCAGGGGAAATAATCAAAATTGCGGTCATTAAAAGCACTGAGAACCGAACCATTACATAGCTCCTTCTAAAATGGTTAACTCTAATAGCTGCAGATGAGGTATCATCTATTGCTATTAAACACGGAGAGACAAAAAAATCAATTATATAATTAAAAAACATTGAACTGATCCACACTAACTCGTAGGTTAAATTAGTAGCCGAGCGTAATATGACGTTTACGTTGTCGTAATCATGAAAAAGTAAACTCTTGATCAAGAACACATTAAAACTATATTAGCCTTCCTTTTTACAAAGCCAGCAGTAAAATGTTTTTCTAGCGACTAAAAATACATGCTGCTTAAATGAAATTAACTAGCGAGGCTTATTTTTATGGCAAGATATTTTGACTTTTCAAATGATGAATATGAATTTTACAGCTTGGGGGATCTAAGAGAAATCTGGCAAAAACTTCCTAATCAGATGCAATAAATGCCGTTGCAGAAGCACATCAATACTATGATTTCCTAAATGATATGATCGTTGGAAGAGTTCAAAGTTGGTCACACCCATTAGCCCAAAGAGAAACTTGGCTCACCCCATCTAAACTAGTATTGTCTGCACGAGCAGGAGCCATTTCCAGTTGTATTTCTGTTGATTCATCAATTATTGAATGCGCAATGAGATCGCATGCTGAGAATAGAAAAATCAGATCTTTAATGAAAAAACACCCCAAACATAGAACCTTCGGCACAGTTGTTCACTCGTGGAAAAATCATGGTGTTTTCTCAAATGAAATTTCTGGTGTAGTGGCAGATTTAGACCGTCTCCTAGTAAAAAGAAATAACATTCACCTTTACGCAAGTTTTGGTGAGTCATGGGAAGATAAAGTTAATCAGGAGCCCCAAATTCTTGATTCAATTGAAAGGCTATTCAACTTCTTCCAAAATCTGGATCCTGTTAATCCGTAATTATTTATTAGCCGGTAGACGTAATTGGATGTTTGCATAAATTAATTATCCAGCCATAACGACCAGCCGAATCTCCCCTCCGGCTGGCCGATCCTGCTTCACGGCAACAACCGTAATCAAAGCCTATCGTTCGTCCGATTACGCTGCGCTAATCGAACCTACGGGGCGACGGAGGCCTGCGGAGTATGCTGCTTGGTATTGATCTGTCATTGTCGAATCCATCATGGCCCCGGCTTTCCCGTGCAATCAGCTCCCCACCCCCTGCCCAATCCAAGGAATTACCTCTGCAGGGGGAGATGAGCTGTTATCATTTGAGTCAGTCCCCAGCGCCGCCACGCCCCGAGAGGAGAGTCATGGATATACCTGCCGCCCCGTCCCCCGCCATCTGCCAGCTGTGTCAGGAGAAAGCAGATCTCGACTTCGACTTCACCATGGCCTTTCAGCCCATCATCGATTGCAGCCAGCGCACCATCTTCGGCTACGAGGCGCTGGTGCGGGGGCTCAACAACGAGCCGGCGCAGAGCGTGATTGCCCGGGTCAACGATGGCAATCGCTACCGCTTCGACCAGCTGTGCCGGATCAAGGCCATCGCACTGGCCGCCCGGCTCGATATGCGGGGCATGCTCAGCATCAACTTTCTGCCCAATGCGGTCTACCGCCCGGAGCGCTGCATCCGCACCACCCTGCAGGCAGCCCGCGAGCACCACTTCCCCATCGAGCAGATCATGTTCGAGCTGACCGAGGTGGAGCAGGTGCAGGATAGCCAGCATCTCCGCAGTATCGTCGATCACTATCAGGCGCTCGGCTTCAAAACGGCGATCGATGACTTTGGCGCCGGTTACTCGGGCCTCAACCTGCTGGCCGATTTTCGCCCCGACATCGTCAAGCTCGATATGCACCTGCTGCGGGGCATCGACCATGACCCGACCCGGCAAGCCATAGTGCGCCACTGTCTGGCACTGTTTGCGGAGCTGAAGATCACCCCGCTGGCGGAGGGGATCGAGACCCGCGAAGAGATGGCCTGCCTGCAGGAGATGGGCGTCAGTCTGATGCAGGGCTATCTGTTTGCCCGCCCCGGCTTCGAAACCCTGCCCGAGGTGGATTTCGCCAGCCTGTAAGCCATATCAACCGCGGCTGCGCAAACATCCGGCTCCATAGCGCTGGATGACAAGCGGTTTAGCCTGCGCCACTGCTATGATGCTGGCACCTCTTCATCAACGACCGAGATATCATGAAACGCAAAACCATGGCCCTGCTGCTGGGCACCCATCTGCTGGTCGCGGCGGCAGGCTTTGCCGCCGGTGTCTACACCCTGCCGATCCTGATCGCGCCACCCGCACCTGATACCGAGCAGGTAGCGGCCAGCCAGCAGCAAGCGAGATTCCACGGCACCTTTCGCCGGGATCTGAAAGACAGCGATCGGCTGCATTGGGGGGAAGGCAAGGTGAGCATAGGGCCGGATGCCGTCAGCCTGATGGGCAAGCTGGCCCCCGGGCCGGACTACCAGCTCTACCTCTCCCCCGAGTTTGTCGAGACCGAAGCCGATTTTGCCCGCCTCAAGGATCAGATGGTGCGAGTCGGGCCGGTGAAGACCTTCGACAACTTTATCGTGCCGCTGCCCGCCACGATCGATCCGGCCCGCTACAGCAGCGTGATCGTCTGGTGTGAAACCTTCGGCCAGTTCATCACCGCCGCCCGTTATCAGGATCTGCGTCCGGAACAGTAACCTCGCCCCAGACCCGCACCATGAAAAAGGGCTGACATCGCTGTCAGCCCTTTGGCTATCCGATCCGCTCGTCATTAACGCTCCGGCTTGGTCATCTCCTGCAGCAGCTGATCGATGCAGCCCACTACCTGCTCTGAGTTCTGCTCGATCTCGCGGTAGAGCGCCTCCGCCTCTTCATGCTTGTGCTGATTTTTCAGCTCGATAATCTGCTGGATCACCTGATGCAGCCTGGCATGCGGGGCGGCCATCGCCCTGAAGGCGGGTTGATCGCCGCAGCATGTCTGCCCTTCGCTGAAGTACCAGTGACCAAGGCGGCACTCCTTGTCACTGACCGCCTCGCTGCGCGACAGCCCCTCCTGCCCATCCAGATAGGCTCGGACACGGGTCTTCCAGCCCATGTGAGCGGCACGGGCGCGACTCAGCACCATCCGCACGTTGGAGCCATCCTGGAACTGCCCGGCCAGATCCCCCAGCTTGTCCACCAGGGTCGCCACATGGCTGGCGATATGGGCGGTATCCCGCGCCACCAGCGTGGTGGCCTGGGAGATCTCGTGGACGCTGACGATATTGCGGGTGATCTCGTCGCTCACCGAGGATTGCTCCTCTGAAGCGGCAGCGATCTGGGTGTTCATGTCGCGAATGCTGTTGACCGCCCCCTTGATCCGGCCGAGAGCTTCTCCCGCCTGATTGGCCCGCTCCACCGACGCCCCCGCTCGCGAGACGCTGTGTTCGATCATGGTCACCGTGGTGCCCACCGCCCGTTGCAACTGCTCGATGGTACCGCGGATCTCGGCGGTGGAGTGCTGGGTGCGCCCGGCCAGCGAGCGCACTTCGTCGGCCACCACCGCAAAACCACGACCCTGTTCACCGGCCCGGGCCGCCTCGATAGCGGCGTTGAGGGCCAGCAGGTTGGTCTGCTCGGCGATGGACTGGATCACCGCCAGCACAGAGCCAATCTGCTCGCTGGCCTTGGCGACCTCTTTCACCGTGTTGCCCGCGCTGGCGATCTCCTCCGCCAGCTGTTCGATCATGTTGACGCTCTGCTGCACCACTTCATCACCGGTGACCGCCTGATTGTCCGCTTCGTTGGCCGCTTCGGCCGCCTGTGCCGTGTTGTTGGCCACCTCGTGTACCGTGCTGGTCATCTCGGTCATGGCGGTGGCGAGCTGGGTGGTCTGCTCCTGCTGGCGCGTCATGCTGCCAAGGTTGCCCGCCGCACTGCGCGACAGCCGCTCGCTCTCGCCAGCCAGTTCGCCCAGAGTGGTGGTGAGCTGGCTGATGGTGTCGCGGATCTTGGCAACAAAGCCATTGAACGCCGACCCAAGGCGGCGGATCTCCTCCGGCCCCGCCACCGGCAGCTTGCTGCCGAGATCGCCGGAGCCATTGGCCAGCGCCTCCAGCGCCTTGACGCTGTCGAGCAGCGGACGGCTAAGACGCGCCAGCAGCAGCACCAGCGCCACCGCAATCAGAGCGGTGCCAAGTAGCGCGATCATTACCATCTGCCAGCTCTGGCGTACCAGCGCGGCTTCAACCTCACTGTGATCACGCGCCAACTCGATCACCCCGACCGCCTTGCCGGAGAAGTCGCGCAACGGTGCCGCCATCACCAGAAAATCGCTCCCCTGCTGCTTGATGGTGGTGAAGCGGCTCTCTCCCGCCAATACCTCCTGATACCAGTCCACCGACTCACCAAGCATGGAGGTACCAGTCAGCATAACGGGTTTGCCCTGTTCAAACAGATAGATGGCAAGGCGACTGTCCTTGCCCAGCAGATCGGCAAACAGCGAGGTGTCGAGGGCGCGGCCAAACTCCACCGAGCCGACCGACTGGCCATTGAAAGTGACCGGCACCACGCCGCGGATCCCGGTGCCACCCTGACCGGTCTCCAACCCGCCGACCGGTTGATGATTGCGGTTCACCTCGACCACAGCCAACCGTGTAGTAGAGAGGTCGTCGCCATGATTTGCGGGCTTGTGTACCCGATAAAGGGAAGTAGCCGGGGGAATGTGAAAGTGAAACTGCTGGATCCCCTGCGCCTTGAGGGCGGGCCAGAGCAGATCAAACAGATTGGCGAGGGTCTGCCAATCCTTGTCGGCCACAGCCCTGGCTGCATCCGGCCGCTGGGCGATCAGGGTTGCCGCCAGCACGGTTTCATGGCTGGTGTTTTTGATCACCGCTTCCACGTTCTGGAGCTGGCTCCGCAGTGCAGCCTGCTCGGCCGCGAGCGCCCGCTGGCGATTTTCAAACAGATTAAAGGTAAGCAGCACCACGGCGAGCAATACGATGCCGCCGATTGCCAGCAGCGTGATCTGGTGACCCAGCTTGCGAGGGGGGAACATAAGACACCATCCTTGACAGTCATACCCAACCTACAGGATGGAACGGTTAAGTCGGGAGTCCATCAGAACTTAACCCTTTGTTGATATTGATCAAACGATTAACAAGCAAAATGCGAGGCAGCTCAAACGGGGGGAATATTCACTCACAAGGCCGAGATCGGCACTGCGAGCCACAGGTTGAAAGTAACCCGCCCATAAACAAAAACCCCCTCGTGACAGAGGGGGTTTTTCGTTTTGGCAACGGGTGCGGATTAACGCAGCGGTTTGACCGAGCGACGGACAATCAGCTCGGGCTGTACCGTCATCGATTCCACTTCCAGCTCCTTGTTGCGGATCCGGCTGACCAGATGCTTCACCGCCAGCTGGCCCAGTTCGGCCTTCGGGTGACGGATGGTGGTCAGCGGCGGGCTGGAGAAGCGCGCCATCTCCACATCGTCGTAGCCGATGATGGAGATATCGTCCGGCACCTTGACTCCGGCTTCCCAGGCAGCGCAAATCGCGCCGATCGCCATGGGATCGTCAAAGGCAAAGACCGCGGTCGGACGAGGCTGCAGGGCCAGGATGCGCTGCATGGCATCGAAGCCGCTCTGGCTCTCGTAGTCTCCTTCAAAGACCTGTTCATCTTTAAGGGTCAGACCGTGCTCGCCCAGCGCATCACGTACCCCGTCCAGTCGCTGCTGGGTGGTCGGCTTGGAGAGCTGGCCAGTGATGCAGACGATGTCGCGGTGCCCCAGCTCCAGCAGATGGCGTACGGCCATGCGGGCGCCGATGCGGGCGTTGTCGTTGATGACGTTGGCGAAATCGCACTCCGTGCCCCAATCCAGTACCACCTGCGGCACGTTCTTGTGGATGCGCAGCATGTCACGCAACGGGGTGTCGATATCGGTACCCAATACCAGCAGTCCATCCACCCGTTTTTCCATCAGCATTCTCAGGTAATGCTGTTGGCGAGGCGGCTGGTTTTCGGTGTTGCAGAGGATCAGGCTGTAGCCCTGTTCGAAGCAGTACGCTTCAACCCCTTGCACCACTTCTGCGAAGAAGGGGTTTACGCTGGTGGTCACCAGCATACCAATGGTCTTGGTCGAATTTATTTTAAGACTGCGCGCTACCGAGTTGGGCGCGTAGTTGAGTTCTGCCACCGCCTCAATCACTTTCTGGGTCGCGTCTTCGCTGACCCGCCGAGTGTGGTTGAGCACATGTGAGACGGTGGAGATGGATACGCCTGCGCGCGAGGCGACATCCTTGATAGTGGCCATCTCTGTCTCCTGACTGTCAAAGGCGGAACATTAGCAGATTTCCCGAATAAAGGCTTGGTTTTAACGAGCTCTGCCATGGAATTGTCAATGCCGGCTAATTTAGGCGCTCATTTCTGTTTGCGCAAATGGATTGTGGTCAAAATGGGAGCGCTGTCAGAGTAAAATATCGCCAGATTAATCCTCTGGCGTTTGTCAGAATCGCCTCTCGTTACCAAGATGTTAAGTCAATAAATAAAAATTAAGCTCTGATTATCCGAAAATAACAGGTCATTTATTTCAAAATCTACCCATCCAACCCCCTCTGGTTAGTATCTTTAACAGCTTGTTATTGCCCCGTGAGGAATGATAGAACCATACCTATAGCCGGATGCACGGGATGTAGATCCGGAATGGCACACGGAAATGAAACAATCCACTGATTAAGGGACGAATCAATGCATAAGTTGAGCAAAATCACAGTTGGCGCAGCGGTTTCTTTGGCTCTGTTTGGATCGATCTCCATCGCCCACGCGGCAGACACCATCAAGATAGGTATCGCAGGCCCGGTCACTGGCCCGGTCGCCCAGTACGGGGACATGCAGTTCACCGGCGGCAAGATGGCGGTCGAGCAGATCAACAAGGCTGGCGGCATCAATGGCAAGCAGATCGAAGCGGTCGTCTATGACGATGCCTGCGATCCCAAACAGGCGGTGGCCGTCGCCAACAAGGTGGTGAATGACGGCGTCAAGTTCGTGGTCGGCCACCTCTGCTCCGACAACACCCTGCCCGCCTCCGACATCTATGAAGACGAGGGGATCCTGATGGTCACCCCCGCCTCCACCAACCCCAAGATCACCGAGCGCGGTTACCAGCTGACCCTGCGCACCATCGGTCTGGATAGCGATCAGGGCCCGACTGCCGCCAAGTACATCATCGAGCAGGTCAAACCCCAGCGCGTGGCCGTTATCCACGACAAGAAGCAGTACGGTGAAGGGATCGCTTCCAGCGTCAAAGCGGCGCTAGACAAGGCTGGCGTGAAAGTGGTGGCCTTTGAAGGGATCACCGCAGGTGACAAGGACTTCTCCGCCCTGATCGCCAAACTGCAGAAAGAGAACGTCGATTTCGTTTACTACGGCGGCTATCACCCTGAGCTGGGCCTGATCCTGCGTCAGGCTGGCGAGAAGGGGCTGAAAGCCAAGTTCATGGGCCCGGAAGGGGTGGGTAACAAGGATATCTCCGCCATCGGCGGCCCGGCTTCCGAAGGCCTGCTGGTGACCCTGCCGAACAAATACGATCTGGTTCCTGCCAACGCCCCGCTGGTGGCGGCGTTCAAGGCCAAGGGTCAGGACTCCTCCGGCCCGTTCGTCTGGACCACCTATGCCGCGGTGCAGAGCCTGGCTGCCGGTATCGCCAAGGCGGGTGAAGATGACCCGGCCGCCGTTGCCGCCGCCATCAAGGCCGCACCGATCGATACCGTGATGGGCCCCCTGACCTGGGCACCGAACGGTGACCTGAAAGGCTTCGAATTCGGTGTGTTCCAGTGGCACGCTGACGGTACTTCCAGCCAAGTCAAATAATCTGCCGATCGGGGGTGAGTACGCTCACCCCCTCCTCTCTTTGCGGGCAAGTACAGGGAACGCAGTATGTCCGAACACCTCCTCTATCTGGTTCAGCAACTGCTGAACGGATTAACCATAGGCAGCACCTATGCGTTGATCGCCATTGGCTACACCATGGTCTATGGCATCATCGGCATGATCAACTTCGCCCACGGCGAGGTGTACATGATCGGCTCCTATGTCGCTTTTATGGTGATGGCGGGGCTCATGATGATGGGCATCGACAGCACCTTTCTACTGCTGGGGGGCGCCTTCCTGGTCAGTATCATCATCACCGGCACCTATGGCTGGAGCATCGAGCGGGTCGCCTACCGGCCACTGCGCGGTGGCAACCGGCTGATCCCCCTCATCTCCGCCATCGGCATGTCGATCTTCCTGCAGAACATGATGCGGATGGCTCAGGGCTCACGGGATATCGCCATGCCCAGCCTGATCTCAGGTGGCTGGACCCTGGGGGGGGAGGATAGTTTTCAGGCCAGCCTCTCCTATATGCAGCTGATTATCTTCGTGGTGACTTTCATCACCATGCTGGCGCTGACCCAGTTCATCGGCCGCTCCCGCATGGGCCGCGCCTGCCGCGCCTGTTCGGAAGATATCAAGATGGCCAACCTGCTGGGGATCGACACCCACGTGGTCATCTCCATCACCTTCGTACTGGGGGCTGCGCTGGCCGCCGTCGCCGGGGTGCTGCTCGGCATGTATTACGGCGTCATCAATCCCTACCTCGGCTTTATGGCCGGGCTGAAGGCCTTCACTGCCGCTGTATTGGGCGGTATCGGCAGCATTCCGGGCGCCGTACTGGGCGGCCTGCTGCTCGGCGTGGTTGAAGCGCTCACCGCCGGTTATCTCAGCACCGAGTACAAGGATGTGATGGCGTTTGCCCTGCTCATTTTTGTGCTGCTCTTTATGCCGACCGGCATTCTGGGTCGTCCGGAAGTGGAGAAAGTGTGATGAAACATCAATTTATCCACGCCTGTATCGCCAGCCTGGTGCTGCTGGTGCTCTCTTTCTGGCTGCTCGGCTTCAAGCTGGAGACCGATGGCTCCAGCCTGCAGGTAGTGAGCCGCCTCGATGTGTCGCTGGCCTGGCTGCTGGGGGGCGCCACCCTCGTTTTCTGGTTCCAGATGCTGCGCGGCCAGATTGCCAAGCTGTTTCAGGCCTCCATCAGCGGCTTCTCGGTCGGCTTTACCAAGCTGGTGCTGCCGAGCCCGGAAGAGGCGCCCAAGCTCTATAACCTCACCGCCGTGCTGGTGCTGCTGTTCGCGGTGAGCTGGCCCTTTATGGCCTCTCGCGGTGCCATCGATCTCGCCACCCTCACCCTGATTTACATCATGCTGGGGCTGGGGCTGAACGTGGTGGTCGGCCTCGCCGGTCTGCTCGATCTCGGCTATGTCGGCTTCTACGCGGTCGGTGCCTACAGCTATGCCCTGCTCAACACCTACTTCGGACTGAGCTTCTGGGAGTGCCTGCCCATCGCCGGGCTGATGGCCGCGACCTTCGGCTTCCTGCTCGGTTTCCCGGTGCTGCGGCTGCGGGGGGACTATCTGGCCATCGTCACCCTGGGTTTTGGCGAGATCATCCGCATCCTGCTCAACAACATGACCACCCTGACCGGCGGCCCGAACGGCATCTCCGGCATTCCCAAGCCGACGCTGGGGGGGCTGGAGTTCAACCGCACTGTCAAGGATGGCGGCTTTGATACCTTCCACAACTTCTTCGGCATTACCTACAACGCCAACCACAAGGTGATCTTCCTCTACCTGATGGCGCTGGTGCTGGTGGTGGTGACCCTGTTCGTCATCAACCGCCTGCTGCGCATGCCCCTTGGCCGCGCCTGGGAAGCGCTGCGGGAGGACGAGATCGCCTGCAAATCGCTGGGGCTCAACCCCACCATCATCAAGCTGACCGCCTTCACCATAGGCGCCACCTTTGCCGGTTTCGCAGGCAGCTTCTTTGCCTCGCGGCAGGGCTTTATCAGCCCGGAATCCTTCGTCTTTATCGAGTCGGCCATCGTGCTGGCGATTGTAGTGCTGGGTGGCATGGGCTCGCAGATCGGGGTGGTGCTGGCGGCCATCGTGATGACGGTGCTGCCGGAGCTGGCCCGCGAATTCAACGAGTACCGCATGCTGATGTTCGGCCTCTTGATGGTGTTCATGATGATCTGGCGGCCACAGGGATTGCTGCCGATGACCCGTCCGCATCTGGAGTTGAAGAAATGAGTACACATCAGAAGTTAATGGAAGTCTCTGATTTGTCGATGCGCTTCGGGGGCCTGCTGGCCGTCAACGGGGTCAAACTGGATATCGACAAGGGCGAGGTGATCTCCATCATCGGCCCCAACGGCGCGGGCAAGACCACCATCTTCAACTGCCTGACCGGCTTCTACAGCCCGAGCGGCGGCACCATCCGCTACAAGGGTGAGGAGATCCAGGGGCTGCCCGGCCACCTCATCGCCCGCAAGGGGATTGTGCGTACCTTCCAGCACGTGCGGCTGTTCAAGGAGATGACGGCGGTGGAGAACCTGCTGGTTGCCCAGCACCAGCACCTCAACACCAGCTTTATCGCTGGCCTGTTCAAGACCCCGGCCTTCCGCCGTGCCGAGCAGGAGGGGCTGGAGCGGGCCGCCTTCTGGCTGGATAAAGTGGGGCTCAAAGATCTCGCCAACCGCGCCGCCGGCAACCTGGCCTACGGTCAGCAGCGCCGCCTCGAGATCGCCCGCTGCATGGCGACCCGTCCCGAGCTGCTGATGCTGGATGAACCGGCCGCCGGCCTCAACCCGAAGGAGACCGACGAGCTGGACGAGCTCATCATGAGCCTGCGGGACGAATTCGGGGTCTCGGTGCTGCTGATCGAACACGATATGAAGCTGGTGATGGGTATCTCCAACCGCATCTTCGTAGTCAGCCAGGGCACCCCGCTGGCCCATGGCAAGCCGGATGAGATCCGCAACAACCCGGCAGTGATCAAGGCCTATCTGGGCGAGTCGTAAGGACAAAAAAAAGATGTTAGAACTTCGCAACGTATCGACCCACTACGGCAAAATTCAGGCACTGCACGATGTCAGCGTCGAGGTGAAAGAGGGGGAAATCGTCACCCTGATCGGTGCCAACGGCGCAGGCAAGACCACCCTGCTGATGACCCTCTGCGGCGAACCCAAGCCCAGCAGCGGCTCCATCTGGTTTGAGGGGGAACAGATCAGCTCCCTCACCACCGCCCGCATCATGCGCAAGGATATCGCCGTGGTGCCGGAGGGGCGCCGTATCTTCGCCCGCCTGACGGTGGAGGAGAACCTGCTGATGGGCGCCTTCTTCGTTGACAAGGCCGAGCAGCATGGCCTGCTGGATCAGGTTTTTACCCTGTTCCCGCGCCTGCATGAGCGACTGGAACAGCGGGCAGGCACCATGTCCGGCGGCGAGCAACAGATGCTGGCCATCGGCCGCGCCCTGATGAGCAAGCCGCGCTTGCTGCTGCTGGATGAACCCTCGCTGGGGCTGGCCCCCATCGTCATCCAGCAGATCTTCGACACCATAGAGCAGTTGCGCCAGAAGGGGATGACCATCTTTCTGGTGGAGCAGAACGCCAACCAGGCGCTCAAGCTGGCCGACCGCGGTTATGTGCTGGAGAACGGCCACGTGGTGCTGCAAGACACGGGCGCCGCCCTGCTGGCCAACCCGGCAGTGCGGCAGGCCTATCTGGGCGGTTAACCCACTGCCCCGCATGCCATATCAACAAGGGAGCCGCTGGCTCCCTTATCTTTTGTGGGGTTAGTTTGCGCCCAAGCTTGCGGTACACTGGCCCGTAATCAACCTATTCGCAGGACATCCCGATGGACCAGTTTGCCCATATCAATGCCCATGATGCCCACCAGAAACTGAGCGCGGGTGAAGCCCGACTGGTGGATATTCGCGACCCGCAATCCTTTGAAGCGGCCCACGCGGTCGGCGCCTTCCACCTCACCAATGGCACGCTGGTGCGCTTTATGAATGAAGTGGATTTCGATACCCCGGTCATCGTGATGTGCTATCACGGCAACAGCAGTCAGGGGGCGGCCCAATACCTGCTGCAACAGGGTTATGACGAGGTCTACAGTCTGGATGGCGGCTTCGAGGCGTGGCGCCGGGAGTTTCCCATCGAGGCAGGCGAGGCATGATCCAGCTGCTGGTGCTCGACAACGCCCGCATGGCGCAGGCGCTGGTGGACTATCTGGCGACCCTGGGGATCTCCTGCGAGCTGACCCAGTCCGAGCTGGGGGTCACCATCTGGCTGGCGGACGAGCAACGCCTCGCTCAGGCCCAGCTGGAGGTGAAGCGCTTTCTGACCGAGCCGGGCCACCCGCGCTACATGGAGGCCTCCTGGCAATCTGGTAGCGCAGATGCCCGCATCGACTACAGCAAGGGGATGACGGATCCCATCACCGACTTCCTCCATCAGGCAGGGCCACTGACGCTGGTGGTCATCATCGCCTGTCTCGCCATCTACGGGATCGAGGCCATCGGCCTGCCCATCTACGACGTACTGGCATTCCACCCGACACTGGCCCAGTTCACCGACTGGCAGGCGTGGCGCTATTTCACCCCCACCCTGATCCACTTCTCGGTGCTCCATCTGGTGTTCAACTTGCTCTGGTGGTGGTATCTGGGAGGCCAGGTCGAGCAGCGCCTTGGCAGCGGCAAGCTGCTGATCCTGCTGCTGGTGGGCGCCGCCCTGCCCAATATCGCCGAGTTCTTTGCCAGCGGCCCGCTGTTTGGCGGCCTCTCCGGCGTGGTCTATGCCCTGCTCGGCTACTGCTGGCTGCGCAGCAAGCTGCAACCGGCCTGCGGCCTCACTCTGCCACCGGCACTGATGGGCTTTATGCTGTTCTGGATGGTGCTCGGCTTCTTCGACATGCTCGGCACCAGCACCGCCAACATCGCCCACCTGACCGGTCTGCTGGTCGGCCTGCTGCAAGGCTGGCTGGATCGCAACCACCAACCGGGCTGATTTTTCAGCAGTTGCAGAAACGAGAACGCCGCCCCGAAGGGCGGCGTTTTTTTACGCGATAGGCAGTTACTGCTTGATCAGGGTGTCATCGGTTACCTTGACCGCCGCACCGCCACTCATAAAGAAGCTGGCGAACTGGGTCTGGATCTCGGTGGTGACCGCGCCAGCCTGATCGAAGTTCTCGTCAGGAGCCAGCAGCGAGCTATGGCCACCTTTCAGGAAGCGCACAGCATGGTGACCCGCCGGGAGCACGCCGGAACCCTTCAGCTCTTGCAAACCCAGCACCCGGAACAGCGGCTCGGTGCCACCCAGCGGCGCAGAGGCGATGCTGTTGGGGATCACCTGATCCGGCAGATTGAGCGCACCATCGCCAACAATTTCGGTGGCGAACAGCGGGAAGCTCTTGGCGACGCCACTGCCCAGATTGATCGGGTCAGCAGAGTCCAGCACTGACTGGGCGGCAAAGGTATAGCTCTGCAAGGTGCTCGCCGCACCCGCCTGCGTGGCCGCATCCAGACTGGGCAGGAACTCGTTGACGAAGCAAGTGGCGGCAGCCGTTTTGCAATTCGGTGCATAGGCGGTAAAGCCCGCTTTCAGCGCCGGACTGCCCGAGGTAAGCACGCTCATCTTGATGGTCGGCCCGAAGCTCGGCGAGTTGAGCAACAGCGGCGCGATGCCGCCACCCGGCATCGCCAGACCACCGGTATCGAACTTGAACAAGGCATCAGCCTGAGCACTGCCGGTGGTCTGGTTGGCGACAGCCAGCAGATTGGCCCCGGTAATGGCACCAAGTGAGTGACCGAGGAAGTGAACTTTCAGACCGGCACCACCCAATTGGCCACCCAATCCCTGGGTGTTGGCCAGACCGACAGCCAGTCGCAGTCCCAGCAGATCGGCCACGCTCTGTTTCAGATTGTCCCGCGCCACCGTCAGATAGTTGAGGTTCAGATAGGGGAGCGGGTTCTCCGATGTGGTCACCGTCGCCATGCTGTTGCTCAGGGCGTAGCCACGTTCGCCGTGCAGCGGGTGATCGATCACCACCACAGCAACCACCTTGTTCACTGATGGGTCTAACCCGGCACCTATCTGGCCCAGCGCCAGCGCATAGGCGTTCTCCTTGATGGAGGTGACGCCGTGCTGATAGATGATCACATCAGTGACAGTGCTCAAGTTGGTCGTCGGTGCGAAGATCCGCAGCGGTACCGATTGTACTTCGCTCAGGGTCGGCAACGGGTTGAAACGGCCGATATTGCGCTCGGCATCCAGCGGCTTGCCACCGGAGGTGAGAGTCACCCCGATCAGCTTGCTTGCCTCGGTCAGCAGTTCACTCTGACGGCTCGGGTCGGCGATCAGCTCACCCAGCAATGCCGGGTCCACGCCCGCCCCGACCAGTCCACCGATCACCTCGCTATCGCCCGCTTTCAGCGCGTTGGCGATGGCATAGAGGCTTGGAATGGCGCCGTGCCAGGATTGGGTCTTGGCCTTGTCCCAGGAGCCGGCTATCGCCGGGGTAGAGAGGAAGTAAGGGAGTTTGACGGTACCGGTATACACCTTGGTTAGCTGGGCAACCCCGTTAAGCGGCGTACCAACACCAAAGGCGGCTGTCAGTGCATCTTTCTGATCCTGCGGCAAGAATGGCTCATTCGCCAGCTGGGTCAGAAAATCCACCCCGCCATTAAGACCGTTGATGGTATAGGTTGCTGGCAGGCTGGTGTTGCCCTTGGCATCCTGTTTCCACAGCACCGCGGCGTCCAGGCTCGGGCTCTTCAGCACCGAAGCAGCGGCACTTTTCACTGCCAGCAGCACATCGGCACCAGATTGGGTGGCAAACCAGTCGGAGAAGATCACCCGATCGCTGGTGATCCCGGTGGCCGCTTTGAACAGACCTTCCTGCAGCGAGATCAGGCCGTTGATGGTCTGCTCCTGAGTAGTTGCGCCAGCTGTCGATTTGAAGCTGCTGTAATCGCCTCCCGCCCTGAGCGGTGTGCCGCGACTGTCCTTGAGGGCATCGGTCGCCACGATCATGTAGTAAGAAGAGGGATTGAGCGGCTTGAGCGGAACCAGATTGAGCTTGCCGTCCCCGCCAGTGACCACAAAGTCGGTCCCATAAACCAGTGGCTTGCCGCCCTTGACTCCGTTGGGTTGCAGAGTGACCGGATCCAGCGTGAGCTCGAGCAGGTAGAGGGGCGCAACGGCAGAAGTATACTCGCTGGCCGCCGGTGCCGGCACTGAGACACCGGTCACGGTCGCCGGTACCAGCTGGACGGGTTGGGTGGTTGACCAGCCATCAAGGGTGGATAGGGCAGATACCGGGTTCGACAGATCAGCAGTTTCTGTCGAAAACTTCAGGGTACCGTCGCTGGCTCGGGGGGCCAGCACGCTCGGGCGCACCCCGTTGGCGCCACTCAGGACGTAGTCGAGGGAGCTGGTGGTGTCTCCCTTGTTGTCATCTCCACCACATCCGGCCAGCAGGGCGCTGACAACAGCTGCATAAATTAGCTTCTTCTTCATTTTTTATTCTCTTTTTATAAGGTTGTTATCCATCACAAGCCAACGGGGTCATCACGACCTCGACTGCAAAACGTTAACATAAAACCAACACCAAATAAGACTCATGCCGGACAGTTCTGGCTCAGCTTTGTGGTGCATGTCATGGTTTCAGGTTAACAAAGGGGCGCAAGGGTAGCAGTTGTAGCCCCATCACCAGACCCGACCAGCCAGCGGGCACCATCACGACTAAAAAGCCGCCGCGATCTCGGCAAAGTGAGGGAATTGTCGGTAGAATGTCCGCCAACGCTTAAGGAGGACATCATGATCGACCCGAAGAAACTGGAAGAGATCGCCAAGCAGGTGCACAACTCCCTGCCGCCCGGCATTCGCAGCATGGGTGAAGAGGCCGAGAAGAAGATGCGTCAGGTATTGCAGGCCCAGCTGGGCAAGCTTGACCTAGTCAGCCGCGAAGAGTTCGACGTGCAGACCAAGGTGCTGCTGCGTACCCGTGAAAAACTGGCCGCCCTCGAAAGCAAGCTGGCTCAGCTCGAGCAGCAGCTCGGCGCCAAAGGCGAATAACGAAAACCCCAGCTCGGCTGGGGTTTTTGCTTTGTATTGAACCTGTAAAAAACATCACACCTGAAGCAGATACCAGGCCCGCTTGCCGCGCGCCTTGGCCTCATACATGGCCCTGTCAGCAACCTCCAGCGCCTGCCGGAAGCTCAATGGCTCCTCCTCCCACAGGGCGATGCCGATGCTCAGCCCAACCCGTTGCGGGCAACCGGGTTTGGGCACATAGCCGTGCATCCGGCTGATCAGGGCGTCAGCCAGCTGCGCCAGGCCATGGCTCGACACATCCCGGTGCAGATGCACCACAAACTCGTCGCCGCCGTAACGGCCGCATAGTGCCGAGCCCGGCATGATAAGGCGCAACCAGTCCGCCATCTGCTGCAACACCAGATCGCCGCAGGCGTGGCCCAGCTGGTCGTTGATCCCCTTGAAATCATCCAGATCGATAAAGAGCAGCGCCCCCGCTCCTTGCGGCTGCAGCTGGGCAAACGCCTTGCCAAACCCCTGCCGGTTGAGCAAGCCGGTCAGCGCGTCGCTGTTGGCGCGCTCCGCCAGTCGCTGCTCATAAGCCTTGCGCTGGGTGATATCGATATGGGAGCCCATGATCCGCAGCGGCTTGCCATCGCCATCCCGATCGACGACCCGTCCCCTATCCCACAGCCAAGTGATCTCTCCGGCCGGGCTGATGGTGCGGTATTCGGCTTCATAGAAGGGAGTTTTGCCCTCAAGGTGGGCAAAGTAGCTACCCATGGCATGGGCGCGATCGTCGGGATGGAGCTTGGCGCTCCACTGATCGAAATGAGGAGCCATGTCACCGGCCTGAAAGTTCTGCAGATTGAAGACCCGCAGCTCGCCGGTGGGAATGGTGCCCTGCCAGAGACAGATGCCGGTGCCATCGAGGGCGGCGTTGAGCTTCTCCTGCAACAGGCCGTTTTCATGCTGCAAAGCGGCGATCTCTGCCTGCAAACGAGCCATTTCACCGCCATGAGGGGACGGGATCAGCGTTGCGACCCGCTCGACAGAGCCGGTCTCTCCCCTGTCATCCTCCGCAGATGCCCTGCCCTCTTCACTCAACACTGCGCCTCCTTGTGCTTGCTCTATGGATGCTCTTGTCAATCCCTCACAAAGATGCCATCAGCTACGTTTGATTAGTAGCCATTCATAGTCAAAATATTGAAAAATAATGGGATAACGCCGCGATAATCCAACCATTCAGGGCGATCCGGTACTGCGGCAGCCACAAAAACAAAAGCCCCCGGCAAAACCGGGGGCTGCATTATCAAGACGGGGATCCCGTCAGATAAATTCGTAGGCGTCACCAAAGATGCGCTCCGGCTCGGCGCCGAGGATCTTGAACTCCTCCCGCGCGGCACCCGCCATCTCGAAACGGCCGGCGACATAGATGTCGTAGTCGTGGAGGCTGACGAAATCATCCATGATCGCCTTGTGCACCAGCCCGCTCTTGCCGGTCCAGTCAGCCTCCGGCTCCTGCACCACCGGAATAAAGGTGAGCGGCGCATAGTCACGCTCCCACTGCTGCATCTGCTCCAGCTCATAGAGCCAGTGAGCCTGACGCACCCCCCAGTAGAAGAACACCGGGCGCTTGCTGCCAGTGTCGATCAGGTACTCCAGAATGGAGCGGGCGTAAGAGAAGCCGGTGCCGCCCGCCATCAGGATCAGCGGACGGGGAGACTCATCGCGCAGGAACGCCTTGCCAGCCGGCAATTCAACCTCGATCTCCCCCTGCTCGCGCATGCGGGCCAGCACCTGACCGGCGTAGGCGTTTTCGGGAGTGGCACCAATTTGCAGCTCCAGCACGCCCGGGCGGGTCGGCGAGTTGGCGATGGAGAAGGGGCGCTTGTCCGAATCGCTCATCACCACCAGCAGATACTGGCCCGGCTTGAAGCTGATCGCTTGCTGCGGCGTCAGGGCCACATGCCAGATGGTGTCGACATATTCGCGCAGTTCCTCTACGCGGCATTTGATACGTTGCATTCTTGTCCTTGTGGCGGGCTCGCTCGGCCCGCTTCGCTCATTGTTTCACTATGGAGTGACGACCAGCAGCCCTGGCCCCGTCAGTCGAGAATACTCAAATCAGTGCGGATCGCATCACTTTTTGCAGCAAAGCTGTCATGTTTGCCTCATCCGAGGATATTGAGCTCATCCCAGATGGCATCGACCTTCTGCTTCACCGCCTCATCCTGCACTATGGGCTGACCCCACTCCCGATTGGTCTCGCCCGGCCACTTGTTGGTGGCATCCAGCCCCATCTTGGAGCCGAGGCCGGAGACCGGCGAGGCGAAGTCCAGATAGTCGATCGGGGTGTGCTCGATCAAGGTGGTGTCCCGTGCCGGATCCATCCGGGTGGTGATGGCCCAGATCACATCCTTCCAATCGCGGGCGTTGACGTCGTCGTCACACACCACCACGAACTTGGTGTACATGAACTGGCGCAGGAAGGACCAGACCCCCAGCATCACCCGCTTGGCGTGGCCCGGGTAACGCTTCTTGATGGTCACCACCGCCATCCGGTAGGAGCACCCCTCAGGCGGCAGATAGAAGTCCACAATCTCGGGGAACTGCTTCTGCAGCAGCGGCACGAACACCTCGTTCAGCGCCAGACCCAGCACCGCCGGTTCATCGGGCGGACGGCCGGTGTAGGTGCTGTGATAGATGGCATCGCGCCGCTTGGTGATGTGGGTGATGGTGAAGACCGGGAACTCGTCCACCTCGTTGTAGTAGCCGGTGTGGTCGCCATAAGGGCCTTCCGGCGCCATCTCACCCGGCTCAAGATAGCCTTCCAGCACGATCTCGGCGCTGGCGGGCACCTCCAGATCGCAGCTGATGGCCTTGATCACCTCGGTACGGCTGCCGCGCAGCAGACCGGCAAAGGCATATTCGGAGAGAGTATCCGGCACCGGCGTCACCGCGCCGAGAATGGTCGCGGGATCGGCACCGAGTGCCACCACCACCGGGAATCGCTCACCGGGATGGGCCTCCTGCCACTCGCGAAAATCGATGGCACCGCCACGGTGATCAAGCCAGCGCATGATCAGCTTGTTTTTGGCGATCTTCTGCTGGCGATAGATGCCGAGGTTCTGCCGCTTCTTGTAGGGGCCACGGGTGATGGTGAGGCCCCAGGTGACCAGCGGCGCCACATCGCCGGGCCAGCAGTGCTGGATCGGGATCTGGTCGAGATCGACCGCATCTCCCTCCTGCACCACCTGCTGGCAGGGGGCGGAAGAGAGGCGCTTGGTCGGCATGTTGAGCACCTGCTTGAAGATCGGCAGCTTCTCCATCAGCTCCTTGAATCCCTTGGGCGGCTCGGGCTCCTTGAGATAGGAGAGCCAGACCCCGACCTGACGCAGTGCGCCCACATCGGGCTGCCCCATGCCCATGGCAACCCGATCCGGGGTGCCGAACAGGTTGGTCAGCACCGGCATGGTGTAGCCTTTGGGATTTTCGAACAGCAGAGCCGGGCCGCCCGCACGCAGGGTGCGATCGCTGATCTCGGTCATCTCCAGATAGGGATCTATCTCGCGGGTGATGCGCTTGAGTTGTCCGTTTTGTTCCAGCTGCGCGATGAAATCACGCAAATCCTTGTATTTCATGCAAGTTCCCAACCGGGTTCAGGAGGTCACGCATTATAACCCTGGCTGCCCATCGGGTGTACCCGAATCGGGCAGCAGACTCGGTGCAATGGGTGGCATGTCACGCTGGCCGAGGCGTCTGGCCAGTGCAGAGAGAAGTTGGGGCTCGTCCACCTCCATCAACAGACCGGCCACCAGCGCCCCGTATTGACGGTTGGAGAGTTCCGCCAGCAGGTATTTCTGGGCCTGCGGCGGCAAGGGAGAGAGCGCGCTCAGCTGACGCAGGGCGGCCCCCTTCAACCCCTCGTTGCCACTGGCGGCAATCAGCAGATCGCTGGCAGCACTGCCGTGATGGAAGCGGTTGATGGTAGAGAGTGCACGCAGCGCATCCTGATCTGCCGGCCGCCGCCACAGCATGCTATAGAGCGCCGGTTCCCCGGTGCGCAGCAACAGATGAAACAACAGATGATTGTCGGGCAGATAGATATTCTGGCTGGCCAGCGCTTGCGCCTCCCGCATCCAGATCGGTTGCGGCAAGGTGTCGAGGGCCAGCAACAGGGCTTGCTGCTGCATGGCGAGATCGGGGTTACTGCTGTAGTAGATGGACTTTAGCTGGAAGCTGCCCTGGGCAAGCTGCTGCCGATAGCGCTGCACCAGTGATTGCAGTTGCCACGCCCCCAGCAGCTGACGGGCCTGCGCGGCAAAATCATAGACAGGTTGCTGCACCAGAAAACCGTCGACCTGCTGCTCCATGAGCCACTCGGGGGCCTTGTCGGCCTGAGCCTCGACCCACTGTTGCAACGCAGGGGATCCAGGGGTGGTAGCGGGAATATCCCGCAGCAGCTGCAACAGCAGGAACTCCCGCCGCTCGCGACTCAGGGTCGCCAGCAGAGAGTCGATGGCTGCAAATTGCCCCTCCTGCAGACGACCCGCCAGATAGCGCTGGTGAGTCTGCAACGTCTCGGCTGTCACCGCGACCGGTGCACTTTGCGCGCAGGCTGGCATTGCACTCAGCAACCCCAGCAATAACCAGAAAACAGGCTTCATGACGTCTCCATCCATGTGACATCGGGATCTCATACTACTAGGGCGACCGGAAAACAGATAAACAAAAACCGCGACCAGGGCCGCGGTTTCGTCATTTTCTGACCGGACTTACTTCTGCTGGCGCCGCATGGCGTCGAAGAACTCGTCGTTGGTCTTGGTCATCGCCAGCTTGTCGATGAGGAATTCGATACCGTCGATCTCGCCCATCGGGTGGACAATCTTGCGCAGGATCCACATCTTCTGCAGCTCGTCACCTGAGGTGAGCAGCTCTTCCTTACGGGTGCCTGAGCGGGTGATGTCGATGGCCGGGTAAACGCGCTTCTCGGCAATCTTGCGCGAGAGGTGCAGTTCCATGTTGCCGGTACCTTTGAACTCTTCGTAGATAACTTCGTCCATCTTGGAACCGGTATCGATCAGCGCGGTGGCGATGATGGTCAGGCTGCCGCCCTCCTCAACATTACGCGCGGCGCCGAAGAAGCGCTTCGGACGGTGCAGGGCGTTGGCATCCACACCACCGGTCAGTACCTTGCCGGATGACGGGATGACGGTGTTGTAGGCGCGGGCCAGACGGGTGATGGAGTCTAGCAGGATCACCACATCTTTCTTGTGCTCGACAAGACGCTTGGCCTTCTCGATCACCATCTCGGCAACCTGAACGTGACGGGAAGCAGGTTCGTCAAAGGTGGAAGCGATCACTTCACCTTTCACCATGCGCTGCATCTCGGTCACTTCTTCCGGACGCTCATCGATCAGCAGAACGATCAGTTCACAGTCCGGGTGGTTGTAGGCGATGCTCTGGGCGATGTTCTGCAGCAGCATGGTCTTACCGGCCTTGGGCGGCGCCACGATCAGGCCACGCTGGCCTTTACCGATGGGGGAAGCCAGGTCCAGTACACGGGCGGTGATATCTTCGGTAGAGCCGTTACCCCGTTCCATACGCAGACGTTCGTTGGCATGCAGGGGGGTAAGGTTTTCAAACAGGATCTTGTTGCGGGAGTTTTCCGGACGGTCGTAGTTGACCTCATTGACCTTGAGCAGTGCGAAGTAGCGTTCGCCCTCTTTCGGTGGCCGGATCTTGCCGGAGATGGTATCGCCGGTACGCAGGTTGAAGCGGCGGATCTGGCTCGGGGAGACGTAGATATCGTCAGGGCCTGCCAGATAGGAGCCGTCTGCACTGCGCAGGAAGCCGAAACCATCGGTCAGGATTTCCAGCACACCGTCGCCAAAGATATCTTCACCACCCTTGGCGTGCGCCTTGAGGATTGCAAAAATAATATCTTTCTTGTGCGCCCGAGCCAGATTTTCCAACCCCATGGATTCGCCAAGCTTGACCAGCTCGGACACAGGAGTGTTCTTTAATTCAGTCAGATTCATAGTGGTGAAAGTCTGTAAGCAAGGATTGAAATGAGGAGACAGTCTGCTGGATTGATGCTGATCGGATTTGATTGCCAGGCTGTGGTTAGCAAAGAGTCAGGCAAAAAGGTTAGCAAACGAGCGATAAACTAGCACCAATCGGGATGAGCGTCTAGGTGATAAAACACAAGGAGCGCATTATTGCAATGCGCTCCTCTTTAATTATTACAGGTTGCCGTCCAGGAACTCTTTCAGCTGAGTCTTGGACAGTGCACCGACCTTGGTCGCTGCCACTTCGCCATTCTTGAACAGCAAGAGGGTCGGGATACCACGAATGCCGTACTTGGGCGGAGTATCAGAGTTATGGTCGATGTTCAGTTTGGCTACGGTCACGCGACCTTCGTACTCTTGGGCAACTTCTTCCAGGATCGGGGCAATCATCTTGCACGGACCACACCACTCGGCCCAGAAGTCGACCAGAACGGCGCCATCGGCTTTGATTACATCTGCCTCGAAGCTGGCATCGCTCAGCTGAACAATCTTGTCACTCATCTCCAACTCCAGTCAGTAATTAAGGCTTTATTGACATATCAACAAAGGCAATAGTTGCCCTATTTGAAATGATCCTGTTTATTATTGCAAGCCTAACCTGATAACCTACCGCCATGAGCAAAACACACTTAACGACCGACAAATTCGCCCAAATGGGCCTCGAACCCGAAGTTCTGGCTGGTCTGGAATCAAAGGGATTTCACTATTGCACGCCCATCCAGGCACTGTCTCTGCCACTGCTGGTAGAAGGTCATGACCTCGCCGGTCAGGCCCAGACAGGAACCGGCAAGACCATTGCCTTCCTGGCCGCGACATTCAACTATTTGCTGACTCACCCGCTGACCAAGCCCCGTCTGGTTAACCAACCCAGAGCCATCATCATGGCACCCACCCGGGAACTGGCAGTACAGATCTATAACGATGCCGACAGCATCGCCGCTTCTACCGGCCTGAAACTCGGCCTCGCCTACGGTGGCGAAGGTTACGACAAGCAGCTGGCCGTGCTGGAGCAGGGCGTCGACATCCTGATCGGCACCACCGGCCGCATCATCGACTACTTCAAGTCCAAGGTGATCGATCTGAGCAACATTCAGGTCGTGGTACTGGACGAAGCGGATCGCATGTTCGATCTGGGCTTCATCAAGGACATCCGCTTCCTGTTCCGCCGCATGCCGCCCGCAACCGAGCGTCTGAGCATGCTGTTTTCCGCCACCCTCTCCCTGCGTGTGCAGGAGCTGGCCTACGAACACATGAACCACCCGGAACATGTGCAGGTTGAGCCGGAGCAGATGACCGGCGTGCGGATCAAGGAGGAGCTGTTCTACCCCTCCAATGAAGACAAGATGTTGCTGCTGCTCTCCCTGATGGAAGAGGAGTGGCCGGAAAAAGCGATCGTCTTCGCCAACACCAAGCATGTCTGTGAAGACGTTCATGCCTGGCTGGAGAACGACGGCCACCGCGTCGGTCTGCTGACCGGTGACGTGCCGCAGAAGAAGCGGATGAAGATCCTCGAGGATTTCACCAAGGGTGCGCTCGATATTCTGGTCGCCACCGACGTGGCCGCCCGTGGTCTGCACATCCCTGACGTGACCCACGTCTTCAACTATGACCTGCCCGACGACGCCGAAGACTATGTACACCGTATCGGTCGTACCGGTCGTGCCGGCAAGAGCGGTCACTCCATCAGCCTGGCCTGTGAAGACTATGCCTTCAACCTGCCGGCCATCGAGGAGTACATCCACCACGCCATTCCGGTCAGCAAGTACGACCGTGAAGCGCTGCTGGATGACGTGACCCCGCCGAAACGGGTGTTCCGCAACCGTCAGCCGGTGAACCGCAACATGCGGGATCGTCAGGGCGGTGGCAACAGCAACAACCGTCGTCGTCCGCCGCGCAAGAGCTAAGGACAGGCCCGTTGCACAACTCGCCTCTCTATGCCGCTATCGACCTCGGCTCCAACAGCTTTCATATGCTGGTGGTGCGCGAGGTCGCCGGTGCCCTGCGCACCGTTGCCAAGGTCAAGCGCAAGGTTCGCCTCGCAGCCGGGCTCGATCCGGAATTTCGTCTCAGCCGTGCCGCCATGGAGCGGGGCTGGGACTGTTTGCGTCTCTTCTCCGAACAGTTGCAGGACATTCCGGCCGACAATATCCGGGTGGTGGGCACCGCAACCTTGCGACTTGCTACCAACGTCGACGAATTCCTCAGCGAAGCGGAACGGGTACTCAACCACAGCATCGAGATCATCTCGGGCGAGGAAGAGGCCAAGACCATCTATGAAGGGGTCTCCTGGACCTCTGCCGGGGAAGGCAACCGGCTGGTGATAGACATCGGCGGCGCCAGTACTGAACTGGTGATCGGCGAACATAGCGAAGCAAAACTGCTCAACAGCCTGCACATGGGCTGCGTCACCTGGCTCAACAATCACTTCGGTGATGGCGAGCTCTCTGAAGCCCGTTTCAAGCAGGCGATTGCTGCCGCCAAGGCGGTGCTGGAGAAGGTGGCGGAAGATTACCGTGCCCTCGGCTGGCGCACCTGCGTCGGCGCCTCCGGCACGGTACAGGCGCTGCAAGAGATCATGCTGGCGCAAGGGAAGAGCGAGCGGGTCACCCTGCCGAAACTGCAGGAGCTGATGGGTCAGGCCATCGCCTGTGGCAAGCTGGACAGACTACAGCTGGAAGGGCTGGCAGCCGAACGGCTGACCGTGTTCCCCTCCGGCCTCGCCATCCTGATCGCCATCTTCGAAACCCTCGATATCGAGAGCATGACCCTCGCGGGGGGCGCCCTGCGTGAAGGACTGATCTACGGTCTGCTCGGCAACAATCACGACTGTGATGCCCGGGATCGCACCGCCGACAGCCTGATCAGCCGCTATCAGCTGGATAAAGAGCACGCCGAACGGGTGCGCGATACCGCCGTCGAGGCGTTCAACCAGCTGCAACCGGCCTGGCGACTCTCGAAACGCTACGGTCGCCCAATCTTGCGTTATGCCGCCCTGCTGCACGAGATCGGCCTCTGTATCGAGTACAAGAAAGCGCCGCAACACGCCGCCTACATCATCGACAACATCGACATGCCGGGCTTTACCCCTGCGCAAAAGAAGCTGTTGTCGGCCCTGCTGTTCAACCAGCGGGACGAATTCAAGCTGGAACCACTGGAGAAACAGGGTGCCGTCACCGGTCGTCAGGCGATCCGACTGGCCCGTATCCTGCGCATCGCCCTGATCCTCTGCATGCGCCGTACCCAGGGCACAGTGCCCAGCTTCACCCTGCAGGCAGAAGAGGAGTCACTGACCCTGACCCTGCCCAAGGGCTGGATGGATGAACACTACCTGCGCGCCAGCGAGCTGCGTTTTGAAGTGGAGCGCCAGCAGAAGATGGGCTGGCCGACCCGTGTACAGGAAGCCTGACTCAGCAACCTGCCTGTTTTGGAGCCGACCATGCCGGATTATCAACCCATCAGCTGCGATCTCTACGACTGGCTCGAAATTGCTGCCAGCTGGCAACTGCCGGTAACCCTCACCAGCCACGATGGTCGCCAGCGGGATGACAAGATCCGCACCATCGAAGCCAGCGAAGGGGTCGAGTATCTGCTGCTGCACAGTGGCGAGCGGCTCAGTCTGGCAGAACTGGCGACCCTGCGCCTGAACTGGCAAGGGGAAGAGAAGCTGATCCGCTTCGCGCCAACCAACTGAATCCATTACGAAAAAGGAGGGCCAACATGACGTTGGCCCTCCTTTTTGCATCTGCGGCTCGCACCGGCCGTTAACCCGCCGCCAATGCCGCCATCACATAGACATCGAAGCGGTTGCTCTTGGTCTCGATGGCCATGCTGGGCTTCTGTTCATTGAGCCAGCCGGCGTAGTCGGGGCGTTTCACCACCACCCGCTTCTCAGCCATCTTGAGCGCGGCAGGCAACAAGGCATCCGCATCGAGATCCGGACCCACCAGCGACTGGAACACCCGCATCTCCTTTTTCACCAGCGCCGACTTCTGCTTGTGGGGGAACATGGGGTCGAGGTAGATCACCTCGGGCCGCTCCGGCAGCGCCAGCAGATTGTCCACCGCCGGGCCTTGCAGCAGGTGCATCCGCTCACTGACCCAGGGGCCAATCTCGGGATCCTGTGCCGCCCGCGCCAGCCCATCCTGCAACAGAGCGGCCACCACGGGGCTGCGTTCGATCAGGGTCACCTTGCAACCGAGGGAGGCGAGCACGAAGGCATCGCGCCCCAGCCCGGCAGTGGCATCCACCACGGTCGGAGTGGCTCCGGCCTTGAGCCCCACCGCCTTGGCGATGGACTGACCGCGACCACCGCCAAACTTGCGACGATGTGCCACCGCCCCTTCCACGAAGTCCACATAGACGGCTCCCAGCTTGGGCTCATCCAGCTTGCGCAGTTCCAACCGTTCCGGGGTAAACACCAGGGCAAACTGGGGAAGGTCGAGCTGGGCAAGCTGGCTGGCCAGCGCGTCTGCCTGCGCGGCCTTGGCGGGGTCTTCGAGGAGGATTTGCATGGTCTTTGGATGCGTTCTAAGTTCAGTGAACCGAGTGTACCACAGCCCCTTCAAGTCGCTGTAGGGAGGAAATCCCATGAACCTGTTCATTGCCCTGCTCCTCGCCGCCCAGAGCGGCACAAACCTGAAGGTCTGCGGCGTAGACTGGCCTCCCTTTTCCTATGCCGAACAGGGCAACCTGAAAGAGGGCATTTCGGTGGAGATCCATCAAGAGGTGGCGCGCCGCCTTGGCATGAACCTCACCCTGCTTGAACTGCCTTGGGGGCGCTGCGAGCAGTATGTCAGCACCCAGCTGGCGGATGGCATTCTCGACAATGCCCCTCTCCCCGGTTGCTATCACTCTGACCTTGCCACCGCCTTCTATCCTCTGGCCGCCTATGTGCGTACCGACAGTCCGTTACAGAACTTCTCGTGGGAGATGGCCAAGGGGCTGAAAGTAGGAATTGTCAGGGGGTATGACTACACGGCCAAGATCAGGAACTTCACCGGCTGGGAGCCCATCAAGGTTCACTCCGACAAACAGCTGCTACTGATGCTGGAAAAGAGCCGGGTCGATATGATCATCCTGGACTACTTCTCTGCCCCCATTCTGTCGAGGGAGCAGGACGTCAGGATCCGCGCCCTCACCCCCTTTATCGATTCGACGCCGCTCTACCTCTGTTTTGGCAAACAGAAGGCTGACCTGCTGCCTGCCTACAACAAGGCGCTGCAACAGATGCAGGATGAGGGAGTACTGGATCGCATCTATCTGCGCTATCTCGGCGAGGATTACCGGACATTGAAAACCAAACAGGAACAGATGACATCGAAGGAGTAAGCGCCACTAGCTGATCTGCAGAAACATCCCTTTGTCATTGAGCTGCAGATATTCGGTGAGATCGTCATAGGCCAGCGGGCGGCTGAGCAGATAACCCTGAGTGAAGGCGCACCCTTTCTGGCAGAGGAAGTTGAGCTGCTCGCGGGTCTCTACCCCCTCGATCACCACCTGCATGCCCAGGTTGTGCACTATGTTGATGATGCCGTCGAGCAGCATCCGATCCTGCTCGTTGAAGGGGATATGGCGCACGAAGGAGCGGTCGATCTTGACCAGATCTACCGGGAAGGTGCGCAGATAGTTGAGGGCCGAGTAGCCGGTACCGAAATCGTCGATGGCCAGCTTGCAACCCGCCTCGCGCAGGGCATCGATCCGCACCCTGTGCTGATCGCTGCTCTCCATCAGCAGAGATTCGGTGATTTCGATGACGATGTCGGCAGGATCGAGCCCGAAGTGCTGGATCACCTTGAGCCACTCACTCGCCTCGGGGTCGATGGTCTGGAACTCCATGGTGGAACGGTTGATCGACATCTGCAGATCAGGGAAGCCGGATTGCTGCAACCGCGCCAGATCCCGGCACGATTGCCACAATACCAGCGCACCCAGCCCCTGAATCAATCCCGCCTCTTCCGCCAGCGGAATAAACTCGGCAGGGGATACCTGCCCCCAGTGGGGGTGATACCAGCGCACCAGCGCCTCCAGCTTGGCGACCCGTCCGCTGCGATTGTCCCAGATCGGCTGGTAGGCCATGGTCAGCTGCTCCAGCTTGATCGCTTCGGCCAAATCCTGCTGCATCTGGTGGCGCTGGCGCACCTCTTCCCGCATGGATGAGCAGTAGGCACCGAGCAACCGTCCCTGCCGCTTGGCCGCAAACAGCGCCTGTTCGGCGTTGCGCAGCAGCTCGTCGCTCTCGCTGCCATCGACCGGGCAGAGGGTCATGCCGATGGTCGCGGTCACATAGAGATGCTGGTTGGCCAGCATAAAGGGCCGGGCGAAACTGCCGATCACCTGCTTGGCAAACACCTCGGCCTGACGGCGGGTGACGATTCCGGGCACCAGGAACGCGAACTCATCGCCACCGATGCGGGCCACCAGATCTTCGGTGCGCACCCGGCTAACCAGTCGATCCGACACCTCCCGCAGCAGGGCATCGCCAGCATGGTGGTCCATGCTGTTGTTGACCGCCTTGAAGTTGTTGAGGTCGAGCACCATGAGCGCGAAGCGCTCGCCCCGCTCGCAGAAGCGGGTGAGGCAGCGGCCAAACAGCCAGCGGTTGGGCAGGCTGGTAAGGTTGTCGTAGTTGGCCTGGGTCGCGATCTTCTGCTCGGCCACCTTGGTCTGGGAAAGATCGCTGAAAATGGCGATATATTGCTGAATTTTGCCGGCTTCGCGCAGGGTGCTGATCATCAGCTGCTGCGGATAGAGCTTGCCGTTCTTGCGCTTGTTCCACACTTCGCCACGCCACACCCCCACCCGCTCCAGCGCGTGGTACATGTCGGCATAGAAGGTCTGATCGTGCAGCCCGGACTTGAGCATGCTGGGACGCTGGCCCCGCACCTCGTCGCTGCTGTAGCCAGTGATCTGCTCGAAGGCCGGGTTGACCGAGATGATGCGGCTATCGGCATCGCACACCAGAATCGCTTCGGAGAGGTTGTCGTAGACCCGGTGAGAGAGCTTGAGCTGCTCCGCATGACGCTTGAGGGGATCGATATTCTCCAGCAGCACCATCAGGTAGTCAGGCTGCTGCTGCTCGTCGCGGATCAGGGTGACAGTTACCCGCCCCCACAGGATCTCGCCCCCCTTGCAGAAGTAGCGCTTCTCCTGGGTGAAACTGCTGCGCTCGCCGCGCCGGATCTCTTCGTAGCACTCAAGGCTGCGCTGCCAATCCTCCGGGTGATTGATGTCGGAGATGGAGCGATGAAGCAGCTCGTCGAGGGGATAGCCCAGCATCTTCTCGATAGCCGGATTGGCCCAGAGAATGTGGCCGGTGAGATCGAGCTTGCCGATCCCCACCGGGGCCTGAAACAGCATGCTCTGCAGCACATGGGGGGTATCAGGCAAGAGTTGCGGCAGCTGGCGTTGCAGCATCAGCGCCAGTTCGCGACCGGCCAGCGGCCCCAGCAACCGGAGCAGCCCCATCACCTTGGTCATATTGGCCTGCGGCTGACGATAGAGCAGGCAGCAGATACCTATGGTCTCGCCATCCGCATCCTTGAGGGCGATCCCGGCGTAGGCCTGGGCTTGCCACGCATCGGCAAGTGGCATCGCGGGGAACAGCTGCAACAGACGATCGCTGAACCAGGCTTCCCCCTCCTGCCAGGTAATGGCATCGGGAGAGTCAGTGATTGGCAGTGTCAGGGTATCGGGGTCAAGAGAGGAGGGGTAGGCAGCCTGAACCGTCAGGTAGGTAGCATTTGATTCCCTGCTGGCGATCAGGACGACATCAGCCATCACAGCAGCGGCGATTTCACTCACAAAGGTATCGAAATATCCCTGACCGCTCGAGTGAGCCAGACTGGAGATGATTTGACAGACGGAATCGAGTGCTCGCCTCATGGCAAGTGGCTTTCTCTCCTTGAAGGTTAGAACACGACTCTACTGAAGAGCAGTGGACTGTGCAAATATGCAATCAGCAAGATATTAAAAAGCCTTGAAAAAAGGGACCAAAAGGTCCCTTTTTATCGCAGAAATCACGTCTTGATCTCACTATGGCTCAAAAATGTATCTGCTTGAGGCTCTGTGCAGTCGTGGCCATCAGCCTCATGCGGCAATCCCGCTGTGTCGCAGCAGTGCATCCACCTTGGGCTCACGACCACGGAAGGCTCGGAACAGCTCCATCGGCTCCTTCGAGCCCCCCTTCTCCAGAATATTCTTCAGGAAGGATTGGCCGGTGGCCGGGTTGAAGATCCCCTCCTCCTCGAAGCGGGAGAAGGCATCGGCAGAGAGCACCTCGGCCCACTTGTAGCTGTAGTAGCCCGCCGCATAGCCGCCCGCGAAGATGTGGGAGAAGCTGTGCTGGAAGCGGTTGAACGCTGGCGGCGTCATCACTGCTACCTGACTGCGCACCTCATCCAGCAGCGCCGGGAGCTGTGCCGGATTGGCCGGATCAAACTCCTGATGGAGACGGAAGTCGAACAGGGCGAACTCCAGCTGGCGCAGCATCTGCATTGCCGCTTGGAAGTTGCGGGCAGTCAGCATCTTCTCCAGCAGATCGGCAGGCAGCGGCTCGCCGGTCTCGTAGTGGCCGGAGATAAAGGCCAGCGCCTCGGACTCCCAGCACCAGTTCTCGAGGAATTGGCTCGGCAGCTCCACCGCATCCCAGGCCACGCCGTTGATACCGGCGACACCGGCCACATCGATGCGGGTCAGCATGTGGTGAATGCCGTGGCCAAACTCATGGAACAGGGTGACCACTTCGTTGTGGGTGAACAGCGCCGGTTTGCCATCGACCGGGCCGTTGAAGTTGCAGGTCAGGTAGGCGACCGGCTTTTGCAGTGAGCCATCCTGACGATAGCGACGACCCAGGCAGACATCCATCCAGGCGCCGCCCTGCTTGTGCTCGCGGGCGTAGAGGTCGAGGTAGAAGCTGCCGCGCAGCTCATCCTCGGCATCGAAGATATCGTAGAAGCGCACGTCAGGGTGCCAGGTGTCGATGCCGAGGCGCTCGCGCACCTTCATGCCGAACACCCGCTTCACCACCTCGAACAACCCCTTCACCACCTTGCTGGCGGGGAAGTAGGGGCGCAACTGCTCATCGGAGATGGAGAACTTGTGCTGCTTGAGCTTCTCGGCGTAGTAGGCGAGATCCCAGGCGGCCAGCTCGCTCTGACCGTGCTGTTCGGCAGCGAAGGCGCGGATCTCCTCCAGCTCGGCCTTGCCTTGCGGCAGGGATTTGGCCGCCAGATCGGTGAGGAAGCTCACCACCTGTTCGGTCTTGTCCGCCATCTTGGTGGCCAGGGAGAGCTCGGCATAGTTGGCAAAGCCCAGCAACTGAGCCAGTTCGCGGCGCAGGGTGAGCAGCTCGCTCATGATGGCGGAGTTGTCCCACTTGCCGCCATTCGGTCCCTGATCAGAGGCGCGCGTGGTGAAGGCCTCATACATCTCGGCGCGCAGTTCGCGGTTGTCGGCATACATCATCACCGGCAGATAAGAGGGGATATCCAGCGTGAACAGCCACCCCTCTTTGCCCTTTAGCTCGGCCATCTGACGGGCAGCGGCACGCACGCTGTCGGGCAGACCGGCCAATTCGGCTTCATCGGCCACCAGCTTGTGCCAGCCCTGGGTCGCATCCAGCACGTTGTTGCTGAAACGGGAGGCCAGCTCGGAGAGGCGGGCCTGAATCTCGCCGTAACGCTGCTGCGCCTCGGCAGGCAGACCGATGCCGGAGAGGCGGAAGTCACGCAGGGTATTCTGGATCTCCTTGCGCTGGGCGCCGCTCAGCAGCGGGAAATCATCGCTCTGGGAGAGGGCCAGATAGGCCTGATAGAGCCCTTCATGCTGACCGACATAGGTCTGGAATTCGGAGAGCAACGGCAGGCAGGCGTCATGGGCCTCGCGCAGCGCTTCGCTGTTGAGTACGGAGTTGAGGTGGCTGACCGGTGACCAGATCCGTGACAGGCGGTCATTTACCTCTTCCAGCGGGGCAATCAGGCTATCCCAGGTATGGGGATCACGCTGGGCCAGCACATCGCTGATCTTCTGCTTGCAGTCAGCAATCGCCTGAATCACGGCAGGCTGAACCTGCTCCGGCTTGATCTGGCTGAAAGGGGGCAGCGAATCCATTGTCAGCAAAGGGTTATTCATCCCGGTTACCTCTTGTTTGGTCTTGAACAGACCGCTTTAGCAGCTCTGTATGGCTTTCTAACATGTGGCCAAGCCACGCAATAATCAAGCGGGAATCCGCCGCAACCCTGTACTTTTCCAGCCATTGCGACCCGGATCTCTGCCGTTGCTGCAGTTTTGCTATCAACAGCCAGTAACAGAATGAATCTGTGGGCCTTTTTTTGCTCTTACCGCTACTTTCAAGGGGCAAAAAGTCGCCATTTACCGGCGCCACAGCTGCCAGCCAAGTACCGTCATGCTCAATCATGGAAACGGACAAAGTGTGGTAGCTGTAACAAATTATCAATATTTTTCAGTCAATTAGAATCAAAACCAACTATTGATTAATTTATTTTCAAGCATCTATCATAGGCAACCTGCCATGCAGGTCACTTGATTCTCTGTGCTGCACAGAAATCGGGTGAAAAAGGCAAAGTGACCCGAAAGGGCGCGACGCAAAGCCACCGGTCTAAGGGAAAACACCTATGACAGCGGGGCTGCCCCCGGGGACGTCCGGTCACAACCGACGCCCCATCTGCACCGTACGGAGAGACGATGAACAAACTCAAATTATCCCTGCTTGGCTGCCTGCTCGGCATGGGCGCCCCCATGGCATATGCCGCCAGTGCCGGTCAGGCGATGGTCAACCCCCAGTCCGGCGTGGTGGTCGGCTACTGGCACAACTGGTGTGACGGTTCGGGCTACAAGGGCGGTATCGCCCCCTGCGTCAAGCTCGATCAGGCCAACCCGCAATACAACGTGGTCGATGTCTCCTTCATGAAGGTGTATGGCAGCGATCCCATCCCCACCTTCAAACTCGACCCGGCCATCGGCATGAGCGAAAGCCAGTTTATCGAGCAGATTGCCGAGCTGAACCGTCAGGGCCGTTCCGTGCTGCTGGCGCTGGGCGGTGCCGATGCGCACATCGAGCTGCGTACCGGTCAGGAGCAGGCCTTCGCCGACGAGATCATCCGTCTGGTGGAAACCTATGGATTCGACGGCCTGGACATCGATCTGGAGCAGTCCGCCATCACTGCCGCCAACAACCAGACCGTGATCCCGGCGGCCCTGCGTCTGGTCAAGGATCACTACCGCGCCCAGGGGAAAAACTTCCTCATCACCATGGCGCCGGAGTTCCCCTATCTGACCCAGACTGGCGCCTACATCCCCTATATCCGCAATCTGGAAGGCTACTACGACTGGATCAACCCCCAGTTCTACAACCAGGGTGGTGACGGTATCTACATCGATGGGATCGGCTGGATTGCCCAGAACAACGATGCCCTGAAAGAAGAGTTCATCTACTACATGGCGGATTCGCTGAGCAACGGAACCCGCGGCTTCTACAAGATCCCCCATGACAAGCTGGTGTTCGGCATTCCGACCAACATCGACGCCGCCGCCACCGGCTATGTGCAGGATCCGCAGAAGCTCTACAACGCCTTCAACCGCCTGAAGAGCGAGGGGCAACCGCTGCGTGGCGTGATGACCTGGTCCATCAACTGGGACATGGGCCGCAACGCCGCCGGTCAGTCCTACAACGAATCCTTCATCAAGAGCTACGGCCCCTTCATCCACGATCAGGAGATCACGCCGCCGGTCGACAACGGCAAGCCGGTGTTCAGCGGCCTGAGCGATACCCGCATCAAGCAGGGTACCGCCTTTGATCCGCTGGCCGGTGTCAGCGCCAACGACAAGGAAGATGGCGACCTGACTGGCCAGATCCAGGTAGAAGGCTCGGTAGACAGCCAGCGCATCGGCCTCTACCCCCTCACCTACAAGGTGAGCGATCGCGACAACAACGTCACCGAGCAGGTACGTACCATCGAGGTCTACAGCATGAAGCCGGTGTTCAGCGGTGTCACCGACACCACGCTGGAGCTGGGTACCGCTTTCGATCCGATGACCGGCGTCAGCGCCCATGATGAAGAAGATGGCGACCTGACCGCCCAAATCAAGGTCAGCGGCAACGTCGATAGCAGCAAGGTCGGCCGCTACACCCTTACCTATCAGGTGAGCGACAGCGCCGGTCAGCAGGTAACCCAGCAGCGCAACGTGACCGTCAGGGAGCAGGGCGCCGTCTGTGAAAACAGCTGGGATGCCAAGAAGGTCTACGTGGGTGGCGACATCGTCAGCCACAACGGCAAGAACTGGCTGGCAGGCTGGTGGACCCAGAACGAAGAGCCGGGCACCACGGGTGACTGGGGCGTCTGGCGCGTACAGGGCGACAGCGACTGCGGCGGCACAACGCCACCCGCCGAAGGCAGCAGCGACTTCACCGTCAGCGCCATGGCGAGCGAGTACACCATAGTCAACGGTCAGGTCAGCATCCGCTTCAACCTGACCACCGCCAACCCGGTACAGATCACCGCGACTCTGGAGCAGAGCGGCCACAGCCACGGCACCACCAGCAGCCAGGTGAACGGCACCAGTACCCTGGTACTACAGGGCAGCAACGTCACCGATGGCAGCTACGAAGTGGTCATCACCGGTCTGGCTGACGGCCAGCAGCCGGTGGTACAGCGCTTCCCGGTTGCGCTGACCGAAGAGAACAGCGGGGGTGGCGAAGGTGACTACCCGGCCTACGCCCCCAACACCGGCTATCAGTCCGGTGATCGGGTCAGCAATGCCGGTGGCAACTACGAGTGCAAACCCTGGCCCTACAGCGGCTGGTGTGGCGGCTCGACCAGCCATTATGCACCGGGTACCGGCTCTGCCTGGAGCGATGCCTGGATCAAGCTCTGACCTTGCCCCAACCACTAACGGGGGCCGACAGGCCCCCGCCCATATCCTGCCCGTCGGCCACGCTGCAGATGGGCAGGATGCACTGACCCGGACGGGTTAGCCCCTCTCTTTTACATGCTTGCCAAGCACCAAAAAACGTCCAACAACAACCAAGATAAGGAAATCACCATGCCAAGAACCACCAAGCTTGCCACCCTGCTCGGACTGCTGCTGTCGGCCCATGTCGTGGCCGATGAGCGCGAACAAGCCTATTTCAAACAAACCTATCAGGAGCACTACGAACAGATGACGGCGCGCCTCGCCGCGCTGCATCAGAACGCGGCTGACGAGCAGAACGTGATCATCAAGGATGGCAAGCGCCACCTTGCCATCAACGGCCTGCTCTACCCGCTGACGGCGGATAACCACATCCTGTTCGATCTGCCCAAACCCCACTTTTTCGACGAAACAGCCATTCGTAACGTCTTTGATTTCTTCGATGAGGAGTGGGAGCTGACCTGGTACGACGGTGGGGTCGTAGCGGTCAACAAACGCTTTGGCAACTATGACTACGGCAACGGCTGTCTGCTGGAGTACTTCCCCCACGGCCAGATCCAGAATGGCGAACGCACCCGGGTGGTGATGGAGACCAGCTCCTGCAGCGTCAACTCGTTTGCCACCTCGCTGCAATATCTGGACAAAGGCGAGGAGCTGACGGCCGACCAGCTGGGGCTGGACGCCAGCTTGATTACGGCGGTCGAGCGCTATCAGGATCGGCTCTATGTCAGCCAGAACGGCAATCCGGGCCATGTGGCCATTATCGATATCCCGAGCCGCCAGCAGATTGGCGAGATCCGCGGTACCGAAACCGGCAGTGCCACGGCCTACAACCAGGTCAGCGAACTGTTTGTCCGCAACAACCTGCTCTACGTGGTCTCGCGCTACTCGCACCGGGTCGATATCTTCGATCTGGCCGACGAGCATCGCCATGTCACCACCCTGGGAACCGGTCGGGATTCCGGCAGCAACAGCCTGCACCGCGCCCAGGCCGTCTTTGCCAATCAGGATTACGTGCTGGTGGCCGATGCGCTGAGCGAGATCAAGGTCTACCGCCAGCAGGATGTGACGCCGGAGAACAGCCTCAAGACCCCCATCGCCGGTCGGCTCGCCTTTGAAGGAAAATACAGCCACCGTCTGGTGCAACTCCATCAGGTGGGTGACTATCTCCTGGCCCATACAGCCGGCAAAAACTACTACATCTATGACTTGCGCAAACTGGCTGATGCCATCGCCAGCAACACCCCGCTGGCGCCTGAGCAGGTGATCGCAGACAGCAATCTGCAAAAAATCGACATGGATGACGATCGGCTGGTGGTGAACTTCAAGGACCGCATCGAGTGGCATGATGCCGATACCCTGATCGCCAACGACTTTCAGTTCAAGAACCCGACCTTTACTGTCCGGGAGATCAACCAGCAGCCCGTGGCGGCGCTGAAAGATCTCCAGCTGGCGGGCTCGGCGCTTGTCACCGCCAACGAACGCGGCCTGGGTTTCAACCAGCTGCTGAGCAAGGAGATCAGCTTCACGGCCGACGAGCAGTTGCCGGCTCGCCCGCTGATCTTCGATAAGCTGATGCCGGCCACAGTCAGCTACATACTGCGCAATGACGAACCCTACGAGGTGTTGATCGATCGCGCCCTGCGTTCGGTCAACATCAATTCGCTGGTCAAGACTGAGCTGCTTGATAACGACACGGTGCGCATCACCAACTATGCCGCCAGAGAGCTGCATGACATCAATATCGAGTCACGCCTGAACGGTATCAACAAGTGGCTGATCCTGGGCCAGCTCGATCGCCTGCCCGCCTATGCCCAAATCACCCTGCCACTGAGCGCCTTTGGCGAGCAGGGACGCTTCAACAGCGCCAGCCGCGATGGCGTGTTTGATCTCAACAACCTGCTCGACAACAGCATCAATCTGCCTGCCCAGTTCGAGCACAGGTTCAGCTCCAACTCGGATCCGTTTGCCCAGAAGCTGGCACGCCTCAAGCCAAGCTGGAACGTGCGCTTCGCCACCAACACCAGCGGCTCCTGGCGCCCCATCAATGCCCTCTACGCTCGCGAATGGCTGATCATCGCCACCAACCTGGCCTACATGGTCTCGACCGAGGAGTTCAGGCACGTCTGGTACAACTTCAAGGCGGTGAACGGCTACGAGATGTTCGGCAATGGCGGCAACAGCTATGTGCCGAACGGCATCTTTACGGCCGCCGATTATGACTACTACTACCACAGCCTGATGAAGCGCCCCTACCTCAACCTGGGGATCACCGCCATGGGGGGCGGGCTCGGGAGTGGTGGCATCACCGGGGTCGATACCTTTAACTTTGTCAGCCACTACTACGGCGGCTGGGGCATCATTGCCCACGAATTTGGCCACGGCTTCGATGGGAAGTCCTACAGCCATGAGAGCGCGTTTGCCCGTGGCAGCCACGGCTGGCATCCCCTGATGACGGGTATGGCCAACTACCATATTCGCAAGGGCGACCTGCCTTATCTGGACGATGATCTCAACGGCTTCCACAAGCCGGAAAACGACATCTATCGCTACAACTCGGTCAGCCAGGGGGCTCGCAAGCACCGCGCTGACAGCCACATGTACTATACCGACCACTACTTCATGCAATTCTCCACCATGCCGCAAGGCTGGGTAGCCAACGGCAGCGACTTCAGTGCCGGGCAGCTGGCGGCCCTGAACAATCAGGAGCGACTGCTGATGGGCTGGATCCCCAAGGAGTCGGAGAAAGGCAATCTCTGCCGGTTCACCTTCCAGGATGGCGAGCAGTACTACGGCTACGTCGAACAGCAGGCTGATGGTCTGCTCTGTGATGCCGGATCCCTGATCCGTTATCGTCAGCCCGATGGCCAGTTTGTGCCGCTGGTCTCGGCCATCAACCAGTTTGACTGGCTGTCACTCCACCACAAGGGCAAGCTGGATCAGCCAGTGCTGCACCAGAATGGTCGCCAGCTCTGCTACAAGAATGTGGCGGGCTTTTACGGTATCGGCTTCGTCAATGACAACAAACAGTGCACCCAGTTGCCCAACGTCTATCAGACCAATGGCAAGCACTGGCTGACCAGCTCCGGCTGGACCGGTCTGACCTACCTGAGCGGAGACTTCATCCTGCCCACGACCGGTAGCAGCAGTGACTTCACCGTCACCGACCTGGCGTCTGAATATTCCATCGTCAACGGCACGCTCGACTTCAGCCTGACGCTGACCACCGCCAACCCGGTGACCGTCACCGCGACCCTGTTGCAGGATGGCAATCCGGTCGCCACCGGCAGCGCCCTGATCGATGGTCAGGGTTCCCTGCAGCTGACGCAGCCGGGCCTTGCGGCCGGCAGTTACGAGCTGTTGCTGGCGGGCATGGCTGAGGGGAGCAAGCAGGGCTTCGAGCGCCGCTTCACCCTGACGTTGGTGGAACAGGCTCCGGGTGGTGACAGTGACGGTGGTAACGGCAGCTACCCGGCCTATGTTGCGGGCACCGCTTATCAGAGTGGCGAACGGGTCAGCAATGCAGGTGACGACTACGAGTGCAAACCCTGGCCCTACAGCGGCTGGTGTGGCGGCTCGACCAGCCACTATGCACCGGGTACCGGCAGCCACTGGAGCGATGCCTGGACCAAGCTGTAATCAGCTATCAGTAACGAAAGAGGGGAGCCATCGGCTCCCCTCTTTTCTATCCGTTACACGCTCGGTCACGTCAGCTTAACGGGCATCTTCCTTCAACCACTGCGCCACGCGCTTGGCGAAATAGGTGAGGATGCCATCGGCCCCGGCCCGCTTGAAGCAGAGCAGGGACTCCATGATGGTCTCCTTCTCTTTCAGCCAGCCGTTCTGGATCGCCGCCATGTGCATAGCGTACTCGCCGCTCACCTGATAGGCGAAGGTCGGCACGCCGAACTGATCCTTCACCTGACGAACCACGTCCAGATAGGGCATACCCGGCTTGACCATCACGCTGTCGGCCCCTTCCTGAATATCCAGCGCCACTTCGTGCAGGGCTTCGTTACTGTTGGCCGGATCCATCTGATAGGTGGCCTTGTTGCTCTTGCCGAGGTTGCCGGCAGAGCCAACCGCATCACGGAACGGGCCGTAGTAGCAGGAGGCATACTTGGCGGAGTAGGCCATGATCTGGGTGTTGATGAAGCCGTTCTCTTCCAGCGCCGCGCGGATGGCACCGATGCGGCCATCCATCATGTCGGACGGCGCGACGATATCGACCCCGGCTTCGGCGTGGGAGAGCGCCTGCTTGATCAGGATCTCGGTGGTGATGTCGTTCAGCACATAGCCTTCATCATCTATGATGCCGTCCTGACCGTGGGTGGTGAACGGATCGAGCGCCACGTCGGTGATCACCCCGAGCTCCGGGAAGCGAGCCTTGAGGGCGCGCACGGTGCGCTGGGCCAGCCCGTTCGGGTTGTAGGCCTCTTCCGCCATCAGGCTCTTGCTCTCCAGCGGGGTCACCGGGAACAGGGCAATGGCAGGCACGCCCAGCTCCACCAACTCGGCAGCCTCTTCCAACAGCAGATCGATGGAGAGACGCTCTACCCCCGGCATGGAGGGAACGGCTTCCCGACGGTTCTCCCCCTCCAGCACGAACACCGGATAGATGAGATCGTTGACGGTCAGTACGTTCTCGCGCACCAGACGACGGCTGAAATCATGTTTGCGCAGACGGCGCAGGCGGCGGCCCGGAAAGGCGCCCGGAAGAGTTGTAGCCATGAATCACTCCTGGAGAGGAAGTTGGAAGAACGCGGCGGAGGTGGCCCGGGTATGGGCCAGCAAGGCCTCGGGCGCTTCACCACGACAGGCCGCCACCACTTGGGCGATGTGCGGCAAAAAAGCGGGTTCGTTGCGTTTCGGGCGCGGTTTCAGATCCCGCGGTACCAGATAGGGTGCGTCGGTCTCGATCATCAGCCGACCGGCCGGAATGCGGGCCACCTGTTCGCGCAGAAGCTGACCGCGGCGCTCGTCGCAGAGCCAGCCGGTCACCCCGATATGCAGCCCCAGCGCCAGACACTCGTCCAGCTCCTCGTCGGAACCGGTGAAGCAGTGCAGCACGGCTCCCGGTAGTTTCGGCAACCAGGGACGGAGGATCTCGATAAAGCGGGCGTGGGCATCGCGGCAGTGGAGAAACACCGGCATACGGAGCTCGGCAGCCAGTGCCAGCTGGGCGTCGAACACAGCGTCCTGCACCGGGCGGGGGGAGAAGTCGCGGTTGTAGTCGAGGCCGCACTCGCCAATAGCCACCACCTGCGGCAAGGCTGCCAGCTCGCGCAAGGCGGGCAGGGTCGCCTCATCGACACTCTTGGCGTCGTGGGGATGGATCCCGGCGGTGGAGAAGCAGTAGCCCGGCCAGCGGGCGGCCAACCCGGCGCTCTCGCGGCTACCAGCCAGATCGGTACCGGTGAGGATCAGCGCTTCCACTCCGGCGGCGCGGGCACGGGCCACCAGCTCAGGCTGTTCACCGGTGAACTGGCTGCTGGTCAGGTTTAAACCGATATCGATCATGGAATGAGACGTTCCGAACAAAAGGAATACATATCAGGTATTTGAAAACCATCTACCGAATGGGGTCTTACCATACGCCTCGAACGGGAGCATGAAAAGAGGAAGGGAGCCTCAGCTCCCCTCGTTCTGCTATTCCTGCGGACTTCGTCATCCTCTCGCCGTCCGGCAAACAGGTGACGAACAGAGCCTCAGCTCTCCACATCCGGTTGTTCCTGTTGCTCTTCATCCTCTTTCTTCACGTAGAAGCGGGCGAAGAACAGACCTATCTCCCACAGCGCCCACATCGGAATGGCGAGCAGGGTCTGGGAGAAGACATCAGGCGGCGTCAGCAGCATGCCGACCACAAACACCCCGACAACGACGTAGGGACGTTTCTCCTTCAGGTTTTGCGGTGTGGTCACGCCGGTCCAGCAGAGCAGTATGGTCGCCACCGGAATTTCGAACGCCACCCCGAACGCGAAGAACAGGGTCAGTACGAAGTCCAGATAGCTGGCGATGTCGGTCGCCACCGTCACCCCGGCAGGGGCGGTACTGGTGAAGAAACCGAACACCAGCGGGAACACCACGTAGTAGGCGAACGCCATCCCCGCATAGAACAGCAGGGCACTGGAGACCACCAACGGCATGATGAGCCGCCGCTCATGCTGGTACAGACCGGGGGCGATAAAGGCCCAGGCCTGATAGAGCAGATAGGGGATCGCCACGAAGAAGGAGACCACCAGCGTCAGCTTGATCGGCGTCAGGAAGGGGGTCGCCACATCCGTCGCGATCATGCTGGTCCCTTCCGGCAGCTGGCTGAGCAGCGGCTGAGCCACGAAGTCGTAGATGTTGTTGGAGAAGTAGATCAGCGCCAGAAACACCACGAGGATGGCGGTAATGGAGCGCAGCAAGCGGGTTCTCAGCTCAACCAGATGGCTGATCAGGGGTTGTTCGGCCTGACTCATGGCTTCACCTCCCCTTTTACTGCGGAGTCGCTGACCGGCACCGGCTCACTCTCCCGCTGGCTGTTGACCGGCGGCACGTCGTGGCTCAGCTGCACTGCAGGCTCAACCGGCGTGGCAGGCTCCGCCTGGGCGACCGGCTCGGGGCGCGGCGGACGGATCTCGTTCTCCACCTGATAGGGGCGATTGACCGACTGGGCCGCCGCCTTGAGCTGTTCGATGGACTCCTGCAGCTCGGGGCTCAGGTTGCTCATCTGCAACTGTTCGGCCTTCTTGAGGTCGTTATGCAGCTCTTGCAACTTGAGCTCCTGCTCCAGCTCGGACTTGACCGAGTTCGCGGTCGAACGAATGAGGCGGATCCAGTGGGTAGCCGTGCGGATGGCAACCGGCAGCCGCTCGGGCCCCAGTACCACCAGTGCTACCACACCGATAACGACCAGCTCCCAAAAACCGATATCGAACATGGCTTAGGCCTGGTCTTTGTCTTTCTGTTTGGCGGTCTCACTGCTCTGAGTGGCCGCTTCGTTCAGCTGTTTCGGGGGAAACTCGGCATCTTTCTGCTCGGCCTTGGCATCAGCCGGCTCGTCGGAGAGGGCTTTCTTGAACCCTTTGACCGCCGCGCCCAGATCACCGCCAATGCCGCGCAGTTTCTTGGTACCGAACAGCAGCACGACGATGACTGCAATGATCAACAATTGCCAAATACTGATACCACCCATGATTTTCTCTCCAGAACAGGCGCCTGACGGCGCGGTTGTTGATTAATGGGAACGGGTTCGCAACCAGCCGACCAGCCAGCAGAGGGCTGCACCGGCGAGACTGGCTTGTCCCCACTCAATGTGTTGTTTTTGGGTCAGCAAGAATACACCCGCCAATAGCAGGCTGGCTCCAACCCCTAAGAGGTAGCGGGCCTGCCCCTGCCGACGGCTGTGACGGCGGAATTCGGCAAACATCTGGTCGAAATGACGCTGCTGATGACGGGTCTGGCGCAGAGTCTCATAGACCAGCTCCGGCAGCTCCGGCAGCTTCTCGGCCCAGAATGGCGCCTTCTCCTTGATGGCGTTCAATACCGACTTGGGCCCGACCTGTTCGTGCATCCAGTTTTCGAGGAACGGCTTGGCGGTCTGCCACAAATCGAGCTGCGGGTAGAGCTGACGCCCCAACCCTTCCACATAGAGCAGGGTCTTTTGCAGCAGCACCAGCTGCGGCTGCACCGTCATATGGAAGCGACGGGCAGTGTTGAACAGGTTGAGCAGCACATGACCGAACGAAATTTCGGAGAGCGGCTTCTCGAAGATGGGCTCCAGCACGGTGCGGATGGCGAACTCGAACTCATCCACCTTGGTGTCTGCCGGTACCCAACCCGACTCCACGTGCAGCTCCGCCACGCGGCGATAGTCACGGTTGAAAAAGGCGAGGAAATTCTCCGCCAGATAGCGTTTGTCTTCCCGATTGAGGGTACCGACGATACCGCAGTCGATGCCGATCCAGAGCGGGTTTTCCGGATGTTCGTAAGAGACGAAGATGTTGCCCGGGTGCATGTCGGCATGGAAGAAGCTGTCGCGGAACACCTGGGTGAAGAAGACCTCCACCCCGCGCTCGGCCAGCAGCTTCATATTGGTGCCGTTGGCTTCCAGCGCTGGAATGTCGGAGACCGGAATACCGTAGATGCGCTCCATCACCAGCACCTGCTCGCGGCAGAGGTCGGTGATGATTTCAGGCACATAGAGCGCTTCGGAGCCGGTGAAGTTGCGGCGCAGCTGGATGGCGTTGGCCGCTTCGCGCATCAGATTCAGCTCGTCGAGGATGGTCTTGCGATACTCCTCCACCACCTCGATGGGGCGCAGTCGCGCGCTCTGGGGCACGAAGCGGGCCACCAGACGTGCCAGCGCCTGCATCAACCGCAGGTCGGCCTCGATGACAGGTTCGATGTCGGGACGGATCACCTTGATGACGATCTCGCGGCCACTCTCCTTCAGGCGGGCGGTATGCACCTGCGCGATGGAGGCCGACGCCAGCGGCGTCTCGTCGAAGTCGTCAAACAGGGTTTCGATGGGACAACCCAGGCTCAGCTCGATCTGCTGGCGCGCCGCCTGACCACAGAAGGGGGGCACCCTGTCCTGCAGCAGAGCCAGCTCCTCGGCGATATCCGGCGGCAGCAGGTCGCGGCGGGTCGAGAGCATCTGGCCAAACTTGATGAAGATGGGGCCCAGAGCCTCGAAGGCGAGGCGGATGCGGGCACCGCGGCTGAGATCCGGCTGCTTGTTCTTGAGCCAGAACAGGGAGCGACGGGCCAGACGACCCGGCCAGGGTTGATAGCGGGCGGGCACCAGCTCGTCGATGCCCTGCTCCAGCAGGATGGTGATGATGCGATAGAGGCGTTTGAACTCCTTCGGGGTCATCAGGTCACCTGCTGTTCGAAGCGGGCCAGCCGCAGTTCGACGGCCTTGAGCTGCTGGGCCAGCACCTCGACGTCATCGTTGAAACTCGCCACTTCCAGCGGGCCGGGGGCGAGGCGGGCCTCTTCGGTCAGATATTCCGCCAGCTGGCTGCGGGTGCGGCACAGCTCGCGACCGACCAGGCGACGCGCCTGACGGGCACCACTGAACAGGGTGTGGGCCAGCACATCGCCGGTATAGCGCGACAGCTCCTCCTCCCAGTCGATATCCAGCTCACCCAGCAGCAGGCTGAATGCCTGTACCAGCTGGGGATCACCGCTCAGATCCAGCTTCTCCTCGCGGATATAGCGGGTCAGAGCGGACGGGTCTTTCAGCAGACCGAGGGCGGTCAGCGACAGGCTGAGCACCGCATCGGCCTCCCCTTCATGCTGGGCCAGCACATCCAGCCGACGCTCGGAGAAGACGAACCAGAGCGGCTTGAGTTCACGCAGCTCCAGCTTGAGCACCTTGCCCACCAGTTTGCGCAGCCGCTCCGGACTCTGTTTGTCCAGCGCCAGCAACTGGTTGAGGCTGGTTTCGATCACCGCGGTGACCATGGCATCCATCGGCATAGGCAACCTTAAAACTTGTAACCGCGGTGCAGGGCGACCACACCCTGAGTCAGATTGAAGTATTCCACCTGCTCGAAACCGACATTTTCCATCATGCCAGCCAGGGTCTGCTGATCCGGGTGCATGCGGATGGACTCTGCCAGATATTTGTAGCTTTCACTGTCGTTCGCGACGATTTCGCCCATTTTCGGCAGCAGTTTGAAGGAGTAGAGGTCATAGAGCTTGGCGATCACTTCGCTGACCGGCTTGGAGAACTCCAGCACCAGCAGACGGCCACCCGGCTTGAGCACGCGGAACATGGAGGCGAGCGCCTTGTCCTTGTCGGTGACGTTGCGCAGGCCGAAGCCGATGGTAATCACGTCGAAGTGGTTATCCGGGAAGGGGAGCGCCTCGGCATTGGCCTGCACGTAGGAGACGTTGTTGGCGACCCCCAGATTGCGCAGCTTGTCGCGGCCCACTTTCAGCATGGAGTCGTTGATATCCGCCAGCACCACCTGACCGGTCTCGCCGACGATGCGGGAGAACTTGGCGGTCAAGTCACCGGTACCACCGGCCAGATCCAGCACCTTCTGGCCCTTGCGCACACCGGAACAGTCGATGGTGAAGCGCTTCCACAGGCGGTGGATGCCGAACGACATCAGATCGTTCATCAGATCATACTTGGCTGCCACCGAATGGAAGACACCTGCTACCAGAGTTTCCTTCTCGGTCGCGGCCACGGTTTTAAAGCCAAAATGCGTTGTCGTTGCTTGTTCTGACATCCCTTAAACACCCATAGAGCAAAGAATGGCCGCCAGTTTACCAGAGCCACTGGCGTCCGGACACCTTAAACCCGGCTCGCAACCAACTGCATGCCCAGCACCACCATGGCCAGACAGAGGAAGAGGTTGAGACCGATGTTGAGCAGCGCTTTCAGATAGGCCCCATGTTGAGCCAGCACGACCGTATCGAGGGCAAAGGAAGAAAACGTGGTCAGGGCACCGAGGATCCCCACCATCAGCAGCGGCTTCATCGGGTGTTCTACCACATGACCATGACTGATGAGGGCGAACGCCACCCCCATGATGAAAGAGCCCACCACGTTGACCACCAGAGTCCCGTAAGGAAAGTGGCGCCCCAGCAGCAAGGCCATCAGTTCGGCAATTCCAAAACGAAGGCAGGCGCCGATGGCGCCCCCTGCAGCAACATAGAACCAGGTTTGCATGGTGTCACTCCCTCAGGGTCAGGCCGCCATTATGTCGCAATGGCGGCCCTTGTGCCCAGAGGCGGAACTAATCGACATCCAGCCTGATTGAAATCTCAGCGGCGAAAATCGATGGGCTCGGGCTGACCCAGCACGATTTCGGTCTGGGCCGGGCGGGTCTGGGCAATCACCTTACCGTGACGAATTGAATAACGCACTGGCACCTGACGGCGCACCGCATCGAAGCCGTTCTCGGCAGGCAGGATCAACAGGTTGGCCGGTTTGCCCACCTCGATACCATAGCGATCCCGCACATTCAGGGTGCGGGCGCTGTGGCTGCTGATCAGCTTCAGACCGTCGTTGATCTGCTCGTAACCCATGATCTGGCAGACATGCAGCCCCATGTGCAGCACCTGCAACATGTTGGCAGTGCCCATGGGGTACCAGGGGTCGAACACGTCGTCGTGACCGAAGCAGACGTTGATGTTCGCCTCCAGCATCTCCTTCACCCGGGTAATGCCACGGCGTTTGGGATAGGTATCGAACCGCCCCTGCAGGTGAATGTTCACCAGCGGATTGGCCACGAAGTTGATGTCCGCCATCTTCAGCAGCCGGAACAGGCGGGAAGCATAAGCGCCGTTGTAAGAGTGCATGGCGGTGGTGTGACTGGCCGTCACCCGATGGCCGATACCCCGCTCGTAGGCCAGGGTTGCCAGCGTCTCGATAAAGCGGGACTGCTCGTCATCTATCTCATCGCAGTGCACATCGACCAGAACCTGATACTTCTCGGCAAGATCGAAGATGTAGTGCAGACTTTCGACCCCATATTCCCGGGTAAACTCGAAATGGGGGATCGCGCCAATCACGTCGGCACCCAGCTTGAGTGCCTCCTCCAGCAGTGCCTTGCCATTGGGGTAGGAGAGGATCCCCTCCTGCGGGAAGGCGACGATCTGCAGCTCCACCCACTCCTTCATCTCCTCCCGCACCTCCAGCATCGCCTTGAGCGCCACCAGATTGGGATCGGAGACATCGACGTGAGTACGGACGAACTGGATGCCGTTGGCGATCTGCCACTTCAGCGTCTGGATGGCGCGCTGTTTCACATCCTCATGGGTCAGCAGCGCCTTGCGCTCGGCCCAGCGCTCGATCCCCTCGAACAGAGTGCCGGAGAGATTCCAGCTCGGCTCACCCGCCGTCTGGGTGGTATCGAGGTGAATGTGGGGTTCGATAAAGGGGGCGATCGCCAGACCGCCCTCCCCGTCCAGCACCCGACCGGCGACGGCATGCTCGTCATGGGGTTCGATGGCGGTGATGACCCCATCCTGACAACGGAGCTGCCACAACCCTTCCCGATCGGCCAAACGAATATGTTGAATCAGCATTTGTTAGCTTCCTGTACCAGAACCGGCCGCTGGGTGAGGCGAACCAGAATGAAATAGGTGAAGGCGGCGCCCAATACCGCGTTGAGTGGCACTATGCCCGGCAGCCACTTGCCGACAGCCACCCCGACTGCCGTGGCGACCAGCGCCTGCCAGCGCACCGTCTCGAACTGCTGCTCGGCAAATTGACGGTAACGCTCACGATTGAGCAGGAAATCCATGATGATAATGCCACCGATCGGCGGAATTGCCGTACTCAAAAAGGCCAGCCAGCCGACAAAGTTGTTGTAAAGCCAGAGGGCGCAAGCCGTACCGATGAGCCCGTTGATCACGCTGAGCGGCTTGCTCTTGAGGCCGGTAATGTTGGCAAAACCGAGGCCGGAGGCATAGAGCGCGTTGTCGTTGGTGGTCCAGATATTGAGGCCGAGCACCAGAATGGCGGGGATCAGCAGTCCCTGCATCAGCATCACTTCCGAGATATCGGCCTGACCGGTCACGGCCGCACCGGCTGCGCCGAAGACGAACATTAGCGTGTTGCCCAAAAAAAACGCCACCATGGTAATCATGACGGCGCCCCAGGGTTTGCGACCAAAGCGAACAAAGTCGGCGGTCAGGGTTCCTGCACTGATAAAGGAACCAACCACCATGGTCAACGCCGTGGTGAACTCGATGGGATTGCTTGGTTGTACCTGCTGCAGTGCAGCCATGCCACCGGTCGAGGTCACCGCCAGCCAGACCGAGTAGCCGCCAAGCAGTGCAATGGCCGGTACGGCCACAAAGCTCAGCACCATCAGGGCGGAGATGCCGAAGTAGACGGTCACCGTCATCAACATGCCCGAAATGGCGATCAGCCAGTTCACATCTATGCCGGTCGCCTTCTGCACCGGCAGGGCAAACATCGCCACACCAACGCCAAACCAGCCGACCTGAGTACCGCCCAGCAGCAGGGATGGCAGCCAGGAACCTTTGACGCCGAAGGAGTATCGCGCCAGCAGATGGGTAGAGAGACCGGTTGAAGCACCGATATAACCGAGACAGGCGGTATAGATCCCCAGCAACAGGTTGCCGATCAGTACCGCCTTGATGAAGTCGTCAAACACCAGACCGGTACCCAGCGCACCACCGGTCCACATGCTGGCAGAGAAGAACGTCAGGCCAAGCATCACCAGCATCAGCGACAGCACTCCTTTGCGCCCTTTGGCGGGTACCGCCCCCAAACAGTATTCGTTATCCTGCGCCATGCTCTCTCTCCACGTAATAGGCAAAACGCGCCGGATTTTACATGTAAAACGTTTTACGTCAATCAATCATGGTTAAATCTCTGGATAAAACCATCAATAGCAGTCAAATGAGTAACACATTGGGACTCAAACCAGCAGATAAACAGTGTCGGCTGCAAGTAGAGGGGGTTGCGGGAATAGGGAATGTAAGGGGATATCACAAAAATGACAGATGCAAAAAAGCCTCCCTTTTCAGGGAGGCTTTCTATTTAATGGTGCTGATACCCAGAATCGAACTGGGGACCTCATCCTTACCAAGGATGCGCTCTACCGACTGAGCCATATCAGCACACTAACCGGTAAAGA